>NZ_BAAAHQ010000108.1:0-7035 GCF_039525605.1 Nonomuraea longicatena | reverse complement strand
CCGGTATAACATGCCCCCGGATTCCGTGACAATCGTCCCTGTGTAAGCAGAAAGCCCCCGCCACGGCGGGGGCTTTCCTATGCGGCTTCCTGATCGGCCTTTGCCTCTCGCATCACTCGCACTGTGGCTAGGACGGCGGACCAGCGGGCCGGATCGGGAACGTGGTCTCTCCGGGCTTGCTCGCGGATGGCCTCGACGACGTCGGGGGGGAGGGTCACGCGGCGTCGCCCGCCTGCTGAATCGCCCACGCGATATCTTCCCTCGACCACGCTTCTGTCTTGCGGTAGAGAACGCTCATCACCATCTTGCCCTTCAGCGCCAGGGCAATACTGCCTGCCTGCCGAATGGAAGCGCAGTCACCATAGTTAGACTGTCCATATGTCACTTCAGGGGAAACGAGCGCCGTCTGAATCTCCTCGATGGTCACCAGCATGTCGAGGGCGCGGCTCGCCGCGTGCTTGGTCATATAGAAATCCGCGATGCCAGTCACCACAAGCCACCTTCACCCAAGTAGTCTTCATTGCGCTTTTCGTCGAGGGTCATAATCAGGGCGCGAAAGTTCTTGCCCACCTTCGCGAACACGGCGCCGACTTCGGGAACAGGGCCGATCTCCGGAACGGCCACCAGGTGAGCCCCTCTACCCACCACGTCGGCGCGAACCTTGTTCAGGAGGGTCATGTATTGGGGCTGAACCATGAGCCACGGTTCGCGCTTCTCAGCGATCTCGAAAAGGTCCCTCAGCATCGCCCATTCGGGGCGCCAGGAGTCCCCGCCCGCCGCGAGGGCGGTTGCCGTCGTGGGGTTCGGCTCGTCGATGGCCCCGTGAAGGATGACGCCCTGGCCGGTCTCGATCGTCAGGCGGGAATACGTCTTGCGCGTGCCGTCCTGACGGGCGCGCTTGGCCAACAGGATTAGATCGGATCGGACGATCTCAACGGCTTCCGCCTTCGCCTGGTCGCGAGACTCCACGGGGCAGAAGGCTTCCCCGGCCGTGAACGTGTCGGTCACGTGAATCGAGAGCGGACCATCGGACCGAACCATCACAAGCGCCACGGGAACCGGGCTCTTGGCCGGTAGCCATGCCTCAGCGTTGCCGAGGGCTTTCGAGAGATCCCCGGAGGGGACTGTAAGCGTCGTTGCCACACGTTGAACGTAGCGGCCCAACCAACTTGCAGCCAACTTGCAAGCATTCGTTGTGATGCAGATCACATCAAGGGCGTGTCGGCGGAACGCCGTGCCGGACATCTATATAGGGATAGGAACCCCCCTGGGGGGCTAGGGGGGCAGCAAATAGGAACGCTGCCCCTCAGGCAGCTAGCAAACCCGTAGGCGATCGGGGTAGTCCAAACGGACCCGATCGCAACGCCCTTCAGCTACCTAGCTGGCTCACACAACAGCCATGTTCGCCAGGAACGCGCCCCGGGCGCGCGAGGTTTCATGCCACGAGCAAAAGCAATCTGTTCGACGGCAGGATGCCGTCAGACAGTGAAAGCTAGGGGTAGGTGCGTCGATCACGATCCCGGCCCGTGGGCCGGACACACGCGACAGGACATCTCTCGACTTCCTAGCAACTGGTCTACGATCCGTCGCCGAATCCTTCGGCGCGATGGCTACCGCTGTTACGAATGCGGCGAAGACGCTAGTGAGGTTGATCACATCGTTCCGGGGGACAATCACGACCCCTCGAATCTGGGCGCCATATGCGCCCGATGTCATCTCGCTAAGACACACAGAGAGCGCCTACGTAAGCCGTAGATGCTCCTACGGGTTCGACCCTAGACACAGGAAAGCCCCCGCCGCAGCGGGGGCTTAGAGGCGATCCTAGAAGCGGCTAGCGCAGACCGGACCAATCCCAGACTCAATGCTTTCCGGGTTCGTCAGCTCCCTACGGCAGATGCAGCACGATCCCGTTTCCTTCCCGAACACCTTGGCCTCGTCGAGGGTCAGAAGGTTTTCCGGCTTCAGCAGCCGGACGATGCCGGGGGCGTAGTCGGAAGTGGCTCCCCCGGATGCACTCTGGTAGATCTCGACGGCGTACAGCCGCCCGGCCTTGGACTCCCGAACCTCAAAGTACTTCTCTCCGAGCTTATAGAACCCGGCCTCAACGATCTGAACCGGCTTCGCCGGGTTCGTGGCCGCGAGCCCCTTCAGGAACTTGATGAAGTCGCTAGCGAGACTCTTAGTCATGTCCTCAAAGCCTGCCTCGATCGTCTGAAGGTCAAGCCCCCGCTCGACCGCGAGCAGGCGAATCAGGTTCTTTTGGGGTTCGGTAGCAGTGCCGTTAACCATGGATGTTTTCCCTTCCCTTCGGGGGCTTTCGCCCCCGTCCTGCTGACAGGGAAGACAGTAAGGCACGTGTACACGGTTTGCAAGTTGGTTGTGATGGCCTCTTACGAGAGCCCTCCGATTGAAGCCTGCTGACATCGCGAAGTTTGCCACAGCGTGTACACGTATTGCAGGTTGGTTGCGCGTGTACATGGAGTGACGATAGTGCGATACCCGGGAGGGGGTACCCCCACAGTCCAGACGGTTTGAGAACTGTGGAGGGCTGGTCCTCGCAGGATGTACGGGTCTGGGCGAGGGTATGCGACGGCCCTTCCAAGGGCGATTACGCTTTGTGAGCTGCGGGATTGCCACCAGCTTCGCCCGGCGAGAAACGCCTAGTCTTCGCCCAGGACTGGATACCCATCACGCACTAGAAGCGTGAGTGGTCGAACGGGGTCGTCTTCCTCGACCGACCCGTCAGGGACGGTTACGCCGAAGTGCGTGCGCGCGGTGTTCGACGGATATCCCCACACCCAGCGCGGATCATCGCTTCGTGCGAATAGATTCCCCTCGGCGTCTAGTACGACATCGCCGGGCTTCCACTTGTTCGGGGGATGGATCTTCCCCCGCAATCCGCTGGGGTCGAGGTCTTTGCCTTCGGTCATGGCGACATCTTACAGACCGGGGCCGACAAGCCGGGGTAACAGGGGCCTGCGCCGATTGGTTGCCGGATAGCTTTGGACTCGTGGGGGCGACGGCCCCGGTCGGAAGGGCGACGGCCCTACCCGTATCGGTGTGGTGTAAGGGCGCAGCACGCTTCCGGTGAGGAGGAGATGCGGGTTCAAATCCCGCCACAGACACATGCCGCTCTAGCCCAACGGCAGAGGCACCGGTCTCAGGAACCGGACGGTTAGGGTTCGAATCCCTAGGGCGGCACAAAGGTTCATTCACTGGCCTGATAAGCCGGTTGGACGAACCTTCAGGGATGGAGTGTAGGCAGCATTCCGGCCCCAAGGGGCGGCCTTATCAGCCGCAAACAGGGCGGGCGGTGTCGGTTCGATTCCGACCATCCCGAGCAATCGCGACCGTAGCTTAAGGGCAGAGCACCGGATCTTGGTCCGGCATCATGCGGGTTCGACTCCCGCCGGTTGCGCGCAAGCGGTTAGTTCCGGTTCGACTCCGGGCGCGCGGCAATCGACTTAGCCGCGTAGTGATGTAACGAGGGTGCATGACCGTGACGGACGTTAGCTCAATCGGCAGAGCAGTGGCGTGAAGTGCCACGGACTCAGGTTCGACCCCTGGGCGTTCGGCGACAGAGGAAAGGGCCGGGTTCGAGTCCCGGAGACCGGTAATGGTGTAGCGGTAGCACGTTCCTCTGATCCAATGGCTTATAGCTCAATCGGCAGAGCGCCGGATTGTTAATCCGGTGGTTCCAGGTTCGAACCCTGGCAGGCCAGCGGGGGGGTGGTCCGGGTTCGAATCCCGGTGCCGGGGCTTTCATCCCCCGGTGTGGTGTAACGGAAGCACGCCCCCATAGCTTGTCTGGCGCCCCGAAGCTTTCAGGGCACAAGGCTCCGCCAGAGGCAGAATCCTCACGCTCCGCAGTCGCCGGCAAAGTCCCTGCGATTCAAGGAACCGCAGGTCAACGCGTTGCACACAAGTGCCGGCCAGCGCGGAGAGTGATGAACACGGGGTGGTGTAGTGGTCGATCACAGGGGCCTCATGGGCCTCCAAGCACGGGTTCGAATCCCGTCCCTGCAACCAAGCGGGTTCGCCTGCGTCGGCCTTGCTAGCCGACGTGGCCGCTAAGGCGTGTACACGCGGCCACCTACACGTCTTGATCGAGTTCGATGAAAGGGGGTGGGGCGTGGCTGGTACAGGACCAGCACCGAAGGATGGTCGCGTTCGCAGGAACGCCGATCCCGTGGATTCCATCACGCTCTCTGACGTGCCTCCGGCCGTCGAGGCGCCCCGGCTTCGCGGGTACGCGAAGTACTCGGCTGCGACGCGCGAATGGTGGGACACGTGGCGGTCGGCGCCGCAATCGGCGGCCTTCACGTCAACGGATTGGATGCGCCTAGCGATGCTGGCGCCGCTCGTCGAGCAGTACCACGAGGAACCCCGGACAGCCATCCTTGCCGAGATCCGGCTTAACGAGGAGCGGCTGGGCGCCACCATCGCCGACCGTCAACGGCTGCGCATGAAGCTCTCAGGGCCGAAGGAAACCAAGCCGACGCTTGCGCCCGTGGCCGATATCGCTGACCGGCGTAAGGCGTTGGAGGACTAGTGGCCGATCCGAAGTTGGCATCCGTCGCCAATGTGACCCGTCTCCCGGACGGGTTCTTCTCTTTCACGATCGACGGCTACGCGTTCCCGTGGACGGTTGAGCACGTCTCTACCGCGTTCACTCCGGATGGTTCTGGCCCGTATCTGACGGTCCGGATTCCGGCTGATCGCGTCGAGATCATCAACCAGGCATACGCACACCAGTAAGGAGGGGGCTTGCCCTACGCCCTCGACGGGCGTTGGACGGCCCCCGAATTCAGTCTCGGATACCAGGTCATCGACTGGATCGAGGCTTACCTAGTCCATGGCCCCGGCGATGTTCAGGGGCAACCGATCGTGATGGATCGCGAGTATGCGCGGTTCATCGTGGACGCGTACGAGGTCGATAGGCGAGGCCGGAGGCGCGTTACACGGGCTTTCCTCTCCCGTCCGAAGGGACGGGCAAAGTCCGAGCTTGCCGGGATGCTGGTGTGCGCTGAAGCCCTCGGGCCGGTGCGATGCGACGGCTTCGACGCGAACGGGAACCCGGTTGGCAGACCGGTCACGTACCCGTTCATTCGGTGTCTGGCGACCGAGGAATCGCAGGCTGGAAACACCTACGACAACGTCCATTACATGCTCTCGGAAGGGCCGGTATACGACGCCTATCCGGGGCTGGATATCAACCTGGCGAAGGTCAATCTTCCCCAGCCGGGCGGCGGTGAAATCGTTCCGTCGTCCGCCTCGTCGGCAAGCAAGGACGGCGGGAAAGAGACGCTAGGGGTGTTTGACGAGACCCACTTATACGTCACTCGCGAGCTTCGCGAGATGCACAAGACCGTCTCTCGAAACCTCCTGAAGCGTAAGAGCGCCCAGCCATGGGCGTTGGAAACCTCCACCATGTATGCGCCCGGCGAGGACAGCATCGCCGAGGGCATGCATTCGGATTTCTTGAAGGCCACTGACGGGCTGATCGAGCATCCGGGGTTGCTGTTCGACCACAAGGAAGCCCCGCCTGTTTCGATCAGGAACAAGGCCGAGCTTCGGAAGGCCCTCCGCTACGTCTACGGTCCGGCGTCCGAATGGATGGACCTTGACCGCATGGTCATCGAGCTACAGACCATGCAAGAGCACGAGGCTAAGCGCTACTTTCTGAACCAGCCTACGGCGACCGTTGACCAGGCCATCGAGAAGGAGGCTTGGGACGCGATTGTCTCGGAGGAGACTCCGAAGCCTGGCGACCAAATCGCTATTGGATTTGACGGCTCTTTGAGGTATGACGCAACGGCGATCATCGGTTGCCGCCTGTCTGATGGCCTAGTGTTCCCCATCGCGATTTGGGAGAACCCGCACACGGGCGATGACTGGGAAGTCGATGTGTTGGCCGTAGATGCGGCTATGGCTAAGGCGTTCGATGAATACCGCGTCGAGTGGGCCTATGCCGACCCTGCTTACTGGCAAGACATCGTAGGTCGTTGGGCTATCGAGTTCGGCGATAACCACATATTCGAGTTCTGGACTCATCGCGATACACCGATGAGTACCGCCGTCGAGCGGTTCCGTACCGGCATCCAGACTCAGCAAATCTCGCACGTCGGCGATGCCACATTGACCCGCCACGTGATGAACGCCCGGACGCGCGAAGTGCGCGCGGGCGTGGTCCTGAGGAAGGACACCAAGAAGTCAAAGAAGCATATTGACGCGTGCATGGCCGCCGTGCTGGCGGTCGAGGCGCGGGCCGACGCGATAGCGGACGGGCGCCTACGCAAGAAGCGTTATCGCGCCATCAGCTATTGAGAGGGTTTCTTGACGTTTCTAGAGCCGTACCCCCGCGCACCTATCGAATGGGTGAAGCATCTTGAGCGGGAGCTGAACAATCAGTCGGCTACCGCGAGACGCTACGACGACTATTATGAGGGCCGTCATCAACTGTCGTTTGCAGCGGCGAAGTTCCGCGAGGCTTTTGGCTCGATGTTTGAGGACACCTGGGCGGACAACTTCGCTTCGTTGGTCGTCGATTCGGTCGCCGAACGGTTGCAGGTAGATGGGTTCCGATTCACCGAAGACCCAGAAGCGGACACCGATTCCCTCGATATCTGGCAGCGAAACGGCCTCGACGCTGATTCGGACGCGGCGCACACAGATGCGCTCGTAACCGGCGCATCGTTCATTACCGTCTGGGGTGACTCGGACGGGGAGCCGATCGTCGTTCCCGAGTCGGCACATGAAATGGTCGTGTCCTACGTTCCAGGCTCGCGGAAGGTTATCCGTGCCGCTCTGAAGAAGATTGATGACGAGTGGGGCGACACCCACGCGACGCTCTGGCTACCGAATCGGGTCTACGCCTCGACGTACACAACGGGTCGTCAGGACTGGAATGAGTTCACGGAGGCGAACAACCCGCTAGGGCGCGTTCCGGTCGTTCCGCTTTTGAATCGCCCTCGACTCAATGGTAAGGCTGTATCAGAACTCAAGCGGATCATTCCCCTTCAGGACGCCGTGAAC
>NZ_BAAAHQ010000107.1:0-2265 GCF_039525605.1 Nonomuraea longicatena | reverse complement strand
CTCGTCGTCACGTCACCACGCCGAACGTGAATGATCTTCTCAAACACGCTCTGAGGGAATCGCGGCTCTAGCGTAGGAGGTTAATTTCTCAACGCCTTCTTTGGTCTTTATGATTTTCTTGGCTTCATCTTCCTTCTGGATGCCGAACTCATCCATCCAGCGAGGCTTTTTCAACCCGTGGCGACGGGGGTGCCGGTCACAGCATGATCGCGAGCTGGGCGTTCGCCTGACGACGTAAGAAACCCCTGGTAGATGGATTGATCACCACAACCAGATCCATCACAACCAGGGGCCTCGGATGCTGTTCTATCGTGCCGCCGTCGATTTGTCGCGTTCAACGCTGAACTACGTCGCCGGAGTGATCCGTCGGCACCGCAAGGCGATCGGATCGGCCTGGCGACTGCTCAACCCGGGACAGCAAGCGCTGCTCGTGCTGGTCTACCTGCGCAAAGGCGAGACGTTCACCGAACTCGGCGCCGGGTTCGGGGTATCGACCGCGACCGCGTGGCGTTATGTGGAGGAGACGGTCGCTCTGCTGTCGGCCCGCTCACCGAAGCTCGGCCGGGCGCTACGCAAAGCGAAGCGGGACGGGCTGCACCACCTGGTGCTCGACGGCACGTTGATCCGCATCGACCGGATCGCCGTGGACCGTCCGTACTTCTCCGGCAAGCACCGGGTGCACGGCGTGAACGTGCAGGTCATCG
Organism: Nonomuraea longicatena; assembly: GCF_039525605.1. Lineage (NCBI taxonomy): Bacteria > Bacillati > Actinomycetota > Actinomycetes > Streptosporangiales > Streptosporangiaceae > Nonomuraea > Nonomuraea longicatena. The sequence continues at coordinate 1,561 of NZ_BAAAHQ010000107.1, read as the reverse complement.
CCTCACCGGACGGCACCATCCTCTGGACCTCCGGAGCACTGCCCGGCAAAGCCCACGACCTGAGCGCCGCCCGGATCTGGGGCATCCTGCGCGCCTTGGAGCGGGCCGGGATCATCACCCTGGCCGACAAGGCGTATCAGGGAGCCGAAGGCCCGGTCCGCACTCCGTACAAAGGCAAGAACAAACCCGAATCCCAGAAGCGGGCCAACCGCGCCCACGCAAAGCTTCGGGGTCCCGGTGAACGAGCGAACGCCCAGCTGAAGAGCTGGAAGATCCTTCGCAAGCTACGCTGCAGCCCCAGCAAGGCCGGTCACCTGTGCAAGGCCATCGCTGTCCTTCAGAATCACCGAGCTGGGCAGGCAGCGTGAGGATGAAAAGCATTCAGCGATAGAACCAGAAGCGTTCGTTCACATGTCGCTCCTCTGGCTGGCCGCGAGAAAGCATCTCGATCGTACTTCGCCAGCGGCGATCGGCAAACACTCTGAACTAAACGGTTATCGCTCGCTGCACGCTGGCAAGTCTGAGATCGGATCTGTTCGACGCGTACACATGCTCCTCGACCGCGTAAGGGCAGGCTGCCGCGCCGCTTCCGGTGCTCGGGCCTGGCGGCCCTGCGCTCCGGGTCGGCTTGCTACCGGATACGCGGGTTGCTGTGGTCTGCTGTACAGCAGGGATGTACAGCAACGCCGCCTCACACAGCCTGATCGTCCCGTACGGCGCCTCACCGCCGAGCAGGCAGCGCCGGCTCCCGACCATGGCCCTCCGCTTCACTCGTAACGAGGTGTTCGAGTGGAGGCCGAAAGGATCGCTGACTTCGGCTCGCCGTAGAGGCGGGGGCGACCGACTACCGTGACATCGTTGGACCTCTTGGCTGGGCAGGGCGGTGATCGATAGGGAATGAACCCATGTTACAGTTTATAACATTTTGGTAACTGATCGCGACATGCATGAGCGGACTGCGATCCAGAATGCCACGATTGGTGGCATTCTGGGGTTCTCAAGGCTCGGTCGATGTTGAGGAGGCTAACTTGCACAATCAGCCCTCGCCCGATTGGAGAGCTTGGGAGAGCGCGATTCAGCTATTTCGACATCTCACAATAGACAGAGGCGAGCTATACGAGGTCCCCCCACCCCCGATCAACCTGCCTGGCAGGCGATTCTATGCCGAGCTGCATCTGGGCTACTCTCGTTGGTATGGCCGACGCGTTGCATATGAGCACAGATCGACGATCGCTCTCGGTCACCCATTGTTCGTTCTCGGGGCTATGGCTGGTACTGCTCTTGGCAACTCGAATCGACGGGCGAAAGCGCAAGCTGATGCTTTGCCGCAATGGCGTGAACATCACGTTGTGCCGATATTGGTAACCAACTATGAGCTTGTTACCTTTGCGTGGGGCGGGACGCAGTTCTGGGACTATTCTAAAACTCTAACTGTGACTCCCAATCCATATATTGACTCGGTGATCTTTACCTTCCAAGGCGGGCTTGAACCTCTTCAGTTGCAAGGCCCTGGTGCCCTGTGGCTGTCCGTGGCCGTCACTTATCTGGTGTTTGGAGCCGA
>NZ_BAAAHQ010000106.1:0-1423 GCF_039525605.1 Nonomuraea longicatena | reverse complement strand
TGTCGGCCAGGACACTACAGGGCGGCCTACGAGCGGGCATCTACGCCCGCATATCCGATGACAGGGAAGGACGGGAGCTAGGCGTTACCCGGCAACTCGACGACGGCCACGCACTGGCCATCCGGATCACTGCGACTGTCGTAGACACCTACATAGACAACGACATCAGCGCATCGACCCGTTCGCAGAAGGTACGGCCGGATTTTCAACGACTGATAGCCGATATCGAATCAGGCCGTATCAACGCGATCATCTATTACAGCACGAGCCGCCTTACTCGGCGTCCCCTCGAAAACGAGCTAATCATTCAGCTCGTCGAGCGCTATGGGCTGCGGCTGTTCACTGTCACCGTGGGCGAAGTCGATCTAACAACGGCCAACGGCCGGATGCTGGCTCGAATGCTCGCGGCGAAGGACGCGAATGAAGCCGAGGAAACCGCCGAACGCGTCACACGGGCGCAACGGCAAATGCGCGAGATGGGGCGCCCCACGGGCGGCCCGCCGCTACGCGGCTACCTCAACCCCGACCCGACCAAGGGTATCGGCTACCTCACACATGTAGATCACGAAGCGCAATCGTTCATCGTGGGCGCCCTCACTCGAATTCTTCTGGGCGCCACCCTGACGACGATAATCAAGTGGTGGAACTCTTCAGGGTTCTACACGATCAACGGCAAGCCGTGGGTCATCACGACGGCAACCCGCCTGCTGACCAACCCGCGCATCGCGGGCCTAGTGGCCGTCTACGACACAGAAACCAAGCGCCACCGTATCGAGGGCGTGGGGTCGTGGCCCCCGGTCGTCAAGGACCGGGTGAAGTGGCAAGCGGTGTTTCTGAAGTTGACCGCGAACACTCGGAAGCCGGAAGACCTCGTACGGAAGCACCTAGGCGCGGGCTTCGTCCGGTGCGGCATCTGTGCAACCTTGCATCGGGTGACGCCCAGCGATCACGGCACTAAGAAGCGATGGCGCTACATGTGCGACACGACGCGCGGCGGATGCGGCGGCACTGCCCGAGCTAAGCCGTGGCTAGAGCAAGTGATTCGGGAGTATGTGGCCGAACGAATCAGGGCCGAGGGGGACGCGCCCGAGGACGTGCCCCAGGACCCGCCAGGAAGCGCGTACGACGCCGACATAGCCACCCTGGAGATTCGGCTAGCCCAAGTCCGCCAGGCCGCTACAGAGGGCGTTATGGACATCTTCGACGCGTCGGGGATCATGAGTGACCTTCGTGCCAGGATAGGTGACATGAGGGCGCAACAGGCAAAGGTCACCATCGACGCCCAGCACGCGGCCATGAGCGGTGAAGTCGCCCTAGCTGAATGGCTGTCGGATGACCTCGACACCCTAGGGGAGCGCCGGGCAATCATGGCTCGATACGTCAAGGCGGTTATGGTCCATCCCCTACCGAAGGGCAAATGGAA
>NZ_BAAAHQ010000105.1:0-3492 GCF_039525605.1 Nonomuraea longicatena | reverse complement strand
GGTGGCCAGACAGGTCCAAGACCATCTGCGCGCCACAGCCGACGCTTGGGGCGACTACGGCGAGGCCGGGCGGTCCGTCCAGAGGCGTCTCGCTGCTCTGTGGGAGAAGGACTTCGCCCCGACATATGACACGCTCGCGGAATACACCGACGTAAGCTCTTCGATCGGACCACAGGTCACTTGGGACGAGGTTCGGAGACTCGTCCCGGAAGTGTTGGAGAACGCCGCCCATGGCGTTAGGCGGATCAACGGGACTGCCGCCGACGTACTCGACTACCAGTCCACCACCCCCGTCACCGTGGTAGCTGTGGGAGGTGACAAACTCTCACGAGGGTTGACCCTCGAAGGACTCTCGGTCTCCTACTACCTGCGCACTTCCCAGACCTACGACACCCTGCTACAGATGGGCAGATGGTTTGGGTATCGTCCTGGCTACCTCGATGCCACCCGGCTCTACACCACACCGGAGCTCGTCGGGTACTACGTGCACATTACCCGGGCGAACCGCGAACTTATGGACCTCACCAGCGCCGTGGCGCGGGCCGGTGGCACCCCGAAGCGTGTCGGCCTGCGGGTCATGGACGGCGTCGGCAACCTCCAGGTGACCGCCTCCGCGAAGATGCGCTCAACAAAGATCATGACGGTCAGCTTCTCCGGAACCCGCGTCGAGACCCTGGTGATGCTCACCAGCGTCAAGGCTCTTCGACGCAACCATGCCAAGCTGGAGAAACTTGTTGCAGAAATACTTCCGTACGGGGAGGTTCCACCGGACCGGCGGGAGGGGATCGGAGACGGATTCTTCCGGGAAGGTGTGCCCTCGAGCACAGTTTTGGACTTCTTCACTGGGTTCGCGGTCTCGCCCAGAGTTCTCGCCGCTAATCCCGAAAACCTGACCGACTACATCCGCGCACAGAACGGCATCGGTGAACTCACCCGCTGGACAGTCGCGGTAACCGCCGGAAATGCCTCCAATATGCTCTCCCTGCCTGGCGTTGACATCCCCATGGTCAAACGAAAGACCATCACTGGCCACGCCCGTGTGCAGGACGGAGAGTTCGAGGTCGGCGTCTTGGTCAGCCCGATCCATGAGTCTCTGGGACTGTCGCGCGAAAGATACCGGCGAGCGTACGAGCGCACGGTGGAGGAATTCAGGAAGAACGGCAGAGAGAAGAAACCTGCGAGAGCCAGCGGCGAGTCCCTGAGGGGGCTCCGGGACCCGGAGGAGGGCCTCCTGCTGATTTATCCGATCGACCCCGCGACATCCAAGGTTGACGTCCCCGCCGAGGTCCATGGTCTTCCCGCTCTGGGATATGCCGTCGTGTTCCCTGTCTCCGATCGAGCCCAGAAGGTCAAATATCGTGTAAATGAGATATTCCTGAACAATCTCGCCACCGCCATGGGTGATGATGAAGTGGAAAACGAGGACCAGTGACCACGCCCACACCGGAGGAACTCGAACAGTCCTTCCTCGCGGCAGAGGAAAAGGGCGGGCCCCCAGAAGGATCCGTACGCCGGAGGATTCTGCCTTCGTCGAAAGTCGATATTTTCGTCGAAGTCCGGTTCCCTGGCCTTGAATGGGCACTGGTGGTGAGGAGCCGGGAGAAGCTTGAGGACCGGGATCTCATGCTTACCAACGGACTGACCTGCCGTATACGAGAAGGCTCCGTCGAGATCTTGGCGGACCAGCAGACGGATCGGCTCCTGTTTTGCTCGCTCTTGGCCGACCTGGTCGGCCACCTACAGTTACCCAGCAAGATGCCGACGAGGACACTGGTTCGCAGGCTCAATGCCTGGCGCCGGATGCTCACCCGGGGGCTGCCCACAGGTCTCACCCCAGAAGCACGTCTGGGGCTCTTCGGGGAGCTGCTTGTGCTCCAGGACCTGATGCTCTCCGCTCTCGGAACCGCGGCCGTGCGCTCTTGGGTCGGCCCACGTCAGTCACCCCAAGACTTCGTCCTCGGGTCCACAGCCGTCGAGGTCAAGAGCGTGGCACGCAAGCAGATGCATAGCTGTCGCATCAGTAACGAGAACCAACTCGACTCCGATGGTCTGAATAGCCTGTTCCTCGTCCACCAGGTGGTGGACCAATCTCCGGAGGGTATCTCGCTCCCCGAACTTGTGGACGACCTGCGCGAGGATCCCCTCCTCGGCCCAGAGCTCTCCTGGTTCGAGAACTCCCTCATGGAGGCGGGGTGGCTGGACTCCCACCGCGACAATTACCTCAGTGATCGCTATGCGTTGGTCCGCCGGCAATGCTTCACTATAGAGACAGGATTTCCACGAATGACACCTGTGGACCTCCCTGCAGGAGTGTCTGGAGTATCATATTTTATTGATCTATCCACCTGCGAAAGCCACCGAGTGGACGAGGGCAAGGTCCGCGAGTCCCTCATAGGGGCAGGCGCGGCGGAGAGGTAGCACATGGGTGACGAGAGCACTGAAGAGTTCGCGCTCAGTCTCGAAAGGGACGTTGAAGAGCGGCTGGGATTGGACTCAGGCCGCCTCAAGCGAGACGTCTTCGTGCAGATCGCCGCTGAGTACCTTGTCGAAGACGGGGCATTAGAGGACCTGACCGTCTGCTACTTCAAGGCCCCCCTCGCGCAGAGCTACATGGAGGTCGCTGGGTACCACCTCAGCGACGACGGGCACGTCCTCGACCTGGTCGTGGCCAACTATGGACATCTCGGCCAGACGCTGGCGAAGGACCAGGCGATCCGACAGCTTCGCTGGGCGAAGAACTTCGCCATCCAATGCCACGCAGGTCACCACCTCAAGATGGAAGAAGCCAGCGCAGCGTACGACATGGTGCAGGATATCAACGCGCACTGGTCCGAGCTCGACAAAATCCGGATCTTTCTTATAACCGATGGTCGGACCACCATCGACTCCTTGGAGGAGGATTCCGTAGGAAGCCTTCCGGTGATCCAGCACGTCTGGGACATCGAACGTCTGCACCGACTCGTAGCATCAGGTCGGCATGAGGAGCCGATCAACATCGACTTCGAGGAGCTTGGCAGCCCCGTCGCCTGCCTCCCCGCATCCGGCACCGACGGCGACCACCAGTGCTTTATGGCCATCCTCCCTGGCCAGGTCCTCGCGGACATGTACGAGGAGCACGGCACGAAGCTGCTCCAGCGGAATGTGCGGGCCTTTCTGCAGGCTCGGGGCAAGGTCAACAAGGGGCTCAACGAGACCATCCGCAACGATCCTGGCCGGTTCCTGGCCTACAACAACGGCATCTCGGTGACAGCCACTGGCGTCCAACTCACGGAGGGCCCAACGGGACCGCTCCTAGTAAGCCTGAGCGACCTCCAGATTGTGAACGGCGGGCAGACCACCGCCTCCCTTCACCATGCCTTGAAGCGCGACAAGGCGGATCTGAGCCGGATTCAGGTCCCGGCGAAGATCACCGTTGTCGAACCCGAGTTGCTCGACCAGCTCATCCCGCGAATATCCCTCTACGCGAACTCTCAGAACGCCATCAACGAGGCG
>NZ_BAAAHQ010000104.1:0-770 GCF_039525605.1 Nonomuraea longicatena | reverse complement strand
GTCGGCATCGACTCCTCACCCGCGTGCAACCGCACGATGTACTCGATCGTGGAGACGATGTCGTCCTCGGTCAGCGTCCCCTGCGTGATCTCCGCATCGACCCCGAGCTTCTTGTTGATCTTGTAGCGGCCCACCTTCGCCAGGTCGTACCGCTTGGGGTTGAAATACAGATTCTCCAGCAGAGTCTGCGCCGACTCCTTGGTCGGCGGCTCACCCGGACGCAGCTTCCGGTAGATGTCCAGCAAGGCGTCGTCCTGCCCCGCCGTGTGATCCTTCTCCAGCGTCGCCCGCATCGACTCGTAGCGGCCGAACCGCTCCAGAATCCGCTCGCTGGTCCACCCCAGCGCCTTCAGCAGCACCGTCACGGCCTGCTTGCGCTTACGGTCGACCCGCACGCCGACACTGTCGCGCTTGTCGATCTCGAACTCCAGCCACGCACCCCGAGACGGGATCACACGGCAGTCGAACAGATCCTTGTCCGACGTCTTGTCGACACTACGGCCGAAATAGACACCCGGAGAACGGACCAGCTGCGAGACCACGACACGCTCGGTGCCGTTGATGATGAACGTGCCCTTCGGCGTCATGAGCGGGAAATCACCCATGAACACCGTCTGGCTCTTGATCTCACCGGTGGTGTTATTGATGAACTCCGCCGTCACGAACATCGGGGCGGAGTAGGTCATGTCCTTGTCTTTGCACTCATCGACTGAGTACTTGGGCGGCTCGAACCGGTGGTCGCGGAACGACAAGGACATGGTCCCCGAGAA
>NZ_BAAAHQ010000103.1:0-1073 GCF_039525605.1 Nonomuraea longicatena | reverse complement strand
TGTCCGACAAGCCGAACCATTGCGATCTCTGCGTCATCGCCGCTACGAACACGTATCGAAAACGTGATCTTATGCCGATTCATCCGGCATGCGGTTGTTCCGTCGAGCCGATCTATTCGACGGACGACGAAGACGCGGAACTAGATCGGCGTGTGGCTGAAGCGTACAAGCGCGCGGCGAAGGACGTCCAACTTCGCGTGATCGATCACGGCGAATACGGCCCCTATCTCCAGGCCGCCTAACACACGTCCCCCGACATGGGGGTCTATTTCTTCCGACATGGAGCCCTTTTCAACATGCCCGAGAACGACACCAACACGACCCCCACTGACGACACCACCGCGAACACCACCGTTGCCGACACGGGAACAGATGGCGTTGACGTTGCGGCGCTGGTCGCCGAGCGGGATAAGTGGCGCACGATGGCCCGAAAGCATGAAGCGGGTTTCAAGGACATCACCAAGAAGTACGACCAGCTTTCGCAGTCGCAGATGTCCGAGACCGAAAAGGCCATCGAGGCAGCAAAGGCCGATACGCGAAAGGCGACACTTGCGGAGCTGGGCGCGAAGCTCACGACCGCAGAGCTAACTGCGCGGGCCGCTAAGGCTGGTGTGGCGCTTCCGGATGTTTCTTACATCAACGTTGCCGTCCTGGCCGGTGATGACGGCGAGCCCAACGGCGACGCCATCGACGCGTTTCTAAGGACGCTTCCCAAGAGTGGCAAGTCTTTCGACCAAGACGTTTTCCACAAGACGGCTGGTAATCGTGAGGCGAACAAGCCCCCCCAGCTCACCCGATCCGATCTCCAGCGCATGACGAACGATGAGATCAACGTTGCTCGCCTCTCGGGCCAACTCAACGACCTACTTGGAATCAAGTAACCCCGCAGGAGAATTCCCCCTTGGCTATTTTCACCGAGCCCACCTACCGCGATACCCGGTTTATTCCCGAAGTCTGGACTGCCGGTGTATGGGCTGAGATGCGGTCCAAGCTCGTCGTCGGTTCGGACCTGGTCTGCAACCGCGACTATGAAGGCGAGATCCGCGATGCGGGCGACGCTGTCCGCATCCCGA
>NZ_BAAAHQ010000102.1:0-2697 GCF_039525605.1 Nonomuraea longicatena | reverse complement strand
CTACCTCCAAGAGGTCGCGGACACAGGCCGGGAGCCTGCCGTCATCCTTGAGGACCCGGCTACCGTCGAAGACCTCAAAGGTCAGCTCGTAGAGCTTCGCGAGCGGGTGGCGGCGATTGAGAGCCGATTGGACCTGGTTCGTCCGCAGTGACCCGGGAGTAGCCCTCAATTGCGCCATCCTTTGAACCTCCTTTCTTGGCGTCGGCGTTCTGTGCTACCTCAAGGAGACCGCCCATAGCCAAGGCATCTCGATGGCGCCGTCAGGGGCACTGAAATGGCAAACCGCCTAGCGACGGCGGCGGCGAACAGTTACCGTTGCCGTACTCCGTGCGAAGTCCATAGAGGCGCTGGCGGGAGGTGTGGCAGTGAGCACCAAAACCAGGGCCAAGACGCCCAATCGGGTGCTACGTCAAATCCGCGAGGACGAACGGCGCGAGTCGCGCGAGGAGTTCGCCCGAGCGCTGGTGGCCATAGCCGAGACGATCGGTGAGTACGGCCTGGCCTGCGACGCCCGTCTGGTCGCGCGTTGGGAGGACGGCGAGGTTAGGCGCCCCCGTCCTGCCTATCAGCGAGCGTTGGAGACGCTGACCGGCCGCACCTTCGATCGCCTCGGATTCCAACACCCAAATGCCATGGAAGTGCCATCGCATGAAGCCCTTGCCCCCGAAAGACTGTCGTTCCACGTGGACGAGGAGGGGCAGATGTGGGCAAGTGTCGATCGACGGACGTTCCTTGTGGGCAGTACTGCCGCATTGCTCGTGCAGGCAGGGGTCGATGTGCCCATCATCGGTGCTTCGAGTGATCCGTACGGCTTCGCGTCGCACACCAAAAGCCGGTGGCCTGATCTCAAGCTGTCGCGTCCTTCGCCCGATTTCGGGGTGGACTTCACCGCGTTGCTTCCAGACGGCAGGGCAATGGAGGGTGCTGTCCTGCGCATGCAGCTCCATGAGGCCAGCACCGCGAACGGCAGAGTCATCACCGCACTGACGAACGCACCTAGATGGGCGGAGTTCTCGCGCGCCATGAACCGTGGACTCCTTATTGGAGTCGACCGAACAAACGAGCCGCGCTTCTTCGCGATCGACGCTCGCGAAGCACGAAGGCGACTTGCCCAGTCACCGGACAGCGGCACCGTTACCATCCCCAGCGCCTATGAACTCGATGACTTCACATATGGCCTTCTGTGGGCGGCGGCGAGCTTGGATGACGGCCTTCAGGCGGACGACCAGGAGCTGAGCCTCTCTCATGAGGAGCTTGCGCAGTATGAAGCGCTCACGGCGTCAGCGGTCAGCCGTGAGGCGGCGCCTGATCTAGGAAACGTGTCGCACGCCTGGTTGGGCTCTGACTTCTGCGCTCGGCATATCCTCCGTAATCTGACTGAACTGCCGGATATGCCGACCTTCTGGACTCGGGAGCAGCGAGGCGAAGAAGCGTGCATGTGGCTCCTGTTCGATCATAAGTACGCTTATCTTCGCGCCGTCCGTCGTACTGTTGGAGAAAAGTCGCCGGTTCGGATGTTCTGCATTCCGCGTGGAGCTGTCAACGCGTCGCCACGCTATGAGAGAGTCCTGCTCTTCCTGTCGATCGCCCTGATGGAGTCCGCAGGAATTCATGCCAAAATCTGCGATGACCCTGCCTACTCCAATGTAGAAGGATTCGTTATTGGCGGCGAACAGGCGATTATCGCGAATTGGGTTCGCGGTGCAGGCATGTGGCATGTGGATACAACAAGGCGTACCTCGGTCGTACGCGAGTTCCGTGAAGCAACAGGCGAGGTCGGCACACATTCGATAATCGAGGCAAAGACTCCAGCGGGACGGCTTCGGGCGTTGGCCGCTTATCTCGAACTGGACTGGTCATGGCTGACCGGCCGGTGCCGAGCCCTTGCGCACGTTGGAACAGCCGGATTACTGCGTCCCCGGAGCCGATTGATTTCAGTCGCCGGTATCGATGCGGCTTGCGCCTTCATCAACGACACCAGCATGAGTAGCATGTGAATGCTCAACCCCTCGAAGGACTTCCATCAGTGAATTCTCCTACCCGTATTGCGGTTTTCTCGCTCGGCGGCACGATCGCGATGACGCCTGATGCTAATGGTGTCGTACCAACCCTGACGGCGACGGAATTGCTCGCGTCCGTACCAGGGCTTGAGGCCCTCGCCGTCGAGTTGGATGTTCACACATTTCGGCAGCTTCCAGGTGCTTCGCTTTCTTTCAGCGACCTTGTCGACTTGACCAAGGCCATGGAAAATGCCATTCGGAGCGGTGCGGCCGGAGTCGTGGTCACTCAGGGGACGGACACAATCGAGGAGACCGCGTACGTGCTGGATCTCCTGTGGAGTGGCGAAGCGCCCGTTGTCGTCACCGGCGCGATGCGCAATCCCTCGATGGCCGGCGCTGACGGCCCCGCCAACCTGCTTGCCGCTATCCGTACGGCGGCAAGCCATGCAGCACGTGACCTTGGGTGCTTGGTCGTCTTCAGCGATCAGATCCATGCCGCACGCTGGGTGCGCAAGACCCACACCAGCAGCACGGCCGCATTCGCTTCCCCGAACCAAGGTCCGCTCGGCCACGTGATCGAAGGACATGTGGATATCCCCTTGCGTCTGGCGAGAGCCGCGGTTCTCGCGCCTGTAGCACAGCGCATTGTCAAGGTCGGGCTGTACACCGTGGCCCTCGGCGACGACGGAGAGCTGGT
>NZ_BAAAHQ010000101.1:0-1185 GCF_039525605.1 Nonomuraea longicatena | reverse complement strand
CACAAGGCCGGCCAGCTCTGCAAGGCGATCGCCGTCCTGCAGAACTACGAGCTCACCCACAGATGAAAAGAGCTCACTGTCCCTTCGGCCCGACAGCTCGCCCCATAATCGCTATCTGGCCGGATGGTTAGTTTCGAGCCGCTTTCAAATTCGATCACGAGATCCCCGACTTTTCCCGCCTTGGCCCCTGCAATTGCATCACAGGTCAGCCGAACGAGATGGGGGCAACAACACCCGGAGATTCAGGATCGAAAGACACATAATCCCTGGCCGAGACCTGAAGAATTGTCTCGGTCTCGACACGCAGCTCGCAATCTCCGCTGATCAGGATCGTGAGAGCCGCGTCAAAGCAGACACGGGTAACTGCTTGACCCTAAAGGTTCAGATTCATTCCTACCACCCTATCTGAAGTGGATGAGTGCCATCCGGAGTTATTTGGATATGCGTATCAGCTTTCGAGCCGGGTTTCCCGCTGAGCCCAACCGGCCGACCACACTTGTTACGGAAGCGCACATAGCCATTCGAGTACATGCCGGAGGAATCCATCACGCGAACCATGTCAGCATTTCCGGTCGAACCAGGCTTCTGCCGCACGGTTTTCCTTTCTATTATCGACACGACAAACAGAAGTCAGCAAATGGTGACATCCACGTTGAATTCGCGCATAGTCTCCATTATTGACTCCATAAAGGCGCGATCCAGCAGCTCCTGTGACTCCCGAAAGTCTCGCCAAACAATCTTCAGCGGAGACTCCTCTCCGAAACTCGAAGAAATACAGTCCGCCAGAGCATCAAGATTTGACCCAAAGTACCCACCAGGACCATTAACCGCCTCGCCCAATGCACAGAAGAATCCAGACTTCGTGGAGATTTGAGCACCATCCAAATGTGCGACGTCATCGACTCCATAGCGGGTGGCCCTACGATTCGAGGTAAACCAAGCATTCTGGACAACGTGGAGCCAGGCACTGTGATGACTCGTCGGCCATCGAAGCCATTCTCCCTTCTCCATTACGACGTCCGATGCCCAGCGCCGCCAGATTTTTGCGGCCTCTGGATACTCGCAGCGATTGGCAAAGAATCGGTACGGAACACTCGAAATCCTGCCGTCTGATGATTCTGCGCCGACATCGCCGAGCACAATCCGGCCGACGAAGTACTCGCCAATTTTTTCCCGTCGACGATT
>NZ_BAAAHQ010000100.1:0-7218 GCF_039525605.1 Nonomuraea longicatena | reverse complement strand
TTGCTGAGACATAAGAAGAGACCCCCGCCGCGGCGGGGGCAGGCAGACCTTAGCCTCTTCTGACCTTCCGGACGGCCGCCTTAAGTGCGACCAGCTCTAGCGAAGCAAGGTCCGTCCCCAGATCAAGCCGTGTGCCGTCCACCAGTTCAGTGCCGTCGAGGCGATCCCAGACATCTTCCCAGTCGATCCGTCCCGCCTGATACCAGCCGTCTACGATCTCCACGGCATATCCAACGATCTCGTCGGTTACCTCGAATGCAGGCATTAGACCCCCTTGCTGCGCATACATGTTCCTGTAGGTGATGTCCCGAAAGACTGCCCAGCCCGGTAATGGTTGAGTCCTCCTACAGTCTTCCAGTCGCGTGAAGGTCCGCCAGGTCCTTGCATTCTCGGTGGCGCCCCTCGACGTTCTTTCGGTAGCTGCCTCGCATCACCGTTCCCCTTCTTCGTTGCCTGCTGACAAGCGAACGATAGCAACCCGTGTACACGGTTTGCAAGTTGGTTGATCTCCGGCATGCGACCTGCGCGTCAACAACGAAGCCTGCCTCTGACCTTCAGGTTCATCACCCGTGGGCTCGGCCGACGACCGGCCGACCATTGCCTCGACCAGGGGCGGAGCCTAATGGCGCGGGAACGCGAAGAGCCCCCGGGGCGAATGTCTTCACCGGGGGCTCTCGGTCGCGCGATTCCAGTGTCAGCAGGACGCCCAAGGGAAGGGCTACGCAGCAACAGGAGTCAGGCTATCAGCCTGCGGTGATTGCCTTCACTACATACGCACACGGATGATGCCTGGGAAGACGGCCGCATCGATGCACCTCCCCGGCCCCGAGCCATACGGGGCGCCGGGGATGGTCGGTCACGCAGCCTCGGGCGTATGAAGGATCCGGCGCACGCCGTACGTCTGGGTGACGTAGTCCCAGGACCGGGGACCCCGGCCACCCCCGAGCATCCGCCAGCCGTCCCGCTGGCGTTGCCACACGTCGCCATCGCGATCCAGGATGACGGCTCCCTCAACGGGCTCAGGGTTCTCGTTGCCGCAGGTAGGGCAGTTGTCCATGGCTACGCAGCCTTCCTGTAGATCATGCCGACCAGGCCGTCATCGTGGATCAGCTCAGCGAGCGCCACGGGGGCGCCGTTCACCTCGTGGGGTACATGCATGAATGCTGCGCTCGTCTCGACGGGGGGAACGCCTGTTTGTACCCACACGCCGTAGTCGATGACCCCATTCGAGTAAGAGGTTCGTTCTACGCGGGCACGCCCCGGGCGGGAGTAGAGAACCTCTTCGTTGACGACTTCCACTTGATCCACTTACGCAGCTTCCTTGTCTTCCGCGTCGATTCGTATGACCGGAATCCCCGCCTCGTCGGCGAGAGCGATGGTTCCGCTTGTTCCCCTGCCGTGGTTGCGGTTGAAGGCGATCACGTAATCTGCCCCGGCCTCGACCATGCGCCGGTTACGTATCGGTCCCGCCCGCCTCTTGTATCGTTCCCAGTTCGCTTCGAACACCCGTTCTATCACGGGCATCTCCAGGTCGTCACGCATGAGTCGGACCCATGCCGCCGCCATTGCGTCGGCGCCCATGGGACAGCCACCGTGAACCACCGTGAGCGGCGCCCCGTGATCCTGTGCGAGCGTCAGCGCCAGGTCCAGAGCCCGGCATACTGCTTCCATGTCCGGCCAGTCACGCGAGCCGGTGACTATGACCTTCATCCGCCGCTTGCTCCTCTCCCGCAGAATCCACCCGAAGCGATGGGATAGATATCCTCCTCGCCGACGCTGATCTCACGGCCAAGGAAGTCAGTTCGCGGCATCACACCCCACTGCCGAACGGAACGCCGGGGAAGTCCTGAGAATCGGAAGCGGTGATGATCTCAACGCGCAAAGCGTGTACACGACCCTTCGGAGGGAACGAAAACGACCGACGACCAGACCCGCCGTTACACAACCAACTTGCAGATCGAACACTAGCAGAAGCGGCCGACCGAAAACACTGATTACCGGATGGGGGCAAGCCCCGGCTGCGCACTGCTCGTGAGGGCCTACAGGGTCGCCCCACTCCACGAGATCGAAGTGGCCAGTAGTCACCCCGATCGCCACCACGCGGCCGTGTCGCTCTACTGCCATCCGGAAGCGTCCGACTGTGTGCGCCGGTAGACGACTTGACCGGCAGCTCCCCAGTTGGGCGTGCTGGATCGCTCCTAGAAGATGATGTGGTACGAACCGACCAGCGCCAGCGCCGCAATGGTCATTACGCCGACGAGCGCTAGGCACCCGAGCAGCGGGCTTGCTTCCGGTTCGCGGTCGAGCTGATCGGGCATGTGGTCCTCCATCAGAGCCAAACCTTGTTACGCTCCGCGCTGGCCGGCAAAGTGTCGGAACACGTTGACCTGGGGTTTTGTGAACCGCAGCCAATCGGTTCGCCGCTACTCAGCGTGTAGGTTCCGGCCTCCGGTAGGGCGCTCACGGTCTCGCCCGCCACTTTCGTTCCCAGTAGGCATACCACCGATTCCACGCGTAGAGAATCGGCGGGCCGAGGAATAGGAACATACAGACCGCCGCGCTTGCCATGACGGTCACGCCCGCAGCGAATGCGAGCCCAGATAGGAAATCGCTCACTCGTTTCCTCTCGTAAGTTCCTTCTGCCAGTTCATCGGGTTGTTCCACCACGGCGGGTTATCCTTCTTCCCGCACGTTAGGCACATCGGCGGCCGGTCATCGAATTTCGCTTCGATCAGGCAGGGGCTTCCCGGATGGAAGCCCCGCCACCACATGAAATCCGGCATGCACGGCTGAATCATTCCCCGTCCCGGTCCTCGTGCGTGATCGCCTGGGCGCGAGCGTTCGAAATAGCCTTCCGTGCACCGGGGCCGTCGTGGTCGCCAGGCGCCCGGTTCACAACCCGGTTCAGAACTTCCGCCAGTCGTTCGGTCGCACGGCGGGCCGTCCGCTGCTCGCTCTCGCTGAGCGGCTTCCATCCGTACGCGGTCGCCTTCCGGCGCTGCTCGGCATCGTACCCTTCGCATTCCGCGCGCCGCATGAGGATGCGTCGCCACCGATCCGGAATACCGTCGAGGGCTTGGGACAGATCCCACAGGGACACGCATATGTTTCCCCGGTCAGGGGCAGCCACGTAGCCGTCTTCCGTCGGCGCGTCGAACACGACACCCACCGATTCCACCGCGATTGCCAGCAGTACGCGAACCTCCTCCGGCGTGTAGAGGTATCGCGCCGTCCGGTACACGTAGTCATTCCGCTCACGGGCACAGTAGGCGACGGCCTTCCGTGTGAGGAATGACCACAGCTCGTCCGGTTCCATCGCGTTGTAATCGTAGGCCCGTGTACACGCTTCCAGTAGGACATGCTGTGTGATGTCTTCGGCGTCGAGGAATGGCCAATCCCGGGCGACCTTCTGGCCTACTGATTCCGCTGTCTCGCGGACTAGCTCAGTGATCAACCCCAAACCTTCCCATCCGCGATGAACATTCCGTTGCCGTCCATCGGAATCACTTCCGGTCGGACGCGCTTACCCTCGACATGGAGTATTCCGAACCCTGACTGCCAGTTCGCTGTTACGTAGCCGAGATAGACGGCCTTCCGCATATCCATCACGTTGCCGACTTCCATTCCCCAGCGGATGATATTCCGCCCGGTTGTGCCCTTCGTTTGCGGCATGAGCCCGAGGCGGTGGGTGTGGCCGATCGCTACCGATCGCTCTAGTTTGTCTACGAGCTTCAGGGCGGAGCTGCCGGGAACCGTGACCGTACGAATTCCGGTGGCGTGGCCGTGCATCGCCACCCAGCCCGGGGCTATGTCGAAGCCTCCCCGAACGACGTTGATTCCGTGGGAGTTGAAATCTAGAAGCGTCTCGACGTTGAAGGCGTTCGATTCCGCTAGTGCGGGCGCGTGCCTGGCCAGGTATCGACGGGGGTTCGCGTCGTGATTCCCCTCTATGAAGTGTGTAGGGCCGTCGTACCCCCGGCGTAAGTCGCCGAGGATGCGTTTACCTTGCTCGCTCTCGCGGAACACGTTGTGTTCGAATTCCGCTTTGGTGTCTTTATTCCAGCGGGACGGCCCGGCGTAGTCCATGAAATCGCCGATCACGACAAGCCGGTCGGGCTTGGTCGCATGGATATACCGGTGAAGTGAGTTGACCTGTCGCGGATTGTGAAAAGGGATCTGGGCATCGGGGTAGATCAGAATGCGCTGAATGGTTAGCTCCGCTTATTCCGTATGGCAATGAGGGCTAGTACCACAAGCAGCGCGATCACGGTTGCCGTGGTGTCGTTCATTCCGTCTTTCTCAAGGGGATGCCGGGGGCGCCCGTAGGCGCCTCTCGACGGAGTTCTAGAAGCTGGGGAAGTGCCCGCGAGGGTCGGCGCCCGGGAAGGGCGGCGGCATCCTCGGGGCGCTCTCAGTGGCAGCGCCGAGGGACAACAGAATGAGGATCATTGCCACGAGGGCGTCTAGGCCGGTCTCGTCGGCGTCTTCCCACTTGTCAGCCGCGAGGTTCACGAGGGGTTCGATGTCGGCCGGAAGATTTCCCAGCTCGACCACACCGATAGCGTCGGCGATGACGGCGTTTTTGATCAGCGTTGCGAGTACGCCAGTGTTCTTGCCCATGGCCTCGAAGCTCACAGGTCGAATCCCTTCTTTAGCTGGCGCTCAACGCGCTTGATGCGAATGGCGGTCATGACGCCGTACACCACGAGGTCTAGGGCTTCCTCGTGCGCCCACTGCAAAAGTTCGCGGGTCGTCATGGTTTCGAATTGCTGTGTGTCGCCCTGGTCGTACTGGTCTTTGCCGACGCCGGTAACGCGGGCTTTAGCGGCTCGCACGGTCTCTTCTACGGCTTCGGCTAGCTGCTCACTCGTCATTCAAAATTCCGATCATTCTCATGATGGTAGGAATATCTCCGCTGCGCGGTTCTAGGCGCCGCATCGCTTCCCAGGCTTCCGGCGAAACCCCCGTGAGGACTGTTTCAATGTCTGGGGCGTGCTTAAGGGCGTCGTCCCATCCGCGCTTGTATGCCTCCTGGTAGATGTCTTCAGGATCGTCGCACTCGCATCGATCACTCATTGCATGCCGACCTTCCGAAGTAGGGCATCCTGGCCTTCCGCCAGGAACAAGCTGTTTGCGTCGTGGCCGTCCGGCCAAAGGATGGTTCGCAGGTTCGGAAGGTCGCGCGCCATGCGCTCCCCCAATTCCGCGCCCTGCCCCTTATCGTCGTTGTCCGCTAGGTGAAACACGGTGTCGTACTGGCGTAGCGGCAACGCCCATTCCGAACGCCACGAGCTGACGCCTGGTAGGCCGACAACGGGCAACCCGCACTGTGTGACGATCCACGTATCCGGCTCGCCCTCGACCGTGAACATCACGTTGTGGTCCTCTTCGAGAACCCGTGTGTTGTAGGGCCGGGGGATGTCGCCTGGGACGCTTAGGAACTTGGCTCCGTCGCCGTCGCCGAGTCTCCGGAATCGGAGCTGTAGTGTCATCGCGTCGGGCGACAGGTATGGAATCGCGATTCGCCCGACGTACTTCTCATGCCCCGGCATCGAATCGGCGACGTAGCCCAGCCGAAAAGATCGAATGCTGTCCGGCGTTAGCCCCCTCTGCATCAAATACTCTTCGGCGGGGCTTCCGCGCATTGCCCTTTGATACTGCCGGGTGCTCTGTGCCAAGAATTCCAGTGAGGATTTCGACGGCACCAGCAAAATCGCAACCCTCTTTCCACATCACTAGCGAATAGGTGTCGCCGTGCGCTTCGCAGGCGTGACATTTGAACGAGCCGCGCTCGGTCGAGACAGATGCGGACGCCGATCGGTCATCGTGAAACGGGCATTTCATCGGCGCCCACTTGTATCCCTCGGGCACACAATCGGCCCCGTAGTGCGCGAGCACATCGGCTATGGCTTGTTCAGCCATGGCGCATTCACTCGTAGACGGTGACAGTCTTTGTGGTCGGCCTCACACGACGAATCTCGCCGTCCCAGTCTGAACCGCCGTATGACGAGTAGTAGCCGGTCTTCTTGAAGTACCGGGTAACGTCGCCCTGCGTCACTCGGATGACAACGTGCGTCCATCCGTCGCCGTCCTCCCCGCCGCCGCCTTCTGTCTGGACGGTGGCGACCATTCCAAGGCCCTCGACCTCCGTACCGTCCTCCCCGTTCTTGTCTCGCCAGGCCCACCAACTGCCATTGAAGCCCCACGCTGCCACGTAGCCGATTACGCGCGCTTCGATTTCGCTAGGCGAAGCGCTGGCGAGGTCGATGCTGTACTCCATTTACTTTCCCTCCAGAGGAATGAGCCGGTCAGCACGGCTCTTATGCCGCGCCACATAGTCCGTGTCCGGGGTATGGAACACGTCATAGTTGGCCACGATGAACTGTGCGGACCAACCCTTAGTGAGTGACGTGATCGTGCGTCGGAGCGCCCACGCGTACGCCCAGCGGGGCGAGCACTGGTAGTCGCTCGGAATCACTTTCCGCTCAAGAGCGGTTGCGTAGATCTCTTCACGAAAGAGCCGCACCTGATCGTCGTACGACAGGGCGCGAACCTTGGACATATCGACCTGGACGGTAGCGCCGTCTTTCAGAACGCTTTCGTAGAGCGGCCTTTCGCCGTAAGCGACGCTGTCATGGATGCTGTCGTGGTCGTAGATACGCTTCACGGCATCGTTGAAGAAGTCGGTAGCCTCTTGGGTCAGGTCTACTCTCTTGACCCCGTACCGGCGTTCCCAGACCCGGTAGAGCATGTGGTGTAGCTCGGGAATGATTTGAGCCCCGAGCTTTTTCATGAGAAGCATGTCGCCCATATGTTTGGGCCATGACCCGTTACGCAGATCCCAATAGGCGTGTGACGCCTTGATGGTCATCAGCTCGTTCGGGGTCGCCCATCTGAGCCCGTCCCCACCTGAGAGCCAAGGCTTAAAGTCGTCGTCCCAGAAGGCGTCAGCGTCGGCCACGGGTTCAGCGCTAAAGACGTCGAGGTCCTTTGGCGCCCTGGCGGCGTCGGCGTACCAGAAGGCAAGGGCTGTTGAGCCGATGATGAGCCCGGTCATTGGTCGGCGCCTCAGTAGAGTTCCCCGCAAGCGTCGGCGTAGGCGAGAGCGTCACCCCACGAGGCGCCGCTGTCCTGCTTCTTCTGGATGCGGTCAGCGAATGAGCGTGCCGCCATAGAAGCACCGGGGAGGACATTGCCGACTACCGCCCAAGCGTTGCT
>NZ_BAAAHQ010000099.1:0-637 GCF_039525605.1 Nonomuraea longicatena | reverse complement strand
TCAGGTGTTGAGTGTAAGTGCACAAGGGGGCTTGACTGTGAGACTGACGGGTCGAGCAGGAGCGAAAGCTGGGACTAGTGATCCGGCATCGGCGTGTGGAAGCGGTGTCGCTCAACGGCTAAAAGGTACCCCGGGGATAACAGGCTGATCTTCCCCAAGAGTCCATATCGACGGGATGGTTTGGCACCTCGATGTCGGCTCGTCGCATCCTGGGGCTGGAGTAGGTCCCAAGGGTTGGGCTGTTCGCCCATTAAAGCGGTACGCGAGCTGGGTTTAGAACGTCGCGAGACAGTTCGGTCCCTATCCGCTGCGCGCGTAGGAGACTTGAAGGGGGCTGTCCCTAGTACGAGAGGACCGGGACGGACGAACCTCTGGTGTGCCAGTTGTATCGCCAGATGCATGGCTGGTTGGCTACGTTCGGGAGGGATAACCGCTGAAAGCATCTAAGCGGGAAGCTCGCCTTGAGATGAGGTCTCCCACCCTGTTGTGGGGGTAAGGCTCCCGGTGGATGACCGGGTTGATAGGCTGGTGGTGGAAGCGCGGTAACGTGTGGAGCTGACCGGTACTAATAGGCCGAGGACTTGACCACAAGGTTACACGTCAAGGGTTTTTGTCGCGGTTTTCCGTGTGTTTGTTC
>NZ_BAAAHQ010000098.1:0-3443 GCF_039525605.1 Nonomuraea longicatena | reverse complement strand
CGATTGCCTTCGCGACACTCCCCGACGGCACCCCGCTGCTGGCCACCGGCAGCCACGACCATACGGTGCGGCTCTGGAACCCCGCCACCGGCAGCCAACGCACCACACTGGTCGGCCACGCAAGCGCGGTGTCGGCAGTCGCCTTCGCGACACTCGCCGACGGCACCCCACTACTGGCCACCGGCAGCCACGACCATACGGTGCGGCTCTGGAACCCCGCCACCCCAACCGCCACCGACGGGCTGCCCCTCTCGGCTTCCGTAAGAGCACTCGCCCATGCCAGCAGTCGCCTTGCCATCGGAACCGATCACGGCGTCCTGATGTTCGATCTCGGAAAGCCGACCCTCCCTGAACAGACCTTTGCGGCGCGCTAGATCACGGCTCTTCGAATCTAGTGCGGTGCTCGCTGGTGGTGTCCACAACCGCCGAATTACACCAGGCCCTCATCCAGAACCGCGGCCTTCGGCCCCCCGACGCGTGCCATGGCGAGATACCCGAGCTTCGAGGTTTATTCCCGCCCATCCGGCCCGAATCAGCCCCGGTTGCCCGTTCCCCGACACTGAGTACGCTACATAGAATCCTTTTGCGCCCGCATGACACCAATCTCGGTTCGTTACGTCCATCGCTTTTGTCGGCCCCCTCCTCTAGCCTCTCGGTAAAGCGGAGAACGAGAGAGATCCGAGCTGAATATGACGGCATCTGGTCTAGCAGACGAGCTCCTCGACCCATGTGCCGAGGACCTGATCGAGTCGCTGCGCGCCTTCGGATATGACCTGCCAACAGCCCTTGCCGACTTGATCGACAACAGTATTGCTGCCGGAGCCCAGAATGTCCGGGTGGAGTACTCCTCCGATCCGGGGTCAGCATGGGTTGCCGTCTTGGACGACGGGCGCGGGATGAACGAGAACGAGCTGAGGTCCGCCATGCGGTTCGCTCGCAATCCCAACGCACACCGCGCCGCCAGCGACCTCGGTCGGTTTGGGCTCGGTTTGAAGACGGCGTCCCTGTCCCAGGTCAGGAAACTCACCGTGCTGTCGCGGGACTCCAACGGGGAGCTATCCAGCCGGACGTGGGATATCGACCACGTCACACACCAGCGCCAGTGGATGGTGCTCACCGAACTGGACGATGGGGCCCGAGCAATCGTCGACCTACTGGGATTCACCGGCCAGGGCACCCTCGTCCTTTGGCGGAACCCCGACAGGCTGGGGGACGGCCCCGATCTTTCTCGCCGGATCAAGGAAGCAGGCCGGGAGCTCTCTCTGTTGTTCCACCGCTTCATTGCTAACAAGCGTCTCGCCATCCTGGTCGGTGGGAATCGTCTGGAGGCGATGGATCCCTTCCTCCGCACGCACCCAGCGACCCAGGACCGCGGCTACGAGGACCTCAAGCACGGCCACCACCGGATCCGAGTTAACCCGGTGATCCTTCCCCATCCTTCACGACTCTCCAAGGGAGATACCACCCAGTCCACTGGGTCGGGTGGGATGCTTGCCCGACAGGGGTTCTACGTCTATCGGGGCGATCGGCTCGTGGTAGCAGGCGGCTGGCTTGGGATCTCTGGCCTCTACAACTCCCAGCCCACCCGACTGGCCCGGCTCTCCGTCGAGATCCCCCCCGGCGCGGACCTCGACTGGGAGGTCGACGTCCGGAAATCCACCGTTCGACCACCATCTCCGATCGAGAAACGTCTGGCCGAGATCGCGAAGGACCTGCGAGCGGGCTCAGAACGAGTCTTCACCCATCGTGGCACCCCGGTCCCTGGCCATCGCGCTCGGGGCGAGGTTCAACTCGTATGGCAACAGGTTCGGCGGCTTGGCATGTCGGAGTACCTCGTGAACCGCTCCCACCCGCTCGTCAGCGCAGCGCTGACCGGCCCCGGAGGAGAGTCCCTCGAAGGCCTCCTGCGGCTTATCGAAACGACATTCCCGATCGACCTGGTCGTCCAAGAGGTGGCGACGTCAACTGCGCAGGAGCAGGTAGAAGCTCCTGACGTTGAGGAGATCCTCTCCGAGTTCCGTTCGATGCTGACTGGACTTCCACAGGATCCGGTGGTCAGAGCCGCCCTCACCTCCGCCCTCATGGAATCTGAGCCCTTCAGCCGGTACCCCGGTCTCATCCAGGAGATCGTCAAGTCCGAGACGACCGAGGAGGATTGAACGTGTTTGACCCTGTCGAAATGGCCAAGAACGCGGTTCTGAGCCTGGAGCGGCATCAGCGGACCCCCGAACGTCTCCGGGAGATTGCGTCGCAGGTCGCTGTTGTACTGAGGCCAACCCAGGGTGAGATCTCTGTCGACGACCTGGTTAAGGTCCTTGAATCCGAGTTCGATGTCTGGATCACTCCACCGGTGGTGGTCAGCGACCCTGACGGACACGAGCCCTGGCTGGAGCAACGGCGAGCGGGCATCAAATTCTCCTACTGGAAGCGATACCGCACCCTGCTCTCCAAGAGGTGGAAACCTGGAGCAATCGAGGCGTTGGACGGGAGCACCGACCAGATTCTCGGTCTGATGGAGGATCCGAAACGGCCCGGCAGTTGGAAGACCTATGGGATGGTTTACGGGCAGGTTCAGTCGGGCAAGACCGCGAGTTACACAGGGGTGATCTCCAAGGCTGTCGACGCCGGCTACCAGGTCGTGATCGTTCTCACTAGCCAGCACGAGAGTCTTCGCCACCAGACCCAGGCGCGCCTCGATCTGGAGTTCCTCGGGTTCAACAGCAAGTTCACCAGGGATTCCACCTCCGGGGACTCGATGAACATCGGGGTCGGTACGTTGGGCCTCCAGAAGCCAGAGGTTGCCTGCCTCACCCTGACCACCCGCGACAGCGACTTCACTGCAGCCAAATTTCAGGGCAGCGCGATCGACATTCACTCCTTCCGGGTCCTGGTCGTCTCCAAGAAAAACAAGAGGATCCTGGAGAACCTCCGGGACTGGCTTGCCAATGCCGCCACAACGGGTCCTGACAGCTCCCGGCTGATCCGCAACGCTCCCCTGCTTCTGATCGACGACGAGGCCGACTATGCATCCGTCGACACGAAGAAGGCCGCGAAGGGCCGCACCCAGAGCGACCCCGACCACGATCCGACCGCGATCAACAAAGCCATCCGCGAACTCTTGGAGCTCTTCGAGAAGCGGGTGTACCTCGCCTATACGGCTACACCGTTTGCCAACATCTTCATCTCGGAGTCGACCTCCCATGAAAAGTACGGTGCGGACCTGTTCCCCCGCAGTTTTATGGTGGCCCTGGAACCTCCCTCGAACTACTGTGGCCCCGAGGTCGTGTTTGGTCTTGAAGACCCCTCCGCGGCAGAAATCCGTGAGCCGCTCCCGATCATCCGGGAAATCGGCGACCACGAGGACTGGATGCCCGACGGTCACCGCAAGGGCCACATGCCTGAGCTTCCACTTCCGGCATCTCTGGTAGAAGCATTGGACGCCT
>NZ_BAAAHQ010000097.1:0-3352 GCF_039525605.1 Nonomuraea longicatena | reverse complement strand
GATTGGTCAGCTCGTGGACGGCGTACACCGATTCGTCGATTCGGCCGAGGGTCAGCAGATTCTTGTAACAATCTTTGAATCACTTTCCCAAATCGGATCGGCCCTGCTACCGGTCGTTCTAGCGCTTTCTCACGGGATCGCCCTTGTAGCGCCTCATGTAGCCCGAATAGCCGAGCTGGTCGGCCCGATCTTGGCAACCGCGATCAACGCGCTAGCGCCCGCCCTGGCATCCGTTGGGCCTGCCCTGGCATCCGTCTTCACCGAGCTAGGAAGCGCGGTAACGATCCTCGCCCAGTCGGGGGCAATCCAGAATATAGCCAGCGCGATTGCGTCGGTTCTGGTGGCGGTAGCTCCGCTTTTGCCGCCGCTAGCACAGCTCATTTCGCTACTAGTCGAGGGGCTTTCCTACGCTATTACGACATGGGTCGCTCCTGCGCTTACCAAGCTCGTCGGTTGGATTCGACAGGCGGTCGATTGGCTCAATGGTGGAGGGCTTTCAGAGGATACATGGTTGTCTCGTGTTCTCACCTTCCTCTATGAAACTGCGGCGCCGCTCGTCGAACAGGCGGGAGCAATTATCAGCCGCGTATTCGGCGATATCGTCCAATGGGTTCGGGACAATCAGGATCGATTCGCCGAATGGGGCGCCAAGATCGAATCTATCGTGGCCCGTGTCGGTGAAATCGTGTCCGGCGTCTTCGAGTTCATTGCCTGGGCCTGGAACAATTTCGGCGGCCCGCTGCTCAATATCGTTGCGAATATTTTCGACGGGATCCTTGGCGTAGTCGATGGTGTGCTTACCGCGCTTTCCGGATTGATCGAATTCATTCTCGGTGTGATCACCGGCGACTGGGAACGAGCCTGGGAAGGAATCAAAACATTCTTCTCCGGCCTCTGGGATGGGATCGTCGCAATCGCGGAAACGATCTGGAACAACTTCATCGAGCAGTTCAAGGCAATCCTTGCACTCTTCGATGACAATTGGGAGACGCATTGGAATCAGATCTCAGCTTTCGCTGAGGACATCTGGAATTCAATCGTAGATTGGATCTCCGACCGAGTCGGCGATATCGGCTCCACTCTCGATTGGTTCAGGTCGCTACCCGGGAAGTTCTCCACGTGGTTCGGTGAAGTTAAGAGCGCCGTCGTGTCACGCTTCAACGACGTGATCTCGTTCGTGCAATCGGTCCCGGGCCGAATCATGAGCTTCTTTTCCAATGCTGGCTCCTGGCTATATAACGCGGGCCGCGAAATCGTCAATGGCCTGTGGAACGGAATTGTATCGCTCTGGAATTGGGTCGTAGACCAGTGGGATAACATGGTCGGCGGCTTGATTCGAACCGTAAAGTCCATCCTAGGAATCGAATCTCCATCCAAGGTCATGCACCAGATGGGCGCGTTCCTCGCGGAAGGACTGGCGCGCGGTATCACCGCGACGGCTGGTCTAGTCGATCGAGCCGTTACCGGCCTCGCCGAGGGCGCAGCGGACGCATGGGGCTCGCCCGAGCTTGCCGTTCCGGCTTGGCAGAACCCGAACGCGCGCCGCATATCTGCAATAGGTCGGCCAGCGAGTGGCGATATCGCCACGAGTGGCACACGTGGAAACACCTACGAGATCAACCTGAACGCGATTCCAACCGTGCCGACTGAGCGGCAGATCATTGATGCGCTGGACTATGCCGATGCGCTCTACGCAACTACCTAGGAGGGGGTAGCCGATGGCACGAACGCGGGTCGAACTGGCTACCCCCTCCGACGTGGCGGCCGGAACCGGGGGCGTGTACACGTCTTCATACACCCTCACCACCGGCCAGTTCGCCGTGTTACCCGGCATGAAGGGGTTCGACATGCCGCCATACGAAATCAAGTATGACGAGATGGTCGCCATCGACGGAGGCTATCTACGCAACGTTCGGACTCCCGCCCGAGAGCTGTTCATCCCCATCTACATGGAAGCTGCAAACCACGGGGATCTCCTGGCGCTGAAGCGGGCTTTCCTCGCGGCCATCCAGCCGACTAAGGGGGCGTGCCGAATCACGCTCACGGAAGAGGACGGCTCGCGGCGCTACATTGATGCCTACTACTTCGACGGCGCCCGAGGCGACGAGGGACAAGAAGTGTCCGGCGTCGAGTGGCTAAAGTGGGGTCTGATCTTCCGCGCCCTAGATCCGTACTTCTACAGCGGCACCAGCCAGACAATCCGGTTCTCTACCGGCGAGCTTGACCTACATCCGTTCTTCGGCGCGAAGTTCCTCAACCGTCCGATGCTTAACAAGGCTCACAGCCTTAACGGCGAATCTACCATCACCGTTACCGGCGACGTAGATACCTATCCCACGTGGACGATTCATGGCCCTGCAACCGGAATGACCTTCATCCGAAAGTTCCCCGGGCGGGCTGACCAAAGCTTCAGCCTGAATGTGAGCCTCACTGACACACAGGCAATCCTGGTCGATACCCGACCCGGCACCAAATCAGTCCGCGATATCGCCACGGGCGCGAACCTCTGGGAATTCCTCGCACCTGGACCACAGTTGTGGCCCATCTCTCCCGGCTCGAACACGGTCGCTATTGACGTGCGCAGCGCAGGCGTTGACACGTCCGTCAGCCTCTCCTACCTCCCAAGGTTTCTGAGTGCCTAGTAAGTTCTTCGTCGAGGTACGCGACCGCCAATACAAGCGCGTGGGAGTGGTCGAGCAATACACAAGCATGGAAGCGATCACCCGATTCAACGGCGTTGGTTCGTGGACGCTTACGGTTCCGGCCGACTCTCCCGAGGCTGACATCCTCGTCGAGGGCTGCGGCATCATCGTGTGGATCGAAGGCGTGCCCGCCCCGATCATGTCAGGCCCGCTACGCGCGATCGATCACGTGTGGTCTGCCGACCAACCGGGCGCCAGCCAAGCCGTGTACACGGGCGTGAGCGACGAAGCCCTTCTGTGGTCGAGAGTGACTCTGCCCGTCCCCTCTGCCGGGATCGACGGGCAGACAGCGGAGCGATACACCGCGTCCGGCCCGGCCGGACGCGTCATGAGGGACTTGGTCGATGTGAACGCAGGGCCGTCCGCCCGCGCTGACCGCATCATCCCCCAACTCGACGTACCGCTCTCGGCGCTGGGCGCCCGTGTGCACATCACAACGCGATTCGACACGATGGGCGTGAAGCTTCAAGAGATCGGCGCCGCAACTGGCGTCGGATGGAGGCTGCGCCAGGGGCTCGCAGATCGTCTCAGCTTCGAGTCATACCGGCCGGTCGCCCATTCTGCCGGACGGGCCACTTTCAGCCCTTCAGCGGGCAACCTCGTCGCCTACCAGTACAAGCTAGCGGCGCCCACCGCATCGCGATTCGTCA
>NZ_BAAAHQ010000096.1:0-2715 GCF_039525605.1 Nonomuraea longicatena | reverse complement strand
TAGTAGCAGGCGTCTTCCGGGGTGTACTCGTTCTTCATGTGCTTGGGGAGCGTGTACACGCGGTCAGGGCTGTCGGCGACGACTTCCCTTAGGGCGTTGACAAACTGGCCGTCGAGAGCAGTCGGGGTCATGGGCATGAGGGTCTCCAGTCTGCAAGTTGGTTACTGTGCGCATCGGCCGGCAAAGTGCCGCAGCACGTTGACCTGGGGTTCCTTGACCTCGGCCAAACATCTGGCCGCTACTCAGCGTGTAGACGGGCCTCGATCTCGTCGAGGTGTTCCGCGATCGTCGGCAGCATCGCCCGCCACTCCTCAAGCGTGTGAAGGACGTACGCCTGACTGACGGGCTTGCGTGGCGCCTTGACGATGACGGCGCCGAGACTGGCGCCAAGGCGTTCCTTGATTGCCTTGATTTGCTTCGCGTACTCAGCGAGCGCGATGCGCTTCTCTGCCTTGCACTCGTGGGGAATCGGGTAGGGCGACCGATGATCGCCCGCCCCGAAGTCCACGCTTCCCATACGGTCGAATCCGGGGATGGACTCGGCTAGGTAGTCGGCTGACAGCCGCTCGAAAGCCGTCCCCTTTGCCCTACTGCGAGTCGCCATCGCTCGCATCGTCGTCTATGGGGGCGCACTCCGAGGCGATCAGCCGATCACTCATGACGTTGACCTGATCGCCAAACTCGTCGATAAAAGCAACGGTCCTCTCATCAATGAGGGTGAGTGAACCCGGAACGATACCCAGCCTTCCCGAGCCCTCGATGTGTAGAGCCGTAATGTCGTTGAAACCGTACTTCTTGTTTACGCGCATAGGGCGGCTTCCTTCCGTCGCTTCGCCATGTAGCACCGGGCGCATAACCCGTGCGCCTTGTGAACCCCGATGCATTCGGGGGTGTCGCAGCCTCGCCAGTCCTTCGGTTTGCCATCCGATGGTGTCGGGAAGCATCGCCCGTACTTCTTCATCTGGTCATCGTGGGCGGTGCAAAGCCCGTGCCACTTCCGCAGGTTCATGCAGTTACCGAAGGTGCAAAGCAAGGTGCCGCCTTAGTCCGTGACTTGCATTCGCGCTAGATCGGAGTTCAGAGCGATCCGATACCGCCCGGCCACGTCGGGCCGACCGTGGCGGTTCTTCGCGATAACGACTCCAAGCTTTCCCTCTTCGGGCCTGAAGAGATTCAGGACCAGGGAGGGCTTCTTGCTGATCTTTCCCTTTAGGGCACTCAAGGGCGGCGGCTGTGTGCCGTCGTCGTAATCGCCGGTTAGATGGTGCAGGGCATTGACGCAAGCGCCGGTTTGCCTTGCGAGATCGGCAAGGTAGTCCATGACGCTTTCAAGCCCGATGTGTCCGCGTTCCTCGACGTCCGGCGAGACGTCGCCGACGTTATCGACCACGATGTTTTCCGGATAGTTTCCGAAAACGTAGGCCCATGCCTTGACCTGGGATTCGATCGTGTCGAGGCTCGGGGAGCTGTCGAAACACCATCGGAGTTTCCTCAACCCAGCTAGCTTGCTATCGAGGTATCGGGTGTCTCCGGTTTCGACTATCGCGGCTATCTCGTGGATCTCCCGGCCTGACAGCATTGCGGCGGCCCGTTCGTATTGGGTTGCCGCGTCACTGTCTGCCGAGAAATACAAGGTGGGTACTCGGCTGGCTACTGCGAGCGTGAGTGAGAGGGCGCTTTTGCCGACGCCCGGCCCCGCCGCGATCAGATGTAGCTGACCGCGACGGAACTCAACCTGTTCCCTGCTGAACTTCCGGAAAGGATTCGGCAGGGTGGCGCCAGCGTCCCCCGATTTCGCTCGGGCGCGCTGGATCGTGTACACGCGTTAGGCAGGCACGCTCTTGCAACGCGTTGGGTCGTTCCGGTCTGCCGTGCAGCCATAGAACGCGCTGTAGGGCTTCCCTGCCTTGCTCGTTCCGGCCGGTACATACCGCATCGGCCCGTGAGAGCACACGGGCGGACCTTCCTCCCCGGGGGGAAGGTCGTCCGGCCAGGGAGCATCCTGGGCCTCGTACGTGGGAGCCGTCTGGCGCGGTGCGGGTCGAGTTGCCGGGCGGGCGGCCGGACGCTGGGGGGCGCCCTGGGCGACCGGTTCGGCGCCTAGCTCGCTCCGCAGTAGAGCGAACGTACGAACCGTTCTGACGGCCTCGCCGAGAGCTAGACCGAAGCTCTCGTCTACCTCTCTCAGCTCGGCAAGGAAGTCCGGGGCTGACGGCGCGCGAAGATGAAACAGGCCGACCTTCCGGCCCTGGGTATCGCTCAGCTCTAGGTCAAGGGCGTAGGGGTAGTCCTCAGCCATGTAATCCTTTCGTGACAACCAACTTGCAATGGTTGGCTAAAAAAAGGACCGGTCGCTGCCCATCACTGAGCAGTACCGGCGCACGCCGCATGTCTTACAGTGGTCGCCCGGGTTGGGCAGGTAGTTGCCTGCCTTCTCCGATCGGTCCATCTGCACGAACCATGCCGCTACGTTTTCACGCGTGAAGTTGCGTAGCGAGATGGGGTCTGTCGGCGCATTGTTCTTGCACATGAAGTAGTCGCCCCACATCGGGCGTTCGCCAAGCAAGTCTTCGACAGCTACCGCGTAGACGGCTAGCTGTATCGGGCTCGTCGGCAAGCGACTACCTGTCTTGATGTCGCGAACGAGTAGGCGCCCGTGCCGGTCGGCAAGGATCAGGTCTATAGACCCGATCACGCGAACGCCGTCGAGATCGA
>NZ_BAAAHQ010000095.1:0-3171 GCF_039525605.1 Nonomuraea longicatena | reverse complement strand
ATCATCCGGTACTCAAGGTGTCCACACATCGGGGAGAGGACCCCAGCTCGATCGCCTCATCCAAGCGCCCTGACGCCCGGTAGGCAGCCGCGAGATCATGACGACTGTCCACCGTCTGGAGATGCTCAGCGCCGAGGAGCCGTTCATGTTGGCTCAGGATTGCCTCATATAGTCGGATCGCTTCGTCCATGCGTCCCGCCGCCTGGTAAGCGGCCACAAGGTTTTGGCGGTTGATGAGGATATGGGGGTGATCGGGATCCAAGAGGCGCTCACGGCTGGTCAACGTCGCCTCATACAGCTCGATCGCCTCATCCAAGCGCCCTGATGCCTGGTAGACGTATGCAAGGTTATGGCGGCCGTCCACAGTCTGGGGATGCTCAGCGCCGAGGAGCCGTTCCCGTGTCCTCAACGTAGCTTCGAGTAACTGGATCGCCTCGGCGAATCGTCCCGCTGCCTGGTAAGCGCCAGCCAAGTTGTTGCGGTTGGCAAGGATATGAGGATGGTCGGGATCCAAGAGGCGCTCACGGCTGGTCAACGTCGCCTCATACAGCTCGATCGCCTCGTCCAAGCGCCCTGATGCGTGGTAGGCGTGTGCGAGGTTGTGTCTGCCGTCCACAGTCTGGGGATGCTCAGGGCCGAGGAGCCTTTCACTCTCGATCAGCACTGCCTCAAGTAGTCGGATCGCCTCGTCCTTGCGTCCTACCGCCTGGTAGGCTCCCGCGAGATTCTGACGGCTGGCCAAAGTGTAAGGGTGATCGCCTCCGAGGACCTCATCAAAGCCGGCCAAGGTGGTCTCGTACAGCTGGATCGCTTCGCTGAGTTGGCCACCTGACTCGTAAGCACGTGCGAGGTTATAACGACTTGCCAGGGTATGGGGATGGTCGAGGCCCAGCAGCCGCTCCCGCGTCCTTAACGTGACCTCGTGAAGTTTAGTTGCCTCAGTCAATCGTCCCGCTGCTTGGTAGGCACGTGCAAGATTGCTACGACTGGTCAAGGTAGCAGGGTGATCAGGGCCCATTACTTGCCCATAATCGGCCAACGCCGCCTCGTGTAGCCGAATCGCCTCATCCAAGCGCCCTGCCACCTCGTAACTGTATGCGAGGTTATTACGGCTAGCGAGAGTATCAGGATGCACAGGCCCTAAGACTTGCTCCATGTCGTTCAGTGTCGCCTTGTGCAGTTGGATTGCCCCGGCCAATCGCCCTGCCGCCTGATAGGCATTTGCGAGGCGGCTGCGGCAAGTGAGGGTACAGGTGTGCGTGGGACCTAAAACGCGCTCGCAGTCGGCAAGCGTTTCCTGCAACAGGGGAATAGCCCGATCAAAATCGACTAGCTCCGCTAGACATCCGCCACACCAAGAGCGCAACGTAAGCAAGTTTAGCGGGATGATGTCGACGGCCACGGCAACAGCATGCACTGCGACAGTCTGCTCGAATACGATCTCAACAAACGGGCGTTCAACTTCTTCTGGCAGATCTTCAATGAACCGGCGAAGCACGATGGTGGCACTGTCCAGCACGCCTTGGAGTTGCCCTTGGCGATCGGCGCGTTCACGGAGGACTCGTTGAATCAGGCGATGCATCAGCACAGCCCTGCCGTCCTCACTGAAGCTCACTAGTGAGGTGTCCGCCAGATCCGCCAACAGGTTGTCCCAAAGCTCGCGCTCGGCTGGGTCAGGCGCAATGGAGCCATACAGGATCGAACGGGGAACTCCGGAGGGTGCTAACACTCCGAGCACCGACAGGAGCAAGGAAGCGTCCTGGTGGGAAGCTTCAAATTGCATGACTGACAACAGGATGGTTTCTGCAGTGCCAGCTGGATACGGATCATAATCTGACCGAGTCAGGTACCGCTCCAGCGGAAAACTACGCAACAACTCTAGGTAGATGGCATAGTCGAGGCGACGGCGGGCAATCAGCGCAGCGGCTTGCGCCAAGGCCAATGGTAGGAAGCCCAGTTCGTCAGCCAGTTCTGCGGCGCCTTCGGCGTCATCCAAGCCTGTGCGTTCGTCCAGGAACATCACGGCTTGTGCAGGGGTGAAGACCTCGACCTCAACCGGAAGGTATACGTGACTAAAAGCGCGGTTACGTGAGGTGATGACTACGCGAGTAGCACCCGTAGTCGGGATCCAGTCGCGGACATCAGTCACACTGGTTGCGTTGTCGAACACCAGTAGGCCCGGTTGTGTCGATGCGGCCAAATGCGTGCGTACTCGGCGTGCAGCGGTCGCGGCATCATCATCGGGGCGACGCAAGCCGAGCCGGTCGGCAAGCCCTGCCAGTCCCATGATGATCTGGTCGGTTGTCTCAGCAACGATCCAGGCAATCAGCGGCCACTGAGCCTGCTGGCAGGTCCAAGCATACGCGGCTGCCAGCAGGGTCTTCCCAATACCCGGGGTGCCGGTAACTGCTGATATCACCGCAGCACCGGAGTCGGATATTTGATCATGCAAGCGGTTCAGGAATTCCTCACGCGATTGGAACGCGCGCGGTTTTTCTGGAATGTCTCCCTCAATGATCTGCTGCGGGCGCGTTTCTGTCGTAGCGGCCCACTGTATGAAAATCTGATGTAGGTCGCCTTCGACCTTCCCAGCGACTGGGCCGTGGAATACGCCATGAGAATAATCGACATGATCGCCTTCATAGCGAGGATGCCCTGCCCCCGAGCCAATACCGGGACTATGGCCAGGTTCAGTTGGGTCATGCCTGGTCATCATGGGTATCCCGGCGGGGTGCTGGATTTACGACCTTGCCAGTGACGGGACCGTAGAAGGTGCTGCCGCCGAAGTCGATATGGTCACCATGGTAGGTAGGTTCGGAAGGGGGTGGGTCGTTGGCTGGCGTGTCGGAGGAGACTGGCGCACCGGTCAGCCGATATGTCGTCACAGTGAGGGCCACACTGAAAACGAGCGCGATGCCAACCCACCACCAGTTCCAGATCTCCTCATTGAGTATCTGGTTGCTGGCGACTGCGACCGCCACGGGCAAGATCGCCGACCCTGCTAGTAGAGTCACCCGCTTCGGCGAGGAGGGAAAGGCCATGGCACCATCATCAACGAAAGCCGAGCTGTTGTCCCGTCCATCGGACGACGACTACGGCGTGCTCACGACGTAGTCGCCGCCCTGCTGCGCCCGGCCGACGACGAGGGCGAGGCAGACGGTGACCTGCCGC
>NZ_BAAAHQ010000094.1:0-6285 GCF_039525605.1 Nonomuraea longicatena | reverse complement strand
GACGCATCTTTCAACTGGTATCGGGGCCGAGGACCATTGGGGCGACATCCATTACACGGACACCGCAGGTGCGTCGGCGTCATACGTGTTCACTGGCACCGGAATCGAGTGGATCACTCGGCGGGGTCCGGAGTACGGGCAGGTGTCCGTGTACATCAACGGCGCACTTGTTGGCACGCCCAACATGTATGCGACCTCGGGTCAACTCCGACAATACGTGGGTTGGTCAGCACAGAACCTTCCCCTCGGGGACCACGAAATCCGGTTGGTCAATCACACGGCGAGACTCACGGTGGACGCGCTTCGAGTTACTGGGGTTCCCTCCGTCGCCCGCCAATGGTCGAACACGCCGCTAGAGAAGTTCGTTGATCGGCGTGATATTCCGGTGGCGCGTGGCAGCAGTGGGGTGCCCGTGAATCCCGACGACGGCGCGGGCGCATCTCCCGACGCGTTAACTCAGCTAGACCAAGCCGCAGACGAGATCTTTGCCGAATCAGCCGCAAGCGGACAGCTATCGGTTACCCCGATCGATTCGGATCATTTTCGATTCGGTGTTCACTACCAAGTCGGCGACATCGTGTCTGTCGATGTTCACGGCAGAACCGTCACCGATGTCCTTCGCGAGGTACGTCTTTCGGACGGCGGCGATGGTCCGCGTGTTACTCCGCTGGTCGGCACTGATGGCGCTTCCTCTACGCCAACGCTATATCAAGAGGTTCGTCGCATCTGGACAAGCATTCGCAAGCTAGAAGCTAGAAGGTAGGATGGCGGAGCGCTCATATCCGTTCGACGGTGGCCCCGGCGCCGTCGTCACTGAGACTGACTGGGAAGCAATGGCTTCCCAGTGGCAAGACGACGGCGTAGCCGATATTCCCGGCTCAACGAGCTTGAGCGTCGTGTCAGAAGAGATTCCAGGCAAGGTCAAAGTACGGCTCGGCCGAGCCGTATTCCGAGGTTTCCATTACCAGCTAGACGCGGACCTGGAAGTTAATTACAGCCTTAATACTGACACTTCTCAGTGGCGAGCGGATCTAGTCGTTATTCGTCTCGACCGGGGAACCAATATGCTTTCCATCGCCGTGAAGGAAGGTGTTCCCGGAGGCAGCGCCCCCAATCCCGATACAGGCGCCGTGGCCCCCGAGATGGCGCTTGCCCATTTCAATGTGCCGCCCGCATCGGCAGCCGTCCCGGCTGCGCAAGTGTTCGACCGACGTCCTTTTGTCAGCCGTCGTATTCGTGTCAGCGCGACCGGGCAAGAGCCCTATCCTGACGGCTCGATCTTCTACAATACGAGCCAAGGCCGGTTCTTTGCAAAGTTCCGGGAATCCGGTCAGGCGAATTCCGAACAGTCGAGGATTCCCAAGTGGCGGGAAGTCGTAGCGTATAGCGCGAGCAGCAGCAGCCAATACCCTCAGGACGCTTTTGCAGGCACGCTTATCTGGGACGAGGCGCTGCAAAAGCTGGTCGTCCAAACCTCCGCTAGCACGCCTACGTGGACTGAAGTTGGCCCCCATGAAACGACTATCAAGCGACGGGCGTCTGACCTTTCCGTCGCCGTATCGGCGACAACGGCGGACACTGTCCTTACTGCCCCGATCGGATCGGGGGCGTACACGTTCGAGGCTGTCATTTTCTACCGTGGCACGCTTAACGCCACATGGGCCTTGCGCGTCGCACACCCATCGCTGGGTACAAACGGTCAGATCAGTGCAGCATTCTGGTACAACACCTCAAGCATTGCCACGAACCAGGCTGCAGCGATCATTATGAATCCTCAGCAATCCATCGGTGTGCCGGGGACTGGACCCACCTACGCCGCCCGCGTCACTGGGTCGCTGCGATCCCTGGGGGGCAGTAGCGGCAATCTGGCGATCACCTACGTTACGCCTTCGTCCGCGCTAACCGTTGGCATCGGCAGCTACCTTCAAGTAACCAAGATCTAGGGGTGACGAAGCATGGTCGAACGGTCTTTCCCGTTCGATGCGGGGGCAGGAGCCTCGATAACTGAAGCCGAATGGTCATCCATGGCGGCCGGTTGGCAGACGGACGGGGTTGACGCTTCCGGCCCTGCCAGCGATGCGCTAAGGGTGTCGATTACCGGGCTTCCATTCACGCTGCGAATCAGGTCGGGAGACGCCAAGCTTACGGGCTTTCACTATCGGCTAGATCAAGATCAAACGGTTCTCTTCGCGGAGAACTCCTCGACCGAGGTTCGCGTTGACCGGCTGGTTCTGAAGCTAGATCGGGAAACGAACAGCATCTCACTGAAGGTGAAGCAAGGCGGGCCAGGAAGCCTCAGCCCTCCGCCCGTAGACCGATCGTGGGATTCCCCGGAGATCCCTATCGCGATCTTCACCATTCGCGCGAACTCCGACACCGTTGTCGCGTCTGACCTTACGGACACGCGGGAGTTTGTGAGTACCGGCGTACAGATGCTCTCCGCAGCGTCGGCCACGACGGGCGCCCGGCAATTGGAGATCGGGGAAGTCGGTTATGACCCCACAGTTGGCCGCTTCTATGCGCGTAGCGCGACGCACGGCCGATTGGAGTTCGGCCAACCACCGCCCGTAGTTCCTCGGCCGCCCGATCCACCGACAATCGAGCAGCTTCTAGCGAGCACACCGCGCGTGAAGGTCGTCACTTCGGGCCAGTTCAGTTATCAGGATGTTGCGTGGTCTGGCGCGACATGGAATATCGGGGCTATGTGGGATATCGGGAATCCGTCTCGAATCATCATCTCCAAGTCCGGCTTGTATACGATCACTGCCCATGTGGACTACTTCGGATGGGCGGGCGGGTACGTTGCGACCCAAGTTGACCGGATCACGGGTTCGACCCGCACGCGGCTATTCGAGGCACCCTATTACAGGTCCGATCAGACTGACCATTCAGCCATCCCCATCACAAATGAGGTTCGCCTATTAGCAGGCGATCAGGTGGTGGTGTATTGCTATAGCGGCCCGGCCGACCTCAAGGCGGAGCCCAAATCTTTGAGCGTTCGATGGGTGGCGCCGTGAAGGAGGTTGCATTGCCCGACGAGCTGGGTTTCACGGTAACGCTGCGGCAGATCTACGAGGAGATGCGCGACCTTACTGCGGAGGTTCGCACCCTTACGTCAGAGCTGAAGGAATCCAGGAAGACCGACGAGGATCACGAGCGCCGCCTACGGGTTGTCGAGCGCTGGATGTGGGGGCTCCCCGTTTCCATCATTGCAGCCGTTGCGGCTGTCATTAAGGCGTTTATGCCGTAAGGAGTTACGTGGCTACGGCTGCCGAAGTTTACAGGATCGCTCGGGGCGAAGTTGGAACCCGGGAACGTGGCGTGAACATAACCAAGTATGCCGCCGAGGTTCCGTCACTGCGCTGGAGTCAGGGTCAGCCGTGGTGTCACACGTTCCTGTCTTGGGTTTTCCAGGAGGCGAAGGCCCCCGACATCGCGCCGGTTACGGCGTCTTGCCTCGTTGGCGTTTCATGGTTTAGAGCGCGGAAACGCTGGCATCTGTCGCCCAAGGTGGGAGACCTCGTTTACTACGGTGCCCGAGGCGGAACCCATGTGGAACTAGTCATCGCTGTCTCGGATACGCACATCACAACCATCGGGGGTAACACGTCAGGTAGCCTCAACGGCGATTATTTCAATGGGGATGGCGTCTACCAGAAGCCTGTTTCGCGCTCGTCGAGTCGCATCTACGGGTACGGGCGCCCGGCCTACGCGGCGAGCGCCGTGCCGGGAGTCTCCAATCCGCCTACAGGGGCCACGAGTGTTCCGAAGTACCCTGGGTTCTACCTGAAGCGGGGCGCTGTCGGTTCGGCGGTGCGAGTCTTTCAGGCCCGAATGCGGTCGCGTGGGTGGCGTATCGACGTGGACGGCATCTATGGGGCCGACACGGTGCGTGTAGTCGAGCAGTTCCAGAAGGAACGGGGTCTTGCCGCTGACGGCGTTGTCGGCCCTGCAACGTGGCGGGCCGCGTGGCTCGCTGAGGTGACCTGATGACCCATCGCGCACCTGAAGGCCGTATGCGCCAGCTCGGCGCCGTCGCGGTCGTCCTGGGCGTCGTCGTCGGTGGCGCCCTGGGCGCCGTCGCGGTCGGGCTCGTCTGGCTGACGAGCCTCTAGGAGCCCCTACCCAAGCCCCAATCACGCTCCGCAGTCGCCGGCTGTTTCCTGCGGTTCACAAACCCCCAGGTCAAAGAGTTCCGGCACTTTGCCGGCCAGCGCAGAGAGTGATCAACTGAGAGGATGGATTCAGACATGACCAACGAGACCAAGCGCGCCCTGCGCACCGCACTTCAGACCCTCGTCGGTGTAGCGGTGGCGCTTCCCCTGATCGTGGACGCGTCCGGCATTCCCGCCACCGCTACCGGCGTCGCTGGCGCCCTAGCGGTGGCCGGTGGACTTGCCCGCGTGATGGCTCTCCCCGTCGTGCAGAGCCTTCTGCCGTCATGGCTGCGTACGGACGCTGTGTGAACCTATGCGCGCAGAGCGAAAGCCCCCAAGGTCTACTCCGACCCTTGGGGGCTCTTCTGCGTTTCGGGGTGTCGCAGCCCTTCAGCGGTTCGGGATTGGATGTTCCGCAAGGAGGCATGCTCGCGCCCGGTGGGGCAAGGATGTCCTATATGCCGGTTCGGACAGCAGATCACGCCGATGGTGAGGAAGCGGACTCCGCCAAGCCATTCACCCCACTGCACATCGACGCCACGCGGGAGAAGGTTGTGCGCGTCCGCCGTGCGGCTCTCCAGCGGGATTATGTCGGTCGGCGGCCGGAAGGGCTCGTACTGGTTGACCATCCATTCGACAGCTTTCGCCGCGTCGTCGAAGGTCTCGGCGATGCGCTTTGCTGGCTTCAGCAACCAGTCTCCGGTACGCATGGGCGACAGCGGCGAGGTGACGAAGTCCGGCGAGGTGGGGCGGCGCTCGGACTCACGGGCGAGTTCGGTGCCGTTGCCGAGCCAGGTGTAGCCGTGCCAGTGCAGCATGATTCCCCAGGTCGTGTCACAGTGCAGTGGTACGGCCCTGCCCGACGCAACCGGGCAGGGCCGTGTGGAGGCGGCCTTCTAGATGGTCGTCATCCCAGTGGCGCGCAGCTCGTCACCGGTGAACCGGAGCGTCCCGGCATCCGGGTTCTTCGAGTCGCGCACGGCAAAGGCGTTCGGAACGCCCGGTATCGGGGCGATCTCCATGCAGGACTCGCCTTCGCCGTCCTCGTTGTTGTTGCCGCCGCACACGCGGCGGTACACCGGGTCACCGAGGTCCAGGGCGTACAGGTCCATCTGTGCCCTCCTTCACACTCGGGCGCGGACGGCCCGAGATGGAGCCACGGCCGACGGCCGTGCGTCCAACAGCGCCTGCCTGTCCAACAGCACTACAAGGCCGTTCAGGTCTTCCGCGACGAGCACGGAAAGTAGGCCGCGCGTGTACTCCTCGGATGACAGTGCCTTCCAGCGCGCCGCCGCGACTCCTAACACCAGGTCGGGGAAGATCTCCCACTGCGACCCGTACTTGGCCCTCAGCTCGTCCGGCGTCACCGTGTTAGCTCATCCCCTCGGGAAAGATCACGCCTGCACGACTGGCGAGCCTCGAACTGAGCCAAGGTCAGCCCTTCCGCGCT
Organism: Nonomuraea longicatena; assembly: GCF_039525605.1. Classification (NCBI taxonomy): domain Bacteria; kingdom Bacillati; phylum Actinomycetota; class Actinomycetes; order Streptosporangiales; family Streptosporangiaceae; genus Nonomuraea; species Nonomuraea longicatena. Next base: position 678 of record NZ_BAAAHQ010000094.1, on the reverse strand, counting down.
CGCGACTGCCCGGCGCAAGGCGTCCGTATTCGGAGCGCACACCACTTTGACTCTGTTGGCTTCAGGCTCATTCCGCGTCGCGATGAAGCCCCCACCGGCTCCGTCCATCACATCCCAGCCTTTGATCGTGACCGGCTGAGGGTGCGACGACCGCATCGTTAGATCACCACCTGTCCGAGTGTGGCCCTTCAGGGCTGCCCGTACGTCATGTCCCCGGCTCCGCGCTGCGTCGGAACCAGGTCGAGGTGCAGAGTGTTGGGCCGCTTCTCCAGAAGCCCGAACTCCTCGGCCAGATCCAAGAACGTCTCGATGCCGGTCCCGTCTGGCCCGTCGTAGTCGGCGATCCCACGCGCGACCATCCAGGCGCGGTACTCCTCCCGCGTCCACGCGGCCGGGGGCGGCGGCTCAGCACTCGGGCCGAGCGCTTCGAGTTCTTCCCACGTCAGCTCGTACGGCTGGCTGGTCATCATGAACGCCTGCTTGCGGCCTGGGCGACCAGCCGGGCCGCGTGCTGCGGCGTGGCCTGAGACACGAGAGTGTTCAGTTCGCGGCCGTTACCGGCGTCGGCGACGTTGACGAGGTACGTACCGGAGCGCCGCCCCACACCGACGGTCACGGCCAGTTCTCCGGGTTTCCTGTAGATCACCAGCGTTGGAGGCTGACCGGTTGTCTCGGCTG
>NZ_BAAAHQ010000093.1:0-727 GCF_039525605.1 Nonomuraea longicatena | reverse complement strand
TGAGCTGGCGGCGAAGCTGATCTTCGGTCGTGCCCGTGCGTTGCGCCAGCGGACGTAGCCACCGATCGCCGCGTTCTGCTCGTCGTGAGTGCGGTGGTCGGTGCCGTTGAGGGCGTAGTAGCGCAACGCGGCGAACTCGGACTCGATCCAGTTCAACCACGAGCCGTAGGTCGGCAGGAACACCAGCTCGACGTCGTTGTCGGCGGCCCAGGCCCGGACCCGGGGATGCTTGTGCGGCGAATAGTTGTCCATGATCACGTACAACCTCTCGCCGGGCCACCGCGAGCGCAGCGTCTTGAGGAAGGACAGAAACTCCCGCCACCGCTTACGCCGGCGGATGCGGTAGTAGAGCCTGCCGGTGGCCAGATCCAACGCGGCGATCATGTGCATGACACCGAAGTAACGGTTGTAGGTAGCCCGTAACCGGGCCGGGCTCCCAGCCGGCCGCCACCGTTTACCCCTGCGGGGCAGCAGGTTCAACGGGCCGAACTCATCGACGCAGATCACCCTCCCGTCGGCGGGTGGGCGGTCGTACAACTCCAGCACCCGCCGCATCTTGTCGATGAAATGCGGGTCGTTGGACGCCTTCCACGTGGTGGTGGTCTGCCAGCTCACACCGCCCTCACGCAGGATGCGCCGCAGGTGCTCGCGGCTGAGGGCCTTCACCACCCCACGGGCGAGGAGGTGTTCGGCCAGGGTGCGCAGGCTCCAGGTGGAGTGGCCGGCG
>NZ_BAAAHQ010000092.1:0-1223 GCF_039525605.1 Nonomuraea longicatena | reverse complement strand
CATGATCGCCCTGGTCACCCCCTGGTCGGCCATGATCGGCAGGCGGTAGCGGTTGAGTTCGCGCCACACATGCGGCTGTAACCGGTCGACCCAGGTGCCGCCGCGCTCGATCATGTGGCCCCGCCAGGTGTCGGTCCAGGTCCGGCCGCCGACCCGGTCGCGCGCCTCCAGCAGCAGCACCCGCTTGCCCTTGGCGCGCAGTTCACGCGTGGCGGTGACCCCGGCCATCCCGGCGCCCACGACGATCACGTCGAAATGCCGCCGCAAGGCCGGGTCCTGGGCGGCCTCGGCGACGGCGGCCGTCGCGGAGGTCGCCACCGCGGCCCCGGTGATCGCGAGACCCGCCTTGAGCACGCTGCGCCGCGGCAGACCCCGATTCTCGGGTGGAGTGGATTCCACGTCGTTGGTCATTGTCCCTTGTTTCCTTCCGGGAACGTGTTGCGGAAATAGCGGATGACCGGTCGCCGGACTATGGACGCAGTGCGGAACGCGTGCGATAGTTTGACGTAATCGATCGGACACGGCACGTAATGTGGCCGTGGCCTCGCTGATGTGTTGGGCTATGTTCCGACGCTTGTTTGCGATGGGCGCGCGGTGATATCTGGGGCGCCCATCGGCAGCGTCGCTTCTTTGGGTGAACGCATAGGGGCGGTGGCCCCCTGGAAGCCGCCCTGCATTCGAGTGATTGCGGTCAGGTTAGCGCGCGGAGCGTATTCGACAACAGGCTCGGCCCGCCCGTGATCGAACCGTTATCATGACCATTCGCGCTGCGAATACATTGATGAGCGATGAGCGACGAACCACCGTGTGAGCAAATGCAGGCCATTCAAAAGCTTCTTGCCGGCGAGAGAGTCTGTCGACTCGCTTGCGTGAAGAAATCCCCGGTCTGTCCATGAGGCAACTCATCGAGCTGACCGGGCAGGTAGGGATCTTGACGGGTGACGTCGTCAAATCCGGCGGCCGTCCTGCCGTTGTCGACCTGACCAGGTCGGTAGCACTGGTGGTGCATTTCTTGCGGCACAACGTCACCCAGGATGCCGGCGGGGCCGGTCTTTGCCGTGTCGCAGGCGACCGCAAGCCGCCGACAGGACAGACTCCGCAGAGTCATCGGAGCCTTCCTGCACTTTTTTCGGCCATGCGGATATCGCCCCGCCAAGAAGGCCCTGATGGCGGTCATCGGGCCAAGCTTCTTCAAGCGGCTCATGAAGTCATTACTTCGGCCA
>NZ_BAAAHQ010000091.1:0-512 GCF_039525605.1 Nonomuraea longicatena | reverse complement strand
ACCTACCTCTTCCAGACTTCTGTCAGCTTATGTAGCCAACTGTCCGGAATCTGCTGGGCACCTCAGGTGCCGAACGACGCGCCAAATGTGGGCAGCGACGAAGCCGCCCCGGAGACGCTTCCCGTTGATAAACCTGTCCGGGCTACGCACGCTTACGGTACGCACGAGACCCTTAACCATCGTGTTGTCGTCAAGGAAGTGGCCCGTCGGGGCCGGGCTCGACCAGATGTCCGGTCTGTCTCGCTTGTTCCCTCGACAGCCCAGGTCTCGGAGCGCCCATGGCAGCATGATGGGCCATTCCCGGTGCACCTCCAGGGGCAGCCAAAGGCCAACTTTCTCCAACAATGGCTGCACTGGCGCCGAGAGTAGGTCATGGCCGGGGAAGTTGGTTCGGAGGACATGGTCGAGCAGGTCATCGCCACGAACGACGTTGGTCGTCATGCTGGTTCCTATCCGGGCAGGATCGAAGGGCTAGACGAGTAAGTCCTAAGTCACGGAGTCGTGTAGTGCGG
>NZ_BAAAHQ010000090.1:0-1117 GCF_039525605.1 Nonomuraea longicatena | reverse complement strand
CTACCGCATCTTCCCTCTCCTTTTCCTTCGGGTCGGTGGCGACATAGGCGCAGAACCCGCACAACATGCCATGGAGGGGCACGAACTGAGTCGCACCCTTCCGGCACTTGATGTAGATCGGCCCGTCGAGATCCGGGTTCAGCGTGTACCCGCCGCAAGGCTCAACGCTTTCCCGGTTGATCGTGATTGCCGATCCGCAGTAGCCCGAGCAGACGAACGTCCAGCCGAAGTGATTGGCGGGAATCTCGAACTGGTCGAACTTGCCGCAAGCGGGACACGAGGCGTTGACCCACACCGGTTCTGAGTAGTCGAACACTGCTTGCCCTTTCCTTGATCCTGCTGACAGAGATCAAGGTACAACCCGTGTACACGCTTTGCAAGTTGGTTGCGCAAGAAGAGAAGAACCCCCCAGGAAGCCCTAGGGGGTTGTGGGCAATTCCTAGACGGCGGTGGCAGCCATACCCGGCAGCATGCCCGCTGTGGAACTAGCGGGCGTTGTGGCGCCGCTCAGGCCCATTTCAGCCTTCGCCTTGGCGAGCGCTGCGCGGCGCGTACGGTCCACGAGACTCGGGAGAACCGAAGCGAGGCTTTCCCCGGTGACGTTCGCAAGCTCGTCGGCGCTCAGGTTCGCGAGGTACTCCTTTACTGCCTCGACGTGGACGGCAGCGACGCCCACGGTTCCCCGGCGCGGGCCGCGCGGCTTCCGCTGAAGCTTGGGCGCCTCGACGGTGACCGATTCGGCCTCGACGACCGGCGCCGGTTCCGGCACCTCCTCGACGAGTTGAGCGGGCTCCTCGACGGACGTCCGGCGAATCATGTGCATCAGAAGCTCAAAGGCGATCGTAAGCGTTACAGCAGGAAGGGCGGCGATGGTGGCGCCAACCGGTCCGTGTTCGATTCCGTGAAGGATGTTCGCGCCGAGGGTCAAGGCGATGCCGACGACGAGCGCAAGCCATGCCAGCCAACCGGGCTTCCGATTGTTCCTCGCGGCGTCGAGCTGGACGAGGGACGCGACGATCAACAGGCCGTCGATGACGAATGGGACGAGCCGGGCGACCATCGCGCTTTCCCCGTGGGCGATAGCAACCCCGTATGCGTGGGTGTAGGAGACGAGACC
>NZ_BAAAHQ010000089.1:0-580 GCF_039525605.1 Nonomuraea longicatena | reverse complement strand
TCGCGATCACGCTGTGATCAGCAGGCGCCCGCCGAAGATGAAAACAGCTCAGTGATCTTATCCCTGGGATCAGGAAAGTAGATTCAGGAGCAACCGCGACCTTGAAGATGCTGTAGGCGATCTATTCGCTCGTAGTCCTGGAAGTAGTGATGGAGACAGAGGGATTCCCGCGAGGCAATGGCCTTTGGCCCAGTAAGCGGCGAGTGGTTTTCGGCGACCCGGGGTGTATCGCGGGCTCCGCTGCTGCGATGCTTGTCGAACAAGGGGTCCCGTGCTCACTGATCGGGCTGATGTATACGGCAGATGCCGCCCTTGAGATAGTCGATCATCCGACCTGCGGCAAACTTGTCAGGTTCGGTCATTCCGGATATTCTGAGTTAATATGTGTAAATATAGAAGATGGTCATGTACTTCAATTTTCTGAATCCATCGGCGATCGACAAGTGAGTCTTGTCAACTCCTCTCTTGGCCAGTTCGTCCAGTCGGCTGATCTGGTTGTCGATCGGTTTCCGTTCTACAGCATCTAAGAGCGTGTTTGAGAAGATCATTCACGTTCGGCGTGGTGACGTGACGACGAGCG
>NZ_BAAAHQ010000088.1:0-578 GCF_039525605.1 Nonomuraea longicatena | reverse complement strand
CGACACCGACCTGTGGAGCGACACGGTGTGGGTGGCCGACTCCACCCCGATCGAGTGCGGCCGCTCCCGCCCCACCGCCCGGCGCTCGGACCTGGCCGGCTGGGCCGGTTACGGCTACTGTCGCTCCCACTCCCGCTACTTCTGGGGGCTGCGCCTGCACCTGATCTGCACCCCGGCCGGACTACCCGTCACCTGGGCCCTGGCCACCCCGAACATCGACGAACGCCAGGTCCTGATGGCCATCTGCGAGCACGACCCGCACCTGCTCGCCGACCGGCCCGGCCTGCTCATCATCGCCGACAAGGGCTACATCTCCGCCGAGCTGGACGTCTTCCTGGCCGAGCGCGGGGTACGGCTGCTACGCCCGTCCTACCGCAACCGCACCCCACGCCCCGGCGAGGACCTGCTCAAACCGATCCGCCAGCTGATCGAGTCCGTCAACGACACCCTCAAAGGCCAGCTCGACCTGGAACTGCACGGAGGCCGGACAGTCACCGGCGTCGGTGTGCGCATCGCCCAGCGCATCCTGGCCCTGACCGCCGCCATCTGGCACAACCGCGCCACCGGCCAGCCCATCT
>NZ_BAAAHQ010000087.1:0-2725 GCF_039525605.1 Nonomuraea longicatena | reverse complement strand
CATGCGGTTCTTCAGGTCCGTGTGCGGCTTGGTTCTGCCGGGCGCTTGCCACTTGGACAGGTCCGGCTCAACGGCTAGCGCCGCATCTATCTCTCGTTCCCAAGCGTCGTAGTACCACGCTTGGGCTTGCTCGGGACTGTGTTCTCTGTAGGTGCGTTCCCAGTGCTCTACGGCCTCATGTACCGCCGTACCCTGAGCAAACCAGGCAGCGGGCGTTTGGGGCGCTCGCGCGACTCTTTCGAGGTAGTAGGCCTCACCGCATCCGGCGAAGCTGCTTAGCTGGGAAACGGAACGGTGAGCTATCGTCGTGCCTCCTAGGTTGTCCTTTGAGGCTCCCCGTGTTGTCCGCTGTTGAGTTATCAAGCGACTGTCCGACCAGGTACTAGCCCTCTTCAGCGGAGCCGCGATCCCCGGTCGGACAAGACCACTCTACGCCTCAACCAACTTGCAAAGATGGTCTGTTACCCCGGATGTGTTCACGGGGCAGGAACCGCATTGGCTCGTACAGACGAGCCACCACTGACAGAACCCGCGCGTCAGTCCATCGGAACCCTCGTCGGTATGGATGCCAACCAGGAATGCACCTTTCGGCGTGTGCTCGCCTACTACCTGGTTCAGCGCGTCGGATGCAGGCATCCGAAACGCAAACTCAACCTCGACCCCATCGGGATAGAACGTATCTGTGCGCCTGATCCCGTGGGGCAGGCTTGTCACGCGGACATCAAGGATGTCAAGGGGGTTATCAGGTCCCATCGGTTCGCCTCGTCACTCGTGCCTCAAACACTCTGCGTAAGCACTGTAGCCCCGGTTTGCCCATGCTTCATCATCAGAGAGTGAACTTTCGATCATCCGAGATGGAACCGTGAAGAATGTCTTCAGGGGCGAAGAATCCAGAGTGAACGGATGTAGGCGGAAGGCAGGGGAACGGGTCGATCCCAGACGCACGAAAGGGCCGCGAGGTTTACCCCGCGACCCTCTTTTTTTGGGCGGTTACGCCTGACGTACAGTTCGTCGAACCGGCTTGCCGGTTGCTGCCTTCAGCCACTTCCCTACGTGAGTCCTTCCCGGCGTCGCAGTCGCCTCGATTGCATAGAATCCGCCGTCTGGGCTGACCCAAGACGGTTCGTGATCCGGCTCGTAGGCGATGTCCAAGCCCTCATCTACAAGTTGCTGAGCCCAGCGGAGCGCACCAATCTTCCGGTGCACGTCTACATAGAGCCCCTGAGATAGCCGGGAGAGGTCCCTCAATCGCTGCGCAGGCATCGACAACTTGTGTCGCTCGTCGAGGGTCCATGGAACGGCATCCTTATGACTGGGCTGCTTCCGAGACATGCCGATCTCTTCGGCGACGGTTGCAACGGAGCGGTATGAGCAACCGGTCTGCTCTGCTACGTCGGCATACTTCAACCCTTGGCGCAACAGATTCGCTATCGCGACCCGATCAATGCCCTGAGCCATCCTGCTACAGCCTTCCAAGTCGTAGGAAACCGCATCGCTGCGAGGGGAAGTTTCCTGTACGCCAATGATCGCTAACGCTGCGATCCGTGTCTACCAACTTGCAAAGTGTATCGCGTTCCGGCAGGGAATCGTGTCACCCCCTGACCACGCAACGTCAGGGGGACTGACTCTAGCTGGCCATCTGCCACCCCATGCGACGGCGAAGCTCAGCGGCGATGGCGTGGCGGGAATCCTCGACGACACCAGGGCTTCCGGGGTTGCCCGGCTGACAGTCGGAGCACAACCCGCGTACACGACTCGGCGACTTGCATCCAGGGCATTCAACCATCGGAAGACGGGGCGTGATGTCGGCCACAGGAAGGGGGGCGGGCATCTTCTTGCGGAGCATGGCAGCGACGAAACCGGCTGCCGTCTTGACCCTCTCGGGAACCCAGGCCGTAGCAGCCCGAACGATCTGCTCGTCACTGGCACCCCGGCTACGCCATTCGGCGATGACCGGAAGTACCCGACCCATCTCGGCGAACCCGATCGTGAGGCGCGGTTCCTCCCGCCCGATACGAGCCACGATCGGCGCACACGCCGCGATCTCGTCTTGGCTGAAGGACTCTCCCCCATCCCTGTCCTTCGGTGCCTCGACGGCAGCCTCAGCGGGGGTTGCAGTCTCCTCGACGGGGGGAGGGGGGAAGGTTTCTTTCTCAGGAGTTTCTTTAGAGGGGTTCGTTCCCGACGCCCCGATGTCCGGCTGACCGGTTCCCACCTGAGTGGGAACCGAGACGACCTGCGGCTTTGCCGACTTCTGGGGGATGTCGTAGATGGCCGTCGTCGTGCGGATGCGCCCGTCCTCGTGGCGGGCGGTAACCCGGACGTAGTAGCCGAGAGCCGCCAGCTCGTCGAGGGCGGCGGCGATGGCCTTCCGCCCCGGCCCCGGGCGCTCGTCGGCGAGAGTCTTCACGTCGTTGCGTGTGCCGTCTTCCAGAGACAGGAGGTAGGTAAGGACGCCCAGCGCTGTAAAGGACAGTCGGCGGTCCTGAAGGACCTCGTTGCCGAGGACCGTGAAGAACCGATCCCGGGGAGTACGATGAACGCGCATCTTGGGGCTAGACCCTCTCGGATGTGTGAGAGCCCCGGGGACCGGCCAAGGAACCGGGGCTCTCGTCGGTAGTACGCGGGTGACCGTATCTTGCAAGTTGGTTGCTCTGCAAGTTGGTTGCTCCAGCCCGTGTACACGCCCCGACACAACAAGACCCCCGGCCGCTGCGGGGGCAGG
>NZ_BAAAHQ010000086.1:0-602 GCF_039525605.1 Nonomuraea longicatena | reverse complement strand
CAAGGGCGGCGCGGGCGATGTCGCCGATTGCGCTGGGGCTGGCGGTGACGTGCCGGAGTATCCGCCAGCGGCCTTTGAGCAGGGCGAACCCGCGTTCGCCGAGACAGCGTAGAGCGCGGAGGAGCCGGTTGTGGGTGCGGTTGTCCGGGCTGAGGGTCTGGTTGCCCGCAGGCGGTTTGATCGGCGTGTGAATGCCGATCCCGGCGCCGTCGTAGCCGCTGTCGGCGAGGGTCGGCAGGCCGCCTGCGGCCGCGGCGTACAAGGCGCCCAGCACATGGATGCGGGCGGCGGTCAGATCGTGCACCGAGCCCGGTTCGACGTCGGCGATCCACAGGGGAAGCCCGTTGGGTGCCGAGAGTGCTTGGAGATTGCCGGCGTGCCGGTGGGCTTTGCCGGAGTACCAGGCGTCGATGGGCTCGCCCTTGACACTGATGGTCTGCTCGGCGCAGCGATCGGCCGGGATCAGGGTGCCGTCCAGGATCACGTAGGCCAGCCCGTCGGCCTGGGCGCGGTCCAGAGCCTCGTGCAGGTCAGGGGCTTGAGCTGTGAGGACGTCGATCCCCTCGGCGATGTAGCGGTAAGCCGTGGCCCGGGAGACGCGG
>NZ_BAAAHQ010000085.1:0-2372 GCF_039525605.1 Nonomuraea longicatena | reverse complement strand
ACGATTCGGACTCGCCCATGGTCTGTTGGATCAGCTTGGGGCAGATCCCTTCGGCGACCAAGCTCCTGTGAAGCCGCTCCAAAGCGGCTTCTGCCTCCGGCGCTTGGTCGGGGGTTGCTGTGTTGTGTTCTCCCGCCATCCCTCGAAGATATGAAGCCTAATCAGAATGGCCTAGGACGTTTCCTGTCCTGTCAACAATTCATCCCTGATGCGATCTACGAAATCCCGCATCTCATCACCATGAAGGGCAACGCGAACAAAGCCCTCAAACTTGGTCACATACGCTGCCACATCGCGCGGATCGGTCGTAACGATCTCCGCATGCGGCGTTTCCACGGTAGCTAGCCGCTCATCGAAGATACAGAACGGAGTTCCCGGCAAGTCGGCCTGCGGAACCGACAGCGGCACGACCCCCACATGCACATTAGCTAGCCGGGAGATAGAGGAAATCCTATCAAGCTGCCCAGCCATCATCGCGGGTGCAAGGATACGCCAACGGAGAACCGACTCCGTGAGAAGAAAATTGAACGATCTCCCATTCTCATATAGCACAGCTTGGCGTTCTAGCCGTGCACCTACGGTGCGTGTGATCTCCTCTGGGGAGTAGTCGTGTCGAGCGACAACGGCTCTCACATATTCAGGCGTTTGGAGTAGACCAGGAATCGCCGAGCACTGGAAGAGTCGCAGAACTTCCGTCTGAGCTTCAACGGCTTTAATCTGCATCTGCTTCTTATGTGGCCCCATTCGCCGATACAGGCGCCATGCAGTCGCTTCGGTTGCGGCTATGCGGGCGGCCCGCATGAACCCCGCCTTAACCTCTTCGGAGACTTCAAGGGCAGTCAGTATGCGTTCCACGTCGGCGAGGGACGGCGCGCGATGGCCGTTTTCAATCTTGCTTAGCTTAGATGGCGACATGACGGCACTCCGGGCAACTGCCTTAGCGGGTAGGCCGCTAGCTTCACGCAGTTCCCGGAGTGCTGCCGACAAGTCTTCTCTGTTCAGCCGTGACGCTCCCAGAACGCGGCGAGCGACTCGGCGTGTTCAAGAGCCAAGTCCCGGTACCGGACATATTCGGCGGTTCGTGTCTCCGGCAGTACTTCAGCCCCGAGGTATGCGCCCTGGTCGTCGTAGTCCATGCGCACTACCTTCTGCTCATCGAACAGCCAGAAGTCGTGAGAAGGAAGGCCAGGAACGTTGCGCTGGGCGAGATCCAGAATATAGAACTCTTCTCCAGCTTTCGCATTGCGGTGGTAGCCCCATGCAAACTCGAACCGCAAGTAGTCTGTGAGTGGCGTGGTTACCACATGCGCTCGATACATGCGCTTTCCTGCTTGCACCGCGTTGCTTACAGTGACCGTCCACGGAGAGTTCTTAAACTGCTCGGGTTCCTCTTCTCCTGCGAGGAATGCGGGAAGCCCTATCTGCGTTCCTCCGCTGTCGTAGAAGTCGAGGGTTTCGAGACGGAACGCCTCTCGCTCGAAAGTCTCGAATAGTCTGCCGAACTCCTCAGGAGTGATCACGAGCAACCTTCCAGAACATCTCCTCGGGGATTTCGACAACCGTTTCGTGATCCGGAATGTTCAGCCCGTGGTCATCTAGGACCCTTGCGCCCTGGATTGCTATCGTTCCCCTGTCGGTACGGTATATAGCGGGGCAGGTGCCCTCATCGCATTTATCGTCGTCCAGCCGAGTAAGCTGCATGCGCGCCATGTCTGCCCTTTCTCGTGTTGTGCCATCTATGTTTCGGGGATCTTGAGCGAGCGTCAAGCTCTGAGAGTTGGCAGAACAGGAAATCCATCCTGGGCGGCGTGAGGTGTTCCGGCCGCCGCAGCAAGAAGCCCGCAGCTCGCGACCGATGCCGCGAGTTGCTGCCCCTCGATGGTTGGCGTGCCTGCCCAGAGAGCTTGAATGGCTACCGGGGATGACGTCAAGCGGTCAGAGCACTCATTGGGACCGACCCGTTTAAACGGCGCTGTCGGCTCCTTCCCGGTCTGGCCTGGTGCCGCCTTGCACAAAACGATCACTGCCGCCTACTGTCCCCCCATGCAGCCGCAGCAGTCCCAGGGGCCGTACCAGCATCCCCAGCATGGACAGCAGCCCTACGGGCCTGGCCCACTGCCTCCCCCGCACAGGCAGGCTGTCACGAAGCCAGCATGGACGAGCACGCGGCACTGCTATGTGAGGGCGCTATAGTCCCCGCCCATGAGCTACCCGCAACCCCCTCACGGGCCGTACGGCCCCCCACAGCCGCGTAAGAGCGTGACCAAGCATCGCGGTCTGTCTGCCAAGAGCCACGGGTTCCATCTCATGGCAACGATCTTCACCTGTGGCCTATGGGGCATCTTCGTGTGGTTCCCGCTCTGGGTATTCCG
>NZ_BAAAHQ010000084.1:0-1462 GCF_039525605.1 Nonomuraea longicatena | reverse complement strand
GTGATCACCTAGAAGATTGCAAGTTGGTTCAGGCTCTGGCATAGCAAAACCCGGCCTGCCCAGTAGGCCGGGTTTCGTCTTCTAGCTCAGGCCGTGGGCGTCCTTGTATGCCTTGACGACTGCGTTCCGAAGCCTGGAGTTGCCCGTAACGACGTACTTCTTCTCTCCAAGCCTGTCGTTCTCCCCGAGAGCCCACGCCCGAATGTCGGCTGCCTTCGGCTTATCGTGGCCGCCTAGGGTTGGCGGTGTGGCTGCGCTTCGCCCTCGACGCCCACGCGGTACATGCCCGTCGTGTAGGGCCTGGTCGGGAACCGATACGGCCTCGAAAGCCTCAAGGATCTTCCGAACCGGCTTGCCGTGCCTGTCACAGGCCAGGGCAGTACGGCCGTTGATCGTAATCGTATCGTCTGCTTCCGTCTCCTTCGCGGGGTCCTCCTTTTCGCAGTAATCGCAAAGCCTGATCTCTATGATCTTTATGCCCATGGGAAGCGACCTTTCTCGCGGATGACTGAGCGCATCGTATCCGATAAAAGCACAAAGCCCCCCGGGAACCGGAGGGCTTTACACCACGAACCTAAACCGACTGCATCTCATTCCCGCACGGGCAGGACGGGAGACCCACAGCCAGCCACTTACGAGACGTACGCACTTGGTAGCCCTCACAGTCGCAGCCGGGCGCAATGCACTTCAGAAGCACGTGGCGGTTCGTCTGCGGCTTGTCCCCGGAGTGCTCGACGCCCCCCGGCTCACCTTCTCCCTCGTCGCCCCCCTCTTCGGCATTCACTTCTGGCGTAGCCTGCCGGGGAGTGCGGAGAGTCTTTCGCGGCGCGATCAGCGCGCCGTGCGGGTACTCCCCCAACTCGTCGGCGATGATCTTAAGGTCCTTGATCAGGGCTTCATTCGGGTCCGTCGTGGTCATCTTGCCCTTGAACCCCAACGCCTTAGCGACGCGGGCAAAAGTTCCCTTGTGGCCGGAAGCACAGTCGTCGCCAGCGTGAATCAGTTCATGCATGAGAACCGCGAGAACCCGCCACGTCTCCTCAATCTCCGGAGAGATGAAGATGTGGTTAACGCCGTCCTTGCTGCCGAACCGGGTCACACAGAACCCCTCGATCGTACGCGACTCCCCGCCGCGCCCCTTGTATCCGTAACCGATCGAAAGGTGAAGCCTTTCGGGGATCGGAAGCCCCAGCGCGACATAGCGCGGGCGAAGGATTTCCACCGCGCGGTGAAGCCACGCTTCGCGAGTCCTAATAAGGTCCGCCGCCTCCATGGTGGCTTCAAGCTTAGGAGCCTCGACCATCCCTCGACGGTCGGCCAGTCGGTTGCAGTTCCCACAGACGACCGACTCCTCGACACCTTCACCGGTAGCGGCCTTGCCGCACAGGGTCCTAGCGGTGTCTTCCGGCTTCGCGATGTGGTTGTTTCCCTTGCTGTGCTTCGTGATGACGTAGGTACGGAT
>NZ_BAAAHQ010000083.1:0-1605 GCF_039525605.1 Nonomuraea longicatena | reverse complement strand
CGAGCGGCGGAGTAGAAAGCATTTCTACCGTTGACCCAGACTCGCAGGGGAAGTGATGGAACTCTGAGTCCGGAGTCCAGAACTTCGCCACCTTGCATTCAAGGGTCATGCGGTTCTTGAAGGTCTTTGTTAGCCCCAGGCTATCTTTGAAGGTAAGGCTAAGGACAGGATAGAAGGAGTGCTTGTACTCCTTGAGGTAGCAGACACCAAGACAGGAACCATCGATGGAACTTACGCTCGCATCGATTTCCGGCCTCTGGCCAGCCAGGACCTTGTCCTTGAAGGAGTTGCAGGCCTGATTCACTGTACCCCTGGAGGTGCCGCCAAACGTCAGCCCACCTGCGGGTGCCAGGTTGATCCCATAGTTCGTCTCAGTTGAGCTGTCTTTGCGCGTGAGGCAGGCCGAACCCGTAACTTCAAGCTTCATGTGCTTAACGAGCGCCCTGCCGTACTTCGTAAACCATTGGGAGGTCTTTTGCGGATAGACCTGCACTCTGTTGACAAAGTTCCGGATCATCCAGCGGTTGTCCCACTGGGGCTCGTGCTTGTCCCAGTAGGATTCGCTTCTCGCTTGGACGAACCATCCTTTCCCGAGGCGTAGTTTCTTGGTTTTGGAGTCTCTCTCGTTGCCAAGGAAGTCCCGCTGGCTCGTGCCTTCCCTAAGGTCTACGGGAGCCTTATACCATTCGGTAGTGCTTCCCCAAACTGGGGGTGGCGGCGCGGATCCGCCAGCACCCGGCGGGTACGGCTTGGGGTCGTCGTTGTCGGTTGGATCCTCGTAGGCTGGATTTGGCGCCTGGATCTCTTGAATGTTACCGCATCTATCGAAAACAAAAATTGAGATAGTCGACTCGCTGGGGTCAACCGTGCCAGCCGTCTTGGCCGTTGAGGCACTGGTGGATTGGAGCCTCCACGTCCGTCGAACCTGAGCCGATACATGGACCTTTCCGTCTGGCATCCCATGGACGACTACGTCACTAAGGTTCACGGAGGAACCAGTTCGGGTCGCTCCTTCCTGACGCATCGCGCCGAAAGTGTTGGCGAGGGGGGTGTTCAGAAGAGAGAGCTTGGCTGTTGACGGCGATTGAGGAGCTACCCCGGGCGCGTCCCAGATCGTAGCCGCTCTGCCTTCCAGAACAGCATCCTGAGCTCCAAAGTAAGCCTGTACTCGTGTGATGTATTCCTGGGCGCCTGATACTCCCACTGCCTTGACGCTTGCGGGCGATGGCGGAGTATCGAGGAACGGGATGCATTGTTGTGTGGGGCTCTGCACAGGAGGCGGCGGCACAGCCTTGGGCGTTACGGTAGCCGATACCCAATCGCTTATGCCGAATTCGGTCTTAGCCCGAACCTTGATGGTGTGATTTTCACCATTGGTTAGGCCGGCGATCGCAGCATAGGGATCCGTGACCTCTAGGGTTTTGACAAGGCCGCCGCTGCTGCTGGTCACTTCCACGTCGTAGCCGTTCAGCACGGCCACGCTCCCGGTACTCTCCGGTAGACCCCAACTGGCGATGGCGCTGCCGTCACCTGGTTGGGTCGCGAGATTGAGTACCTTGCTGGGCGGCCCGGCTGGGAGATAGGTGAGCGCCAGCGACGGTTGCT
>NZ_BAAAHQ010000082.1:0-4916 GCF_039525605.1 Nonomuraea longicatena | reverse complement strand
GTTCCGCATCCGCGTGGATGACATCCACAGGGTTCAGTCGCTCATTGGTGGCAAGTACATGCACGAGGGCACCTCGCGTGCTGGCCGCAAGCTTGCCGAGGCTGCTGACGCGTATGTTGCTGGCAAGTTGGTTGCCGCCGCAGCCGTACAGGCTGCTAAGCCTGGTCGCGGGAACCACCAGATCGACATTGATCTAGCTGCGCAGCCGGACGTGCTGTATGGGCAGTTCGTGGATGTCAAGGTTGCCCTCGACGAGACCGAGACCCCGCTAGACGGACGGTTCGCGATTGCGTCGCCCGCCTTGCACGGTCGCCTGCTTCGCGATGACCGTTTCATCGACGTATCGAAGTTCGGCAGCAACGAGCCGATTTCGAACGGTGTCGTTGGCAAGTTCTTGGGCTTCTATGTCCACCTGACGAACGCTTTGCCGACCGGTGTTCATCTGCTCGCGGGTCACCGTATCGCGACCACGTTTGCCGACCAGATTGTGAAGACCGAGACCTATCGGAGTGAGAAGTTTTTCGCCGACGTGGTTCGCGGTCTTCACGTCTACGGCGCGAAGGTCATGCGTGAGGAGCATATCGCGGTGGGCAAGGTCATCCCGTAACTGGCCCCCTTCTCGTGCCCTGGTTTGTAAGTTGGTTGTGATCGCGGCAGCCCTTTCGAGAGTTGTTCTAGTCTCCTATCGGAGGTTTCGTTTTGCTAGCTGAGCTGGCCGATATCGAGGCGCGGCTAGGGCGCACACTGTTGCCCAATGAGACGATCGCCGTTGCGTCTCTGATCGAGGATGTGTCGGCGCTTGTGACGGCCTACTGCCGTAGGGACTTCAGGGCGCATGTGAACGGCGTTGTGACCCTCGAAGGGTGGGCCGAACGGGAGTTGAAGCTACCCGGGGCGCCTGTGACACAGGTCTACCGCGTCGAGATGGACCGCCAGGAAGTCACGGAGTGGAAGCTTGTCGGCTCGTCGCTGTGGCGCCGGTATGGATGGCAGAAGGTCATCGGCGATCCGCTTCCCTCTGAGATCAAGGTGACGTATACGCACGGCTCTAGCGCCGTGCCAGGCGATGTCAAGGCCGTCGTCTGCAACGAGGTGCTGCGGGTTCTCGGGAAGGAAGTCGGGGCGACTTCTGAAACGCTTGGGGATCACGCAATCGTGTACGAGTCCGGAAGCGGCTCCATCGCTCTCTCGCGGTCCGCGAAGGGCTCTCTAAACCGATTCCGCCAGAGGATCGGTTCGGCACCTCTGCGGCGCCCGTAGGGGCGTCCGTGGGCCTTTACCGTGATTCCGTCGCCGTACTTCGCGCGGCGCTCGTTCCCGGCCCCTACGGGGAGGTTCGGGACTGGCCGAACTCCCAGGTCGTGTACACGGCTTTGCCTGCCAGTGTGCAGCCGGTCAGGGGCCGAGACGAGCTGACCTCCGATCAGGACCAGGACCGCGAGACCGGCGTAACGACCTGGCGCGTGTACACACCCCGGCAGGCCGACATCCGCGTGTCCGATCGGGTTCGCTACAGCGGCCAACTTCACGAGGTGACCGGAGTATCGCTTGTCTGGCCGTTCGTGACGGGCCGCAACTCCTACACCATGGCGACGATTCGGCGGGTCGATGGCTGACGTAGACGTCGATGTATGGGAGTTCAAACTCCCCCTGCTGAAGCGGGATAAGCGAGTCGCGAAAGAGCTTCTTAAGGTCGCGAAGGTCATCGGGCTAGAGGCATACAACATCGCCCCGAAGCGCTATCCGCTTCACGAGTACGCGACAAGCATCCGTGAAGAGATCGAGATCGGCGCGTTTGGCGATCCTGTCGCCTACGTGTCCGCCGACAAGGACGCACTAAAGATCGAGTATGGCACGAACGACACTCCAGCCTTTCGGCCTCTCGGCAAGGCCGTGGAGAGTAAACGCACCGAATGATTTACGACCCGATAGAAGTAGCGGTTGCGCTACTGCGTACGGGGATCACCGACATTCCAGTAGCCGGGAACCTGATCGGCCATCAGGCCGGAAAGTCTCGCGTCGTCGTGTCCCTACTGAACATCAGCAACATCACGCCAAAGCGTCTCGACCGCGTACGTCTCGATGTCTCCGCCTACGGGACGGCGAAGCACACAGCGCTCCGCAACGCCATGCTCGCACGGCACGTGCTCCTAACGAACGGCCCGAACTTCAGCTATGACGGCGTGGCAATCGCCGACGCCAACAACGATTTCGGGCCTCAGGACATCAGCGACCCCACATCGCGCGAGCACCGATTCGTGATCTCCCTCGATCTCTACATCTACATGAGGATTTAGCTCTTTGTCTGCCCTCAACTCTGACGCGATTCGGTTCGCGCCGAACGGCCGCGTGCTCTCGGCTCCAGCGAGCACGCCGCTTCCGATCATCCCTCAGACCGTTGCTGACGCGTTCGACAACACGAAGCCGTACAGCGGTTGGACTGACCTTGGCTACGTCACCGAGGACGGCTGCACTCTCACGCCCGCCCTCACGACAAGCGCCTTCCCCGTGTGGCAGTCCGTTGCCGCCGCGAAGATCACCGTCACAGCCGCTGGACTGGACTTCCAGTTCGCCCTAGCCCAGTGGGACAAGGACGCCACCGAGCTATTCTTTGGCGGCGCGTGGGGCACCAGAGACGCCGCAACGAAGCTGACCAAGATGACGCTTCCATCGAACCCGGCCCTACGCGAACGGGCGTTCCTCATCCTCTGGGGGGACCTCGACATCGTGAACGGGCTCTACGTCCCCCGGGCGATGCTGAGTGACCGTGACGGCCTAACCATCGGCAAGACGGATCCGAGCATCCTCAACATGACCTTCCAGAGCCTCGACGCGGGCGGGAAGCTTGCCGACGTGCTGACCACGGCGGACATCAACGCGGCGCCTGGAACGCCTTAGCCGTCCCCAGCTCTCATCACTCTCTGCGCTGGCCGGCAAAGTGCCACAACTCTTTGACCTGCGGCTTCTTCAATCGCGGCCAAACAGCCGGCGGCTACGGAGCGTGATTCCGTGTCAGACCTCTTCCTGCCCTTGTTCTCACGTTGATTGTTTGGAGCACCACGCATGCCCAAGGCACGGGCCGCCATCGCAGAAGCTACCGGCGACACCATCCCGGTTGACTTCGACGGAACCGTGTACACGGTTCCGTCGCCGATTGACTGGGATATCGATGTCCTCGACGAGCTGGACTCGGGCCGGTTCACCAAGGCCCTGAAGCTTGTCCTAGGTGCCAATCAGTACGACGCCTTCAAAGCTGCGAAGCCTCGAAAGCTCTCCGACGCCGTGGCGCTCTTTGAGGCGATCAGCGCCGCATGTGGCGTTGGCAGCACGGGAAACTAATCTGGCTCGTCAGGATACTGGACGAGCACCTTCCTGCCGTCGAGGCGGACCTACACCGGTACTACCGACTCGACATCATCGACCTGTACCGAGGCAAGCTCAGCGTCCGAAAGCTGCTGTCTCTCCTACAGGGATTGCCTAGGGGTTCGGCCCTCCACGTCGCCATAACCGGCGAAGAGGCGTCATGGAGCCCCGGCGACTATCTACTAGCCGCAACGGTTGACCTACTTCAGGTTTCCAACTGGCTATTCATGCAGGCGAATTCCAAGAAGGGGACACGAAACCCTTTCCCTGATCCGGTGCAACGCCCCGGGCGGAAGACGCTCCAAGAGGCACCCGACCAGGAATCACAGCGCTTCGCGTCTGCACAGGAGGTGAGCGCCTTCATAGCGCGCGCAACTAGGGGGCATTGAGCTTGGCAGCTACCAAGGTCGGTGAGGCTTATGTTGAAGTCCGGCCACGAGTCGCGAAGGACTTCGGCAAACAGATCCGCGAGGGGATCGAAAAGCAGTTAGAGCCGATCACCAACGATCTGGGCAGAAACATCGGCGACTCGCTGGGCGACAGCGTAGGCGAGAACTTCAGTGCCCGCTTCAGCGACCACGCTCGTGGAGCGTTCGACGATATCGCATTCGACACGGCCCGTGGTACGAGCATCGGGCAGACGCTAGGCGATCAGTTCGGACAGGGTTTCAACGAGAACGCCCGACAGCGAATCAAGGGCTTTGGCGATGGCATCGAGGGCGACCTACGAATATCCTTAACGCGCGTCACCGATGCGGCCTCTAGGACCGGCCGTGAGATCGAGTCGAATCTAACTGAGCGCTTCTCCGTAGCTCATACCGGAGCGCGGAAGCTGGCTTCCGGGTTCGGCTCGCTCGCGTCGAGTGCCGTCTTAGCGAGCGGCCAGCTCGCCGCTACAGCAGGTGCTCTCAGCGCCGCCGCCCCGGGCGCACTAGCACTCGGGGCGGCCCTTGCGCCATCTGTTGGCATCTTCGCCGCGATGCCGGGCGCCATCGCCCTGGGTGTTGGCGCCATCAGCACACTGAAAGTCGCTTTCGCGGGCCTGGGTGATGTCTTCAGCGCCGCACTCACAGGAGATATCGAGGAGTTTCAAAGGGCGGTAGCGACACTTCCGAAGGAAGTCGCCTCCGTGGCCTGGGAGGTACGTTCCCTGAAGCCTTCCCTCGACGGCCTTCGGGTGGCTGTACAGAGGGAATTCTTCGGCCATCTGGTGGGGGAGTTCGGCCAGCTTCGCAGTGCCATCCCCTCTGTCCAGGAGGGAATGACAGATGTTGCCGACGTTTTCGGCGACGCCGCCCGGCAGGTCCTCCGGTTTGTAGCCGATGCAGAGACCGTCGATCGAGTATCCCGAATTTTCGATGCGACTCGCGACTCGGTATCTCGCCTTACGCAACCGCTCGATATTCTGCTTGTCGCCTTCCGGGATCTGGCCGTTTTGGGCGCTGAGTTCATCACAACACGGTTAGTGCCCTCAATCGCAGATGCGGGAAACCGCCTCGGATGGTTTCTATCCACGGCTGCATCCACGGGCGACGCGTGGCGTTGGATGGAAT
>NZ_BAAAHQ010000081.1:0-1336 GCF_039525605.1 Nonomuraea longicatena | reverse complement strand
GGTTTCCGCAACCCTGAATCCCAACGACTCCGCACCCGCTGCGCCACCACGCGAAAGAGTCGCGGTTGCCTCAACCCCGCTTAACTTCGAAGAGCCGCCATCAGGCAGCCCGACGGCAACCAGATCCTCAGCCCCGACAACCGCACCCACAACCGGCTCCTCCGCGCTCTACGCTGCCTCGGCGAACGCGGATTCGCCCTGCTCAAAGGCCGCTGGCGGACCCTCCGGCACATCACCGCCAGCCCCAGCGCAATCGGCGCCATCGCCCGCGCCGCCCTCGTCCTCACCCATTTCGAGCACAATCACCTACCGGCAGCTGGCTGAGATCACGTCACTATCCGTGAACGTTTCAAGCCTGCATTTCGCGAATTGAACGTTAAGCCGCGCACGCTGGTCGCGTCGACTTGATCAAGAAATATAGGATATGACGACTGTTGATTAGCTGGGAGATATTGACACGACCTTGACGCCACGAACCATTTCATGCCGCGCCAGACGCTCGACCTGATCCGCCGTATTGCTCATGATGAATCCGTATATATGACTATCGGCCGCGCTTGCTTGTAGCTCCGAAAGGGACAGCGAGGCTGCCTCGAGGATTGCCTTATCTTCTTCCCGAAGAAGGGAGACCCATTTTTTAAAGCCGTCAGTGTATGAAAATTTTCCTTCATTGTTGCACTCGTTAAAACCGCGCCTAGTACACATAGCTTCGGGGAAGGGCCAGCCGAGAGGTTTGCCGCTAGCGATTGGTGAAACCAAGAGGACATCCCCTCCGCCAAATTGCCAAACATTTTCAAATTCTGTTGAGGTAAGGGGCTTTTTGAGCACGACAGTAGCTTGTACTGTGAACTGAGCGCCGTCTAGTTCTCTTAGGAGACGAAGCGTTTGCGATGTTGTATTGCTCGCGTTTTCCTCATCGAGATCCTGGAGAGCGGTTATCGTCGAAGCCGGCTCCAGGCTAGGCATATGGATGCGGGAATCAGTCACCCGAATCTCGCTGCGTAACATGCCAGCATCACTTGATGCGACTTCGGTAGAACGCACGCCGAGCCGGAGGGGCATTGAGTCTAGCGAGCGTATCCCATCGGCACACTCAGGTAAATCATCTGTGAGGCCGAAGTCTACGCGATAGTCGGGGTTGGCGACGGCCAGGGAGTTCAGGGCGACCAGATAAGCATGTCGACAATCAAACTCCTCGCCTATCGATTCGGAATCGCTAAAACTATTGATCAGCACGGCTCCCAGAACTACGGCAACGAAGACAGCCGCAGTGGCTACGACGAGGCGCTGACGAGGCCAGCTTGTTATTAATTGCATGACGCAGGTCGCTTTCTTG
>NZ_BAAAHQ010000080.1:0-997 GCF_039525605.1 Nonomuraea longicatena | reverse complement strand
CATTTCAGATAGCACTAGACAAGATGATCCACAGCG
Source organism: Nonomuraea longicatena (assembly GCF_039525605.1). NCBI lineage: Bacteria > Bacillati > Actinomycetota > Actinomycetes > Streptosporangiales > Streptosporangiaceae > Nonomuraea > Nonomuraea longicatena. The sequence continues at coordinate 961 of NZ_BAAAHQ010000080.1, read as the reverse complement.
AAGACCCGGAAACCAATTTCGGGCAATTCGCGGTCGCCGACCTATCCAATTACGTCCGGCTGATTGAGGCGATCATTCAGCACATCGCTTCTGTGTCTCGCCTGCCTGTGCATTACATGCTTCAGCAGAGCGGGCAACCGCCGTCTGGCGCGAACATCAAGAGCGCTGAGGCGGGGCTAGTGGCGAAGGTGCGGCAGCGTCAGCGCACCTATGGCGAAGGCTGGGAGAACGTGATGAGGCTCGCGTTCGCGGTCAAGGATGACCGCCGCCAGGACGCCCACCGAGCCGAGACGATTTGGAAGGACGCCGAATACCGCTCTGAGGCAGAGCACATTGACGCGCTTCTGAAGCTCCGGAGCCTCGGGGTCCCTAAGCGTCAGCTCTGGCAGGACGCCGGTTACACGCCGTCGCAGATTGAGCGCTTCGAGGCGATGGCGACTCAGGAGCTACTCGACGTTCAGCTACATCGTGACCTGGGGGCTTCCCCCTCTGGGGAACAGCCTGCCAGCTCTGCGGGTGGTGGCGCGGATACTCCCAGTGAGTCGGGGCAGTCGCGCAAGGCAATCGCCGAGGCTGCCTAGTGGCCGTCGAGGAGGACCTAGCGCGCGTGCGCCTGGCGCATAGCCGGGCGCGTGCTTCGCTGCGCACGAACGTTGTCCGGCGCATCGTCGATCTCTGGCGAAACCTGGGCTCGTGGGACCGGGCGGACATCCCCCGGTTCGCGCCTCCGGCTGCCCAGCTTGTCAGGGCCGGGCAGATTCAAGAGGGGCGCCTAGCCGTTGGCTACATGGATCGGGTCTCCCGACTCCGTACCGGCCGTCCCTCCCCCACTGTGCCCGTTGACCGCGTGCCCGGCCGCCGGGGCGGCGTCGAGCTGGGCGCCGTGTACAAGCGCCCCTTCGTCTGGACGTGGACAGAGATGGGCGACGACAAGCCTCTAGCTCAAGCCGTCGAGTCGGCG
>NZ_BAAAHQ010000079.1:0-1848 GCF_039525605.1 Nonomuraea longicatena | reverse complement strand
ACAAGGCCGGCCAGCTCTGCAAGGCGATCGCCGTCCTGCAGAACTACGAGCTCACCCACAGATGAAAAGAGCTCACTGAACCTCTTCACCCCCTGCCGACAGCCTCCAGATCGCGACGTAACCGCAAGTCGGGTATCTACCCGATGACATAGCAAAGATCCCGGTAGACCGGTTGATCACTACAGGCACGCCATGCCGGGCCCTCGCCTACTCCCGCTTTCCGCCCGGAACAACCTTCCACCGGGAGATTGAAGACTAATCCAGAGACGTGACACAATCGTCTGTGACCAGCGAGATCACGAACTCCATGGCCCCGTCCACAGGATTCATATATGACGACCCTCCGGGCCGCATACTGCAGAACGTAACGTTGCCTGTGAAGTAATCGGGATCAAACAGCGTAGGTGCCGCCGAAACGTAAGCGATCATGCGTACTTCCGGCAACTGGCGATACTGCTCATGCAACGCCGCCCACGCGAACGCGGCCCCTCTGCGAAGCAGCGAGCCGGCACGCGCCTCGCCCTCCTCCAGTAGATCCAGGTCGGGGATGGCCCGCCCGTTGACCGAGATCTCGTAGTCCAGGGTGGTGGGGAACCTGGCACGATCGCCACGGTAGCTCTCGTGCCAGCCGACCAGAACTACCGCATCTCCGAGGATCGCCCATCCACGATCGAGAACGGGAGCGTACGCCGGGAAAAGATCATCCACGCCCACCGTGGAGAGGAAGTTCTGACCCAAAAGCCGAACCGAGCGATCGCTTAGCGAAGCCATTCTGTTCCCGCCCTTCCAAAAGGAGCCAATTACTCGACCGATGACGCTTGCACCCCTGTCAGCCCCTTCCGATAATCGGGAGATTCTTTGCCAGGCCCTTTTTCAGCGAATTGGATATTCCGTCGAATTCACCGGCCGAGGAGACCACCTGCACTCGAACGACGGCGGTGGGCCACCAGCACACCAACCTTGTGGACCTGTCCGGCGCTCAAGGCTGCTCGGCCAGGTCGAGGGCCGCACCATCGCCCATGTCCGGTTCGGCTTCCAACGCGAGGCCATCGAACGCATGTCGGACACGCTCGGCGATGGTCCTGAACAGCAGCAGTCAGAAAACGATCACGACCTCTGCAGCCGCCAAGAGGCTCCCGCCGGACCGTTGGAGATCCGACAAGAGTGATTCTCACATCGATAGTAGAGGCAATTCTCTACCTTCTAGACGGGTTTCGATTCCCACATCGAAGACGGCGTGGAACGCCACCGAAGGGCGATCCCAGGGTTCGCCTTCACTTGTCTCACGAGCCAGCTCGATACCCACCTTGACGAGTACCGTGAAGAGGGTAGGGAGATCTGCCCTGTCGCGTGATAGCAGCTCTTCCGAATTAACAAAGAGTAGGACTAGGGCACCCACAGAGAGCCACTCATGCGCGTCGGCTAGACATTCGTCGAACGCTGGCCAATTGTGGCCAAAATAGTCTGGGAACGAAAGTCGACTGGCGACGACATCGAAAAAGTCGTCAAGAGTCGTCATGGTCGCCGAGTCGAAGCAGACAATAGTCAATTCTGGCGGCGTCCCTAGATCCACCTGCAGCGTCTGCGCCTCGGCGACAAGATCCGCCCTGTACAGCCATGGGGGCTCGGGCCGCGCGAGGCGCTCGGCCAGCGTCAGGAAGTTCATGGGCGAGACCTATCTGAACTGAGTGAATGTATCGTAATGATCAGTGAGCTGTTTTCATCTTCGGCGGGCGCCTGCTGATCACAGCGTGATCGCGAGTCCGGCGTTCGCCTGAAGACGTAGAGAACCCCTGGTAGACGGGTGGATCACCACAATCAACGCCGTCACCACCAGGGGCTCGGATG
>NZ_BAAAHQ010000078.1:0-1555 GCF_039525605.1 Nonomuraea longicatena | reverse complement strand
CTCGTCGTCACGTCACCACGCCGAACGTGAATGATCTTCTCAAACACGCTCTGAGGTGCTGGCCACCTACGCCCGCCCGGCCACAAGGCGCTCGCTCACGCTCGCCCGCGTTCCTTCCAGGGGCAAGCCCGGGTTTGAGCACCGATACCGGACATTGTCCAAACGTGTCGTTGCCCGCCACAACCGCATCCATCAAGGACAACTACCTCCCGGGCCAACCTGTCTTCGACCCTGCGTGTCTTGTGGCTTTTCGGCCTTCTTCGACGATGGTGGAGGCGGCAACTGCATCCGGCGCCAGCGGGGAAGCGGGATGTTCTCTGCCGTATCGGGACATCGCCTTGGGCGGAGTACCCCTACACGTCTACCCTGAAGTTCACGGGCTTCAGAAAGGTGCAGGGCTATGCGTGACAACGACACGATGGAACTTCGCCCGGATATGACCATAGGTGAGCGACTTAAAGTAGCTCGCCGGTCAATCGACGGCCTTACTCAGGAAATTCTCGCCGAACGCTCAGGCGTGAACCTGGACACCATTTGCAAGCTAGAGCAGAACCAACGGCAGTCCGCCCGAATTTCCACAATCAACTCCCTTGCTCGCGCGCTCGACCTTGACACCCCGGCGCTTCTACTCGGCGTCGTTTCAGAGGGGAGCAGCAAAGATCCGAGGGTCTTGGCGATTCGCCGCGCTTTGGTTCCCGTGACTGACTTCGCGTCGTCTGCCGAAACCGACTCTGAGGACGCGCCGCCCGACGTGACGGCGCTCCGGCGCAGCGTCAGCGACGCGTGGACGACCTACCACGAGGGGGATATGTCCACGTTGGGCGAGGTCCTTCCTGGTCTGCTCACCGAAGCTCGAACCGCCGTGCATGAGCACCGCAACGGGACCGCGCTTCGCGCCCAAGGAGTGCTGTCCAAGACTATGCAGCTCGGTGCGCATGTAATGGCACGCAGCGGAATGGAAGACCTGGCACTGCTTGGTCTGGACCGGGCGCAGCAGGCCGCCCGCGAATCGAACGACCCTCTCCTTCCGGCGATGATCGCTAATAGTGTCTCCTGGATCTTCATGCGCACTGGCCGACTCGACGACTCCGAGCATGTAGCACTGGCCACGGCCGACGGGATCGAGCCCAAATTCCGCACGTCTACCCCGAATGAGATCGCCGTATATGGCGGTCTGCTGCTGTCCGGCATGACCGCAGCCGCGCGAAACGAGCGCTTTGACACGGCACGGGATCTCTTGAACGTCGCCCGTGCAGCCGCTCACCGAACCGGAGAGGACTCCAACAATCGTTGGACTTCCGTGTTCGGACCGACAGCCGTGGCCATGCAAGCCGTGGCCGTCGAGTCCGCGGCGGGCGAATGGGGGGCTGCTCTCCAACTCGCGCAGCACATTCCGCTTACAGGGCAGGTACCAGACTCCTGGAAGTCCTGGTTTCTCCTCGACGTCGCGCATGCCCAGATGCGGACCTATCGTGACTCCAGTTCGGTAGAGACCCTGCGCACTGAGCTGTTTTCATCTTCGGCGGGCGCCTGCTGATCACAGCGTGATCGCGAG
>NZ_BAAAHQ010000077.1:0-1511 GCF_039525605.1 Nonomuraea longicatena | reverse complement strand
GCAGGTGTGGGCCGAGAAGGCGAACGCAAGTGAACCACTGATGACGTGTCGTTAGGCTAACTGACATCAAAACCAGGGCCTCAACGCTGTCCTGGGATGAGCCAGACGGGTGCCTGTCTATTGGTCTGGCGGTGTCCGGCATGAAGGTGACGCGAGCTCGGTCCGGGCTTCACAACGGAACAGGAGAACTCCTCGGCGTGAAACAGCCATCTGCCGGTTGGGGCGGATGGCGAAAGAGAGAAACGCAAGCGGCGGAAACCGTGAGCGTCGGAGTATCGGTCGCACGCCAGGAGGGCGGAACGCCCCGTAGTAGTGATGATGTCCCCGTAATGGGGACGGAGCGAAGGGGGCGTGTTGTTGGGTGTCGGTCGTCGATCAACCAGAAATGGGAGGAATCTGATGAACGACACAAGATCAGTAGGCAAGCCGTTCGATATTCCGAAAATTCTGATATGGAACGCATATCAGAAAGTCAAGGCCAACAAGGGAGCGGCCGGTGTGGACGGGCAGTCGCTGACGGAGTTCGAGCAGGACGAGAAGAACAACCTGTATAAACTCTGGAATCGACTCTCGTCGGGAAGCTACTTTCCTCCGCCCGTCCGGGCGGTGGAAATACCGAAGCGTGGCGGTGGCATGAGGACCCTCGGGGTTCCCAGCGTCGCCGACAGGATCGCCCAGACTGCGGTTGCGATGGTCCTGAGTCCTGGAGCGGAGGCTGTCTTCCATCAGGACTCCTACGGCTATCGTCCAGGGCGGTCCGCGCTGGAGGCGGTAGAGTCGTGCAAGCAGCGATGTTGGCGATATCCTTGGGTGATCGATCTCGATATCCAAGGCTTCTTCGATAATGTGCCGCACGACCCGATTCTCGCTGCGGTAGGCAGGCACACCGATACGCCATGGGTGCTGCTCTATGTGAAGCGGTGGCTGATCGCCCCGATTCAGCAGACTGATGGCATGCTTATGCAGCGAGACAAGGGAACTCCTCAAGGTTCTGCGATCTCGCCGCTGTTGTCGAACCTGTTCATGCACTACGCTTTCGATTCCTGGTTGGATCGACAGTGTCCGTCAGTCAGGTTCGAGCGGTACTGTGACGATGCCGTGGTGCACTGTGCCAGCGAGAAACAGGCAGAATTCGTCTGTGACTTGATCAGACGCAGGCTGCGGCAGTTCGACCTGAACCTACATCCGGACAAGACGCAAATCGTGTACTGCAAACAAGGAGGCCGGGATCGGAACTATCCGATCACGGAGTTCACCTTTCTGGGGTTCACGTTCCGTCGCAGACCGGCTCGACTACGGGACGGGAGACTGAAGTCGGGCTTTCTTCCCGCGGTGAGCACGCAGGCCATGAAGTCCATGGCCATGGTCATCCGGAGTTGGCAGCTGGGTCGATGGACCGCGCTGAGTTTCAAGGAGATCTCCACGATGATCAACCCCGTCGTGGCGGGATGGATCAACTACTACGGGCGCTTCTACAAGTCCAGGTTGATCCACTTCTTGGGGCAGCAGAT
>NZ_BAAAHQ010000076.1:0-1174 GCF_039525605.1 Nonomuraea longicatena | reverse complement strand
AACGCCACCCTGGGCGTCCCTAAAATCACCAATCGCCCGAATTAGTTCTCTGAGATCACCTCAGTGATGCCGCTATGCCTGCTGGTAGCAGTAGAGGGATGTTCGCGAAGTGGCCTACGGTCATAGCCACGACACCCACACCTATGCTCAACCATGACTTCTTGGCGGCCCTTGCCTTTGCGGTCGCCATTCTCTGGTGAATATCCGCCACAGCAGGCTTGATTATGTCCCTCTCGATTTGTCTCGCTAGCCGTGCCGGATCCATGCTGTCGTTTGCCTCTATGTTTTCGCGGATCGCAGCCATCAGCGCTTTCCTGAAGCGCTCAAATGATTCATGTTCGTCTTCTCGGAAACGAATTAAGTCGGGAATGGGAATTCTTTGCAGGGAAGGGAGGCGTATATTCATCGCTACAGTTGTATAGCGCGGGTCTTCTCCGATCGGAGCACTTGTGACGGAAGTGTGCCCATGAAATGCCGAGCCCAAAGGCACTCGCAGAGCTTGAGCATAGGTGACGTCTGACACCAACCAGCCAGCATAATGTTTGAAAACAGTCTCTACAATTGCGCGTTCCGGAGCCGTCTCGGGGTCCGCGGAACCTTCCTCGCGAATGAGCTGGCCGAATATGGGAGCTCCTAGCAGCGGATGACTGTATTCGAAGGACCATCCGCCACTATCGGTCTTTTCAAGTCTTTTTATCTGCCCTCGATGCTGAAGGGTGGAAATTATTGGATCAGCGCTAGACACCAGGTGTGTAAGACCGGTCTCCTTGAGGTGTCGATCCCAATGATGTGGGCATGGAACAGGTTTCGGTCGGAATAGTAGGAGGTCATCGCCGCCGATCCGCTGTACATACCGCAGGGTCTCAACGTATGACGAGACGACGAGAGAAAGATAGTCGCTCGAATCCTCTTCGCGGGTTTCGATAAGATCCAGAATTCGGAATACTCCTGGACCTTCGACTATTACCTTATCAAATGAATGCCATGTGGAACAAAATAAACCATCGATAGCATTCTTTTGGCAGCCGAGCCTTGCGCACCCAACTATTGCTCAAAGGTCTACGGACCTTCCTGCCATGATCGTGGCGTAGGCAGGATCTAGAGGTTCGCCTGGGAAGTCTGAGTGAGTGTTTGAGATCGACGATCTTGCTTAGTCGCAGACGATTTTGGCTTG
>NZ_BAAAHQ010000075.1:0-10293 GCF_039525605.1 Nonomuraea longicatena | reverse complement strand
CCTGCCGGGTTCACCAGCTGAGATCAATTACCGGGTCAACGTTCCGGGGCGGGCCACTAGATCAATTTGAAGACAGACCCTAGGGGTGGAAGGTGTCGAAGTAGTTCGCCGGAAGCTTGTTGAGGAAGGCCCGAGTGACACCGGTCCAGCCGATGCGCACGAGGTCGTCCCTGCTATCGCCGTCGAGGTCGGCGAACTGGATGTCCTTGGGGGGAAGGCCACTTTCCTCGGCGATCTTGCCGATGTCGCGGTAGGTTCCGCCCGCGCCCACGGCGCCCTCGTTGATCCAAGCCCTGGCGCCGCCCTTGGCGGTGATGAGGATCCGGTCGGCGCGCCTGTCGCCGTTGATGTCGGCGTACCGGATCTCCCGAGGGTTGGCCAAGGGGCCGCTGATCCTCTTGGGGTGGTCCCATTGCCAGTAGCGCATGGTGGGGCCCTGGAACTGGAGACCCTGGTTGTACCAGGCGGTCGTCGTGCCGTCCGGCTGGATCAGCAGATAGTCCTCCCGCCCTCCTCCGGTGACGTCGGCGAATCGGATCTTTGTGCTCGGGCCGATGACCAGGCGTTCTCCCTCGTGCCCGTTGGAGAAGACGTCGGCAGGGGGGACTCCCAACTCCTGCATGCACATGCGTGAACCGGACGGGTTCTCGGCCTTCCAGGTGGAGAGTTTCACCCGGCCATCCAGATGGACGACCATGCAGTCGGGGAAGCCGTCACCGTCGACGTCGCCGAAGCGCAGCATGTTGCCGACCGCCCCGGGCGCAGGTGTGTACGCGTTCTGCCCTTCGACGAAGGGGACCCAGTTCGCCCCCGAGGGGCCGCCGTTCCACCAGAATCGGAAGTTCTGGTCCTTGTCGACCGCCACGAACTCGGCTTTGCGGTCCTTGTTGACGTCGATCATCCAGAAGCGGGACGAGGAGGGGAACTGCTGGGCCTGGATGACGCCGCGGTCCTGCCAATTCGGGCCCAGGTCGTAGGGGTGTGGCGAGGACGTGCCCGGCCCGTCGTCCTTGATGTCGCACGGATCGGAGTCGGCGTTCTCGGCCGGGGAGTTCGGCCTCTGGATCCAGCCTCTGTTCTTGGCCTCTCCGGCCGCCCGCACGAACGCCATACCGAGCTTGTCGTAGCCTTGGTCGGTGGGATGAATACCGTCGGAGCTGATGTCGGACGGCCCCAATCCAGTGGTATCTGCGTAAACAACGCGCAGGCCGTGGGCCACGAGCCGGTCCACCAGGGCGGGGATCTGGGCGGTGAACGCCTTTCCCCTCGCGTCCTCGGCGGGATCGTGCAGGGGCTGAATCCCGGCCACCAGCACGGCCGCCCCCGGGGCGTCGGTACTGACCTGCTCGATCAGCGTTTCGAGGCGTGTGATCGCCGCGTCCATCTGGTGGTTCTGGATGACGTCGTTGCCGCCGGCGAGGAGGGTGATGAGGTTGGGCTGGTAGGTCGTGACGGAGCATTTCGCCTTGCCGGCGATCTCGTTGATCCGGAACCCCGGCCAGCCTTCGTTCTCGCGATCGGCCATCGTGCCTCTCCGCACCGAACCGACCCAGTCCACGTGGCCGTCGGAAAGATCCGTGAATCCCCGATCAGCGGTGGCCCGGTATCCGTTGCCGTGCGAACTGCCCTCGCCCCAGGTGGTGGACGACCCCAAAGCCATCGGACGCAAGGGTTGCGGAGTCGCTGCGGTGCCGCTTTCGAGCCAGCCGGACAGGACCGCGCCGATGACACCGTTGGCGAAGGCGTTGGCGATCTTCCGGTAACCGGCTTCGTTGGGGTGAAATCCGTCGGCCAAGTCGGTGGTGGTCAGATCGCTCATCGAGACCAGCGCGACATGCTTGCCCGCCGTCTGCCGCTCCATCACCATGCCCGGGACGCGCTGGTTGAATGTCTCGATCCGCGCCTGGACGGCCGGGTCGGAGGCCGGAGGGAGGGTGGCCACCAGCACCGTGGCGTGGGGGGCGTCCCGGAGGATCTGGTCGACCAGCCGTCCCAGACGGTCGGACGCACCGGCCACATGGGTGTTGTTCTTCATGTCGGTGCTACCGGCCATCAATGTCACCACGTTCGGTTTCATCTGGGGAACGGTGGCGGCCACGCGGGCGGCGATCTGATCGATCTCGTGGTCGGGATACCCCTCGTGGTCGGGGTCGGTCATCTGTCCCGACCGCTGGGACCCGACGAAGTTGAGGGCGTCCCGTTTCAGCAACTCGGTGTGGATCGATAACCCGTTGTGGAGCTCCAGCCGGTAACCATTCACGGTGGGCTCGCTTGCGTTGTGACCGTGCGTGATCGAGTCGCCGAGGGGCATCGTGAAAAGGTTTACCGGGTCCGCGCCGGCGCGGAACCTGCCGAAGTGCACCGGCCAGTGGTCGCTGTCGGTGTTCTCCAGGACTTGGGGGTTCCCCCAGTTGTCGGTCACGATATTGGTGATCATGTAGTCCAGCTCGCCGCCAAGGCGGTGGGTGGGGTGGCGGGGGTTGTAGATCTGGGATCCGGCGGGAAGGCCGACCTGTCCCAGCGTGGTCGGGAGGCGGTTGAAATCGCCGATTGTGGCCCAGTGCCGCACGAAGGGGTTTTGCGCGGCTCGCGCCGCGACGCGGCGTACCAGCGCTCCGACGTCGCTGCCGCCGCCCGATGCGGCGTGTACGGAGGCGAACAGCACCTGGTCTGCGTTACGGACGACGCCGAGCGCGTCCCGATAGACGCTGTCGATCGCGAAGACGTCGTCGGCCGCCCATGTGGTGATCATGCCGATGTTGCGGCTTGCCTGGCGCAGGATGTACAGGTGGACTTCCGGATCCCTGCGGCTAGGTCGCCACAGGTGGTGTTCGACACCGTTGATGTGTGGCAGTGTCCGCAGATAGCCTCCGGCACTCGGCCCGGGGCCAAATGGGGGATTGCCGAGGGGGACCTCCTGGAGGGCGACCACGTCATGGTGGCGGGACAGGTTGTAGGCCGCCCGCCAGCGGCTCGGCCCGTATTGCATGTTCCAGGTCGCCACGGTGTGAATGTCGGGGGGATTCGCCCGCGCGGTGCCCTCCGCGACGACGACCAGCCCGCAGGCCAGCGCGAAAACCGCCAGGATCGTGACCAGATGACGTGCCTTCGCCTGCGGGCCGCGCTGGGGTGTTGCCGTCAGCGCGGCATATAACGGTCTTCTCAAAAAAACCTCCGAAACTTGGCTTCTGCCCGGGCGGGAAAGTCTATTTGCTGTGCGCTATTTTGGATGGGCGGGATGTCCTGACATACGATCACGTTACGGACGTGGACGCGCCGGCTTCCTCAGTCGGATTACTGAACCTGTGCGCATCGAGGATCCCGGACTTGGGTACGGCGCGACCGGGTCGAGGTATTCCTGAGTTTCAGGGGGATCGTGGCTGTGGTGTTCTTGACTGCCGCGTCGAGATGGTCCAAGTCGGGTGCGCGGATGCCGATCCCAGAAAGGACGCAACCACCCGTGACATTGAATCAAATTGTTGAACTTCCGCCGCTGATACCATCAGATGCTTTCACATCCTCTACAGGTGCCATCCGCATAACCAGGCCCTGCTACTCCTAGGAATCCCACACCCGCCCAAGGGGTCCTTCGAGAAGGGGCCTTGTTCAGCGGTGGCGGGTGGCCGGATCGCGCTTCAGGCAGCCAGCGGGCGCCCGACGCCGAACATCCCGGAGGCGTATGGCTCGATCGCCGGATACCGTCGGTCAGCCGGGCCCCAGCAGGCTGGTGGGTTCGGCGATCACCTCGGCCGAAGGGCGGAAGTAGCGGCGCACGTTCTCGGGTTTGCGGTGCCGGGACTTGGCCATCAGCATCAGCAGGCTCGCACCGCGCCTCGCCCAGATGGGCGAGGGCCATGGGGAGGCGCGGTTCGGCGCCCGCCGGCCGCCGTGCTCAACGTCGAGCGCCCCGCACGCGATCCGTACGGCGGTGACCCGGACGACTTCTTCGGGGAGCCGTCCAACAAGTCGCCGGTGTCCATCGTGGAGGACCTGGGCGACTGCGCACCCGGGTCTCCGGCCCGCGTGCCCGTGTTCGGGTTGGGGAGCTCCGAGGCCGAGGCCAGCGGGGACAGTCAGGCGGAATTCTGCCGGTTGTGGAGCCACTGCCGAGCGGCCGCGCAGCAACAACCCCTGGTAGATCGGCCGAAGGTCGGCCCAGAACCGCTCCCCGAGCAGGGGCGCCACACACTGGAATACGGCAGAAACGGGCCGCCGGCTGAGGTAGCTGCTGATCAGCTCTCGGCGAGGGCTGCGTAGGTGGTGGAGCGGCCGATCTTGAAGGTACGGGCGGCTTCGATGACCGAGACGCCATCGCCGACGAGGCGGCGCAGGGTGGCCAGTTCGGCGGGGCCGATGACACGGGGCCCGGCCGGTCTTCTGCTTGCCGGGGAGCAAGCGCCCTTCGGCTTCGCGGCGTGCGGCGGTGGGCCGGGCATCGCCGTCGAATCCATGCCCTCCTACGCCCTCCGGACCGCCCTCCCCGCGCTGAGCCACAGGCGGCTGCCCGTGGAGGATGTTCTGGCACGTCACCTGAGGGCCGCTACCTGGCGTCGCGCACCGCTGGGCCCTACCCGTCCAGATTCCCCCGGAAGGCAGGGCTTTCGCGATGTCATGGCCTGCCCGACTCGCAGTTGCCCGCTCCATTGCGTTCCGCCCTGGTCACATCCAGGCGAGCACGGGACCGGCGCGGGAGGCAGGCGGTCAGCTGGTACTGGCCTGCCTGAGCAGGGTCTTGATTGCTCGGTTGTCGTCGCTGGACAGGCTCTCGCGGTGGGCCTTGCGCAGTGCGCGTAGGCGCCGTGCGCACCGGGCCACGGTCTTGCGGTCTTCCAGGACCAGCGCCTCCTTCAGGTGCGCGATGGCGTCCTTGAACTCGTTGGCGATCTGCTCTTCGGAGCGGGGCGCGGGCACCCTCACTGCGAACGTGTACCGCCCAGTGGGCTCTGACGCACGTGGGCGGGGAGGCCCGGGCGCGAAGGCAGGTTCGCGCGTGGGCCCGCCGTCCAAGCCTCGCAGCGGCGCGAGCTGGGACGGCGGGCCCATCCGCGCAAACGGATTGCCTCGCTCGCGGGCAGGGCCGGAGGCGGCGGTCCGTTGCGCAACGGAGGCACGCGCCGTGGCCGGCCTCGAGTCGGCTGTCATCGGCGGTGCGGGCTTGGGCGGCCGGGGAGCCCGGTTGGGCGCAGGAACATACCGGCTGATGCGGCCCCAGTCCCCCACGTTGTCCGGGGTGGACAGGAAGACCTGCAGGGTGGCCGAGATCGCGGTCGGGACGAACTTAATCCGTGCGTAGGCGATGCCCTGTCTGTCCAGGATCTCCCGCACCTCGGTGTTGCGCTCGTGCACGAACCAGTCCCACTCGCGTCCCTGCGCGGACGCGGCGTCCTGCTGGACCTGGATGATCGTGACGTCGCCGAGCACGATGCGGGTGTCCCTGGTGCCGACGGGGCCGCTGATGTGCATGTAGCGGGCGTCATGGCGATCGATGGGGTCGAAAAAGTCGACCTGCCCCTCGGGAAGGTCGCGGCCTTGGCGCCAGGGCTTCAGCTCGGCCCAGACGATCGGGGCCTCAAGGTCGAGCCGCCCCCGGTTTCTCTGCGCCCGGCGGCACTGCTCCTCATTCTCGCCCCGGTGAAAGAAGTGCGGGATCTTCTCGTCGCCGATGCGGGTGAAGAGCTGGCGCCCGCACCCGTTGACCGTCCCGCACCAGAAATCCACGCCGGAGTGCTCCTGGCGGAACTCCAGGGCAGCGTCGTGTTCGAAGGGCAGGAAGACGGCGTCCTGGGAATCGGCAGTCGGACCTTTGACTGCCGTCTGCACCAGGCGACGGTCCTGTGCTGTTGCGGGAGTCGAGCGGAGTTGGGTCAAGTGTGGAACTCCTTCCAAACACCAGCCCGGGTTCGGCCCCCGAACCGCTTCAGGATCGCAGAGCGTCACCGCTGGGACTACGCGAACCACCAGATGTAGTGGTCTGCAAGTCCATGATGCCCTACAGCTAGGACATATAGCACGCAAGTTCGGATAATCCCAGCTCACGCAGCGCGCCCCTTTCACTCAGGGTCATAAGGGCTGTTCGCGTTGCGTGTCCTCGGCCCGGCCGCCAGGGCGGGGCTCACCCCACCTGTGCACACGCGGCCGGATCAAATCCAGGTGACGACCAGGCCGACGACGCCGCATAAAGACCAGCGCGCCTGATCGTCACCGCGATGCACCCCATGCAGCTGTGACGTACGGACGCCGAGCTGTCGAAGACCCCTGCGTGGAGGCGCGGGGTGATCGGCAGGCTCCCCGATTGCCGCTACCGGTGACGGTCGAGTGCGTCGCCGTGGCCCCTCAGATCGCTGCCCAGCCTGGCCATCTGATCGGCGTGATCGAGTGCGGCCAGCGTGCCGTATCGCCAGCCCGGCGGGGCGAGGCGTACGGCGTAAGCCCGAAGGTCTCGCTCCAGTGTCTGCTGGCCCGGGTTCAGCCTCGTCCGCTGGTCGTCGTTCATTCGAACTGCGCGCGTCCAGCATCCCATCATCGGGGGATGTGCGGCCCGCTGGCCAGATGATTCACTCTCTGCCCCACGGCCGGCGAACTCAGCCGGACGCGGCACGGCACGACGCGCCCCACGCCGGCTCACTGTGCTCGTCAGTGACGCGGCTTGCCGAGCTCCGTGATGCGTGAGTTGTCGGCTTCAGCCTGTCAGAGGGAGGACTGTATCGTCGCCAGCCACGTCAGCAGCTTCTGACGATGCGGCTTCTTCCAGGTGTGACGATCCAGCGCCTCCGCCAGCATGGTGACGGCGGCGAGCCGGTCCAGTCTGGCCAGCTTCCCGGTCAGCACGATGAGCTCGTGGACGTCGCCTTCGCGCTCCCTGACCATCTCGGTGAGATCCGATGCGTGGTCGCGATAGATGATGTCGAGCCGTCGGCTCATGGACAGTTCGGCGAACACGTCCACGGCATGCAGCGGGTCGAACTCGATGATCTTCTTCGATAGCCGAGCGCGGTCGGGGAAGCTGATCGTCGGGCTCCTGAGGACGACCGACAGCACTTCCACAGCCGAGGGGACGTCGACTGAGGCCAGATCTTCGGCGGCGACGATCATTCGTGAGAGGTCTCGGCCGCTGGCCATCTTCCGGAGCGTGACGGCCGCCGATTCCCGGACCCGGCTGCCCAGATCGACGCCGTCACGGACCAGCTCCGCGATTCCGGCGGCCGGGCCGTAGCTCGCCGACAACTGCGCGATCAAGTCCTTCAGGCCCGGCGGGCTGCGCCCTTCCACGATCCAGGCGGCGACCAGGAACCGATCGTAGGAGGTCAGGTACGACTGCGAGAGCAGGCCCTTCTTGTGCGACAGCCGCAGCAGTTCACCCCGTCTGGCATGCGGGTCGCGGGCGGCGTGTCTGGCGGCAAGGAACTCGTGCAACGTCTGGTGCACGAACGTGACGTCGTCGGCCGTGACCAGCACCATGCCCGTGCGGCGCAGGGCCTGTGCCGTCAGTGCGTCCCACTTGCTCACCGGCATGTCGTCGGGCCGTAGATCGGCTACGCACGCCCTGACCTGCTCCAGCGCACCGCGACCGGTGCGCTCGCCTCGCCCCCGAAGGCGACCTGTCCCAAAGCGGTCAGGAGCCGGTTCGGCAGGCTGTCGATCGCGGCCGACGATTGAGCGCCGTAGCGCTGTAGTTGTGTGTGGAGCTGGTGGTTGATCCCGGTGGTGGAAGGGTCGTAGAACCTGTCGCACAACAGCTCGTAGAACCGCTGATAGGCGGTGTACCTGCCCGTGGGGAGAGGGTGCGTGGGGTCGGCCGCGTGCAACTGGCACAGGATGGTGGCCATGAGCGGGATTCTGACCAGCTCCCGCAGCCTTCCGCCGTTGACCTGGTACATGAAGGCCGCCACGGCGGGGGCGGGCTCAGGAACGTGGGCCGCGTCCATCCAGCCCCGGACGAACGTGGGCAACACGCTCACGTCCAGGGGAAGAAGTTCGTACCGCCCGGCGGAGCCGCTCTCCTCACGAGCCGGGTCGACGGCCTCGTCCAGGATCGCCAGCTCGGAGTCCGGCAGCGGCCGGCTGCCGATAACGAACCGATAGCAGTACTTCTTGTTGGCCATCAGGGTTTTGAGCACCCGAAGGCGCTCGTCGACGTCCGAGATCTCGTCCAGGCCGTCGATGAGGATCAGCCACTGCGCGCCCGGCAGGGGCGGGCCGCGGAACAGGCGGTCGGACGGAGGAACATAGTCGTATCCCTTGAGCTGCGCTGCGACCGCGTGCGCCAGCTGTTGCGTGAACGAGCCCGGCTGCGTGAGAGCCTGCGCCGGGACATAGACCGGAAACAGCGGCCTGGCCCGAGGCTCGTCGTCCTTCGAGGACGTGGTCTGGATCACGCCGGGATGCGTCGAACGGCGGGGCAGGGGCTTCTTCCCGCCTCCGCTGAGCAGCTCCCGCGCGAGCCTGATGACGATCATCCGCAGCAGGCTCGACTTCCCCGCACCCGGCCCGCCGAGCAGCCATGTCATGGGAACGGTCCCCTGGATGATGTCCTCGGCCGGTCGCCTGTCCCAGGCGGTCTTGTTCAGGCTCTTACCCGATTCACCGGCCTGCTGGAGCTGTGCCTGCTGCCGGACGTACACCTGTGACAGCGGCGGCAGCACGGTGCCTGGAAGGATCGCGGGATACGGGTGCTCGGCTGAGGCGAGACGAGCCGCGTTGAGGTATCCGGCGAGTTCACCCGCCGGCGGCCGCGGGTCGTACTCGGCCTGCTGCCTGGCGACCTCCCACAGGTTCTTGAACCTGTTCCTCTCCTGCGCCAACCAGTGACGGTCGAGAGATCCGCCCGGCGAGATCCTCCGGAGCAACCCGGTGACGAACGCCCACAGGTCGGCGAAGTCATCGGGCACTCGCCCCTGCTTCAGCCATCCCGACACCGTTTGCGGGCTCAGCCGCGGCCCGTTCCCGCCGTCGTGGATGTCGTCGAGGATTGAATCGCCCCGGCTTTGATGGAGACCTCAGCGGTTGACTCTTCTCCTGCCGATGAACAGCTCCTGGAGCCGTTGGCTTCTGCCCGCTCACCGATTCGATCACGTGCGCGGGGCGAACAGCACGCGTAGTCCGCCCCCACGTGCACCAGCATGCTCCCCGAGGTGACCACCCGGGCCTGCGAGCCCCCGCCGCTCGCCGAGCGCCCCGCAGCCCCGCCACCACGGCCTTCGTGTCGACAGGCACAGACATCGCCATCAGGCCCCAAGATCACCTGTACGTGAATTCCTCACTTAAGACTTCAGCTGCTCGGATGATCTGCGGCCGAGTAGGTGGTCGAGTTCGTGGGCGACCAGGCGGGCCAGCCATGGTCGAAGCGGGTGATCTTCTGCCGGCGTCCAGGATGCTGTGCTCGACCTCGAGGACTCCTGGGCGTGAGCCGTTCATCGAGGACGTCAGGGTCACCGCTCTGGTCGGCGGGGCGGCGCCCGTGACGGCGCACGATCGCCGACGAGGGCATGCGCGGCAGGCGGCGGCCAGCCCATCTGGCCACCGGCCGCCGGCGGCGACACCCTCACCGGCGCCTACATCCTGTCGCTGATGGCCATGCAGCACAGCTACGCCGGCGACGGCCGCACCGCCGTCACGCTGCTGGAGACCGCGCGGGAACGCATCGGTCCCGGTTCCTCCCGCACCGTTCATGCCATGCTGGCCGCCTGGCAGGTCCACGCGCACGCCGCCGCCGGTGAGGCTCAGCAGGCCGCGCGGGTCCTGTCCCGCGCCGACGCCCACTGGGAACGCCGCGACCTCGAAGAGGATCCGGCCTGGGCGTACTGGATGCGCCGTCCCTCCCACACGATCGAGGTCGGGCTCAGCTGGGTCGGGCTGGGCCGTTCCGACATCGCCGTCCGGCTGCTCGAAGAAGGCCAGGCCGGACGCAGCCTCGACTACGCCCGCGACACCGCCCTGGGCCTGACGGCCATCGCCGGCGCCCAACTGGAGCAGGGCGAGATCGACGGCGCGCTGGAGAACGCGGGCCGAGCCGCCGACCTGATGGCCACCGTCGATTCCAGCCGCGTTAGCGACCTGCTGCGCTCTTTCTCCCAGCGCCTGCCGTACGGTCCCGCGCGAGCGGCCTTCCATACCCGGTTGGAGATCCTCGCTCCGGCTCCGGACCACGATCACAGCGAGTAGGGAGCCCCGTGTTGTCGGCTTGCGGCGTGGCCCGTCCGGGCGCCAACCAGAAATACAAGGGTTCGGGTGGGCGGGCGGATATGAGGGGCCACGGTGATTCCGGACAGCCGTCTTATGGGCGTAGCCTATGCG
>NZ_BAAAHQ010000074.1:0-2342 GCF_039525605.1 Nonomuraea longicatena | reverse complement strand
GACGCCGCTTAGCGCCTCAGCAGCACTATGTCCCACTTGACTTGACACCTACCGGCGCGCCGCAGAATGGCCTGATCGATCTTCGTCAGCGCTGGGTGTCACAGGTACTACCAGGGTGCGTAGGCGGGTCATCGCCGCTGTTCAGCAGGTCTCTACCGTCCTGTCGATACGGTGAACACGGCGATGTCGCGGTCGAAGCAGACGATGATGTGACCATGCGGGGTGGCGGTGACGGCGTTCACCTCGTTGGGGAATTCGAGGTTAGGGCTGATCCTGTCAAAGGTGATCAGGCTCCATACGGCCACCGTTCCATAGCTCGCGGTAACTGCGATGGGGTGACCGTCGATCGTGGTGGCGGCGAGGGCGGCCACATTCGTCATGGGAAGCCGGCCGAGCTGCTGTGTGGTGGCGACGTCCCATACTTCGATCGATGGGTCGCGCCAGTCGTCGTTCGTGGTGATGGCGATGGGTCGTCCGTCCACGACGGTGGTGGCCACGAGGCGTACCGGCTTGCCGTTGGTGCCGGTGGTCTGGAGTCCGGTGTCGCGGTTCGAGGCGAGGTCACGGACTCGGAAGCCGCCGCCCCATCGTCCGAGGACGGCGACGGGCCGGTCGTCGAGCGTGGTGGTGGTGAGGTCTAGTACCCGTCGGTGGTCACTCTTGCGGGGGTTTCCGGTCTCCTCGCCGGTGCGGAGGTCCCACACCCGGATGGTCTTGTCGTCGCCGGCGGTGATGGCTCGGGGTGTGTTGTCGGCAGCGACCACGGTGATCGGGCCCCGATGGGTGGTCAGCGGGGCTCTGGCCGCTTTCCCCAGTGCGAGGTCCCAGAGATGGATCTCGCCGTCCTTGCCCCCGGTGATCGCCACCGCGCGACCGTCCACCTGGGTTGCGGCCACGGCGGTGACAGCACCGGTGTGGCCCGTGAGCGGACGGCACACCTGGTCGCCGGTGTCCAGGTCCCATACTCGTACGGTTTCGTCATCACTGCCGGTGACCGCCACCGGTCGGCCGTCCACTGAAGTGGTGGCCACCGCCGTGATCGCGGCGTCGTGACGAACCGGTTTGTCGGCCGGTTGGCCCACGGCCAGATCGGACACCCGTACCGACCCACCGTCGCAACTCGACACCACCACCTGCCGGCCGTCGACCACTGCCGTCGCCACCGCGTGAATCGTGCGGCGATGCTGAGGGAACAGCTCACCGACCAACTCGGTCGTTTCCAGGTCATAGACCTGGATGGTCGGTTCATTGCGGTCGCAGGTGATCGCCACCAGCCGGCCGTTCACGACCGTGGTCGTCACCGACTCCAGGTCCATGGATCGGGGAAGAACGCTGACCGGCAGTCCGGTGGCCAGGTCCGACACTTTCGTGGTCGACTGGTAGCCACCGGAGACGACCACCTGGTGGCCGGCGGCCAGTTCCACGACCGTGATCGCGCTCACGTATCCGCTGTGGCCGGTGAACGGGCTGCCCACCGGCTCACCGGTCTCAAGGTCCCACACCCTGACCGTACGGTCACCGCCTGTGACAGCCACCCAGCGGCCGTTCAGCACCGCCGTCGCCACCGCGTACACCGGGCCGGTGTGACCACGGAGCGGTGCCATCACCTCCTGCCGCGTTTCCAGGTCCCACACGCGTACCGTCGTGTCGTAGCAACCGGTGACCACCACCTGACGGCCACGACGTTCCGCGATCGCGAGGGCCTTCACGCTGTCAGCATGAAGATGGAGCGGCTCGCCCACCGGCTTGCCGGACGCGAGTTCCCACACCCGTACGGTTCTGTCGTCGCCACCGCTGACCGCAACGGGGCGACCGTCCAGAACGGACAGCGCCAGCGCCCGCACCGCGTTCGTGTGACCGGTCCATGGGGCGCCGACCCGCTCGCCGGTCGCCAGGTCCCACACCCGTAACGTGCGGCCGCCACCCCCGGTGATCGCTACGGCACGGCCGTCGAGGACTGTGGTCGTCACCGCCGCCACCCATTCGGCGTAGCCGTCCACGGTGCCCAGCGGCGGACATGACTTCACTCCCTTCGGCAGCAAACTGGTCCAGGTTGGCTGCACATGCTGGGCAGCAGGCTCATGACGGGAGGGAGATGACATGGCGGGCATGTTAGTAGCCGGCACCGACACACTCGCCTTTCACGGGGTGACGGAGTTGGTGGGCCCGCACGGGCTGTCCTGTTGACGCGGCTACCGGGTGGCCGGACACCTTTCTCCTGAGAGGGACAGGATCGGGTATCCAACCTGTGAAACACGCCCTCAAGCCGGGGATTGACGTCCGCGACTCGGTAGGTGTCAAGTCAAGTGGGACATAGTGCTGCTGAGGCGCTAAGCGGCGTC
>NZ_BAAAHQ010000073.1:0-2091 GCF_039525605.1 Nonomuraea longicatena | reverse complement strand
GATCGTCTGAGAACGGCGGTGAGAAACTAGTCCACGGAAGCGGCGGCATGGAGCTGCTGCGGGCGGTGTAAAAGTCGTCCACCCTTTCCCTTTCTGCGACAGCAGGGAGGGCGCGAGGATTTTCAGCGTGGAACTATATCTCAGGGTTCGCCAAGCCTGCGCGGGGGGCATGAGCCAGCGTCAGGCGGCGAAGGCCTTCAACATCTCCCGTGATACGGTTGCGAAGATGATGACGTTCTCGGTGCCGCCGGGCTACCGGCGGACGGCCGAAGTCAGGCGGCCGAAGCTTGATCCCTTTATCCCGATCATCGAGGGCTGGCTTGAGGCGGATCGCTCCATGCCGCGGAAGCAGCGGCACACGGCGAAGCGGGTGTTCGACCGGCTTCGTGACGAGTGCGGGTTCACCGGCGGCTACACGATCATCAAGGATTACATCCGGGAGCGAGAACGGCGGGGCCAGGAAGTGTTCGTGCCGCTGGCGCATCCCCCGGGCCATGCGCAGGCCGACTTCGGCGAGGCGATGGTCAAGATTGGCGGTGTCGAGCAGAAGGCCCACTTCTTTGTTTTGGATCTGCCGCACAGCGACGCCTGTTACGTCCGCGCCTATCCGGCGGCTGTGGCCGAGGCTTGGGTGGACGGCCACATCCACGCCTTTGCCTTCTTTGGGGCAGTGCCGCAGTCGATCGTCTATGACAATGACCGGTGCCTGGTGGCGAAGATCCTGCCCGATGGCACCCGCAAGCGGGCCGTGCTGTTCAGCGGCTTCCTGTCGCATTACCTGATCCGGGACCACTACGGCCGTCCTGGCAAAGGCAATGACAAGGGGAATGTCGAGGGCTTGGTGGGCTATTGCCGCCGCAACTTCATGGTGCCGCTTCCCGAGTTCACGAGCTGGGAGGCATTCAACCTTTGGCTGGAGGAGCAATGCCGCAAGCGCCAGCACGATGTCCTGCGCGGTGAGAGCGAGACGATCGGCGAGCGGTTGCAACGTGATCTGGTTGCCATGCGCCCCCTCCCGGTCGCGCCTTTCGACGCCTGTGACCAGGACAGTGGCCGCGTCTCGTCCCAGTGTCTGGTGCGCTACAAGACCAACGACTACTCGGTGCCGGTTGCCTTCGGCCATCAGGATGTCTGGATCCGGGCCTATGTCCACGAGGTGGTGATCGGCTGCCGGGGCGAGGTCATTGCCCGCCATCCCCGCTGCTGGGATCGCGAGGAGATCGTCTTCAACCCGATCCACTACCTGCCGCTGCTGGAGCAGAAGATCAACGCACTCGATCAGGCCGCACCATTGCAAGGCTGGGAGCTTCCCGAGGAGTTCGCAACGTTGCGCCGGCTAATGGAAGCTCGCATGAACCGACATGGCCGACGCGAATACGTCCAGGTCCTGCGGTTGCTCGAGACCTTTGATCTGGCTGATCTGCATGCCGCGGTGAAGCAGGCGCTTCAGATGGGCGCAATCGGCTTCGACGCCGTGAAGCACCTGCTGCTTTGCCGTGTTGAACACCGTCCGCCCCGGCTGGACCTGGACTGTTATCCCTATCTACCCAAGGCAACAGTCGAGAAAACCAGGCCCGGCTCCTATATGCGGTTGTTGTCGGGCGATGCGGAGGACGCGGCATGAGCGATGGTCCGGAAATCCTGCTCGCCCATCACCTCAAGGCGCTGAAGCTGCCCACGTTCCTGCGGGAACATCAGAAGCTGGCCCGGCAATGTGCGGCCGAAGGCATGGATCATGTCCGATACCTCGCCCGGCTTGTTGAACTGGAGTTGATCGACCGGGAGCGGAGGATGGTCGAGCGCCGCATCAAGGCCGCCAAATTCCCCACGGTCAAAAGCCTCGACAGCTTCGACTTCAGCGCCATCCCGAAGCTCAACAAGATGCAGGTGCTGGAACTGGCCCGCTGCGAATGGATCGAGCGGCGCGAGAACGTCATTGCCCTTGGCCCAAGCGGCACGGGCAAGACGCACATTGCCCTTGGCCTCGGGCTGGCGGCTTGTCAGAAGGGCATGT
The DNA here is from genome assembly GCF_039525605.1 of Nonomuraea longicatena. NCBI lineage: Bacteria > Bacillati > Actinomycetota > Actinomycetes > Streptosporangiales > Streptosporangiaceae > Nonomuraea > Nonomuraea longicatena. Next base: position 77 of record NZ_BAAAHQ010000073.1, on the reverse strand, counting down.
CGGTCAGCTTCACCACCGCCGCAGCCCTGGTCAACGAACTGATGGAGGCCCGCGACGAACGTCGCCTGCTTCGCTTT
>NZ_BAAAHQ010000072.1:0-885 GCF_039525605.1 Nonomuraea longicatena | reverse complement strand
GCGCCAGCGCGGGCGGCATCGCTGGTTGGGGTTGCAGGGCCGCCCGCGCGAATGCCGGGATGAAGACCTCCGGCGCCGGCGGCTTGTAGCCGAGCGATCCATGCGGACGCACGGTTTTGTAATGCCGACGCCAGCTTTCCACGATGATCCTGGCCTCTTTGAGCGTGTAGAAGATCTCGCCGTCGAGGAGTTCGTCGCGCAGGCGAGCATTGAAGCTCTCGATGTAGCCATTCTCCCATGGGCTTCCGGGTGCGATGTAGGCAGTCTTCGCCCCGACGGCGGTGATCCAGTCCTGCACGGCCGTGGCGATGAACTCCGGGCCGTTGTCGGAACGGATGTGCTCAGGCACGCCGCGCAGGATGAACAGGTCGGACAGGACGTCGATGACGTCGGTGGAGTTGAGCTTGCGATCGATGCGGATCGCCAGCGCCTCATGCGTGAACTCGTCGATCACGTTAAGCATGCGGTACTTCCTTCCGTCATGAGTGCGGTCCTCGACGAAGTCGTAGGACCAGACATGGTTGGGCCGCTCGGCGCGCAGGCGGATGCATGATCCGTCGGCGAGCCAGAGCCGGCCTTTCTTCGGTTGTTTGGCTGGAACCTTCAGCCCCTCTTGCCGCCAGATGCGCTCGACCCGCTTGTCGTTGACCACCCAGCCCATCTGGCTGCGCAGAAGCTCGGCGATCTTGCGATAGCCGTAGCGGCCATAGCGGCGGGCCAGTGCAACGATGTCCTCGGTCAGTTGCTGCTCGTCGTCCCGGCCGCGAGGAATACGCCGCTGCGTGGAGCGATGCTGCCCAAGCACGAGGCATACCCGGCGCTCCGACACGCGCTTCGGCAGAACCGAGCGAACATGGTCGATGCAGGCACGGCGACGCGAGGGGC
>NZ_BAAAHQ010000071.1:0-2045 GCF_039525605.1 Nonomuraea longicatena | reverse complement strand
TCAACCTCTTCGGCCGCGACCAGTACGTCTCCGGACTCCTCATCGACCACCACGTATAGCGGGAAATCCACCTCAATCACTATGGGCAATTCACCAGTCATGTTTAACCCCCCTAACCGGAGCTGGCGCGGCGACATCGAAGTGTCACCGCGCCAGTTGACGAATAAGGCTACTAATTCCACCCCGAGTCAGGGAAGTGGGGTGCACTGAAGCGTTGAATCTTCGTGTAATGCGTGGATGTCCAACCGTACACCTTGACGCCGTTGGGCAACTCCTTTTCCAGGATCCTGTCGGTTTTCGGTCTACCGGGCACGCTGTATTCCTTGGATCCTGCCCACCACGGATGTTCACGCCCCGAATAGGTGTCGTGCGAAGGAATCCGCCCCGCCTTCACGTCGTCGTAGGCGGAAGCGATCTTGTTGTTCATCCCCTTAGGCAGGGGATCCGACAACCTCCTAGTGGGGCATCCATTGCTGTTGTGAACGAGTACTGGTGTAGCCCCCGCCAGTACGTAGTACGTATGGAGGTCGTCGACTGTCAGGTTGTGAACAGCCTGGCTGCTTGACGTCCACGTGGCTACACCGGAGACCTGGACGCGGCGGACGCCCGAACTTGCTTGGAGGGAGGTTCCGGGCCGGAGTTGGCCAGCGTCGATCCAAGCCTTCTGGTCAAGGGACCAGAAGGGGTGCTCCTCCGTGGCGATCAGCGCACCTGCTGTGCCACTTCGGCCATCAGCGGTGCCGACAGAGATCCGGACGAGGTTCTTGGCTCCGCGGCTGTCGATCGGTGTGGTGACGGTTCGGGGTGCGGTCTGTCCGGTTTCTGGATCGGTGGCCAGGACTTTGTCGCCGACTTTGATCTTCTCGATGGGTTTCGTGGTGCCGTCGGCCATGAGAACCTGAGTTCCAGGCACGAAGCTGCTACACGACTTCCCCTTGAGCGCCTTATGGATTTTCTGTGCGACTTTCCGCCCGACTTTCACGACTGTTTCGATCTTCTTTGCAGGATTCAGAGCGTCCGCGAGCTCCCGCTCGATGACGCCTTCGCCTTCTCCGAGAAGACCCGCAGGCTTGGCCCGGCCGGTGCAATTGTGGGTCCGGCAGTACTCTTTCTGCCAAGACTTATGGCTGGCCTCCTTTTTGTCCCGGATCTGGGCGTCGCGGGTCTCGGTGCGGCGCTGTCTCACCCCTCGGATGCGGGCCTTTTCGCTGGCGCGCTCCCGCTGGCGGTGGATCCGCCGTTCCCGCTTGCTCTTTCTCTTTCCGCTGGCGTGGTGGGTTTTGGCGAAGTTCTGGTTGGCGTTCTTCTGGTTGCCCCGCGCGTAGCCGTAGCTCGTGTCGCCGCTGCCGCCGCCGGTGTCGACGCGGCGGCCGTCGGGGTCGGACAGGTCGATCGGGTTGTTGGCCGCGTACGAGTACGCGTTCGCCCACTCCGGGGTGCGCAGGTCGAGTTCCGGGTCCGTGGAGATGAACCGGGCGATCGACGGGTCGTAGTAGCGGGCGCCCAGATACGTAAGCTCCGTCGAGGCGTCTTCGGTTTTGCCGAGGAAACCCAGGTCGGTGAACGGCAGGTCGTCGCCGCCTCGGCGTTTGCCGTACGGCAGGTAGCGTTCCCGGCTGACCGCGCCGGTCGTGTCGTCGACGGCGAGTTGGGTGCTGCCGTGCCGTCCGGCCAGCAGCCATCGCAGCCCGCCCGGTTCGCGCATGGCGACCTTGGAGCCGTCGGAGGCCGAGTAGTACCGTTTGCCGGTCACCTGCCCGCCCGCCAGGCGCAGCTCGGCGTGACCCAGGTAGAGGGTGGCGGTGCCGTCGGGGTCGCGGCGGATCAGGCGTTCGCCGTCGGCGTCGTACACCATGCCGGTCTGCTGTCCGGCGACGGTGGCCTGGGCGAGTTGCCCGAGTTCGTTCCAGTCGAAGGTGGCCTGCTTGCCCGCGACCGTGCGGGCGGCGAGCTGGCCGGCGTTGTCGTAGGCGTAGGTGTCGGTGCCGCCGCGGTAGGTGTCAAGTCAAGTGGGACATAGTGCTGCTGAGGCGCTAAGCGGCGTC
>NZ_BAAAHQ010000070.1:0-35535 GCF_039525605.1 Nonomuraea longicatena | reverse complement strand
AAGGCGAAGGCGAAGGCGAAGGCGAAGGCGAAGGCGAAGGCGAAGGCGAAGGCGACCGGGATGGTAGTTACGGTCGCGGGTCGGCGGGATGGTCCAAGCGCTCCGCCATGAGGGCGTTCATGTCCTCGGAGAGCTTGCCCAGCAGGCGGGCGAGGTCGGCGCGTTCCTCCGGGGCCCAATCGGCCATGGCGACCCCGAAGAGTTCGAGGTTGACGCGCACGCACACTTGGGCGACCTCGGTCCCGCGCGGGGTGAGCCAGATCCGCCAGGCTCGGCCGTCGTCGGGGTCGCGTACCCGCTCGACCAGTTCTTGCCGTTCGAGCTTGGCCACCGTTCGGGTGACGTGTGGGCTCTCCACCCGGAGGGCCTGGGCGATCGTGGGCCGGGTACTCCAGGGGTTCTCCAGCGCCCTGATTCCGTTGGCAATCGGAGTCGTGCGCGACGTGCTCCCACGCCAGCAGTTACCGACAGGCATCGGAGTGATCAGTGCGACCATGGGATTCGGCAGCGGCGGCGGCATGCTTCTGGCCGGCCTGGTGGCCGATGACTATCCGATGATCTTCTGGATGGCGGCCGTCCTGGCGGTGCTCGGTGCGGTGCTCATCACCTTCTTGATCCGGGACACCGTACCCGCAGGAGGTGGCCGTCCGGACCTGGTGGGCGCCGCGCTGATGACCGTCTGGCTGGTGGCGCTACTGCTGGCGATCACCCAGGGCAGTTCGTGGAGCTGGACCTCGTGGACGACACTCGGCCTGTTCGCCGTGGCTGTCGTGGCGTCCGTCGTCTGGGTGCAGGTCGAACGCCGGGTGGCACAGCCGCTGGTGCAGATGACGATGCTGGTCCACCGGAGTACGGTCGGCGCGACCGTAGCGTCGATGCTGCTCGGATTCTGCCTCTTCTTGACCATGACCGGTGTCTCGGGCTTCATGCAGGGGCCGGCACTGCGCGCGAGCGTCCTGGAGGTCGGGCTGTATCTGCTGCCCAGCACGCTGTTCATGCTGGTGATGTCGCTGTTCGCCGGTCGACTCATGCGCCGATTCGCCGCCGCCTCGCTGGTCGGAACCGGGTCAGCCGTCACCGGGGCGGCAGGGCTATGGCTCGTGTTCGCGCACGACGGAACAGCCGACTTCCTGGTGGCGACCTCGCTCCTGGGCCTCGGTCTCGGCACCGGGTACGCCGCGCTGGGCACGATGTCGGTCGAGCACGTCCGGCCGGAGCAGACGGCGGCTGCGGCCGGGATCAACGCGCTGGTGCGTATCGCGGGTGGCAGCATGGCCGGTGCTGTGACCGCCGCCATCCTGGCCGCGCTTCCGGGTGTGCACGGCTACCAGTGGATCTTCGGTGTCGCCGCTGCGGCAGGAGCTGTGGCGGCGGTCTTCGCCTTCGTGTACGGCCGGCTCAACCGCGACCTGGCGGGTATCACAACCCGCTGAGGAACGTACCGTCACCACGCGGGCCGTGACGAACGATGTTTGCCTGAGGAGGTCGACTGCGACCTGTTGCGGCCCGACGGTGTTGCCGGTGACCGCAATCATTCGACGGGTCGTACGGGCAATAGGTCGGTCGGCTGTGGGTCCCTCGGCTTCAGGTCGCTGGGTGGTTGCCGGTTGTTCGGCCGTGGGTCACTCGGTTACTCGGTTACAGGTCGCCCGGATACGGGGCGTTAGGTGGTTGCCGGTTGTTCGATCGGGATGGCGTTCATCCAATCGAAAGGCGTTCAAATGACAGGTCGTCAGTCGGTGGGGCCGGTCAGCGTTCGCATGCGTCGACGGTTACCAGGGCGACGAGCCGTCTCAGCTTCTCGGGCGGCAGGTGGTTCTGACGACGGCGGGCCAGTTGCGGGGCGGGCCAGTTGCGGGTCCAGTCGGTTACGGGGCGGGATGGTCGCGGGTCCGGTCGGCTACAGGTCAGGAGTTGGGTCGAGCCGGGCACGGGGCGGGACGAGCACGGGGCGGGACGAGCCCAGGGCGGGACGAGCCCAGGGCGGGACGAGCCCAGGGCGGGACGGTCGCCGGTCGGCCAGATACGGGGCGGGGCGGACGCGACGACAGGGCACGCGCTCGGCTCCTGAGGGCCACTGCGTCACCTGCGGCGGGCGTCGACCTCGATCTCGATCTTCATTCTGGGGTCGGCGAGACCGCATACGAGCATGGTGGCGGCGGGCCGTACCGTTCCGAAGTGTTCGCGTAGCACCGGCCAGCAGGGCTCGAAGTCGGCCCGGTCCGGCAGCAGGTAGCGGACCCGGACCACGTCGGCGAACGTGCATCCCGCCTCTGCCAGCGCGGCGCCGATGTTGCGCAGGCACTGCGCGGCCTGCTCCACCACGTCGTCGGAGATGGTCATGGTGGTGTAGTCGAAGCCCGTGGTTCCGGACACGTACACCCGGTCGCCGACGACCACGGCACGGGCGTAGCCGATCTGCTCCTCGAAGGTCGAACCGCTGAGGATCACGCGTCGTTCCGTCATGGGTGAACGCTAAAAGGCCGAGTCCGAAATCGTCCAATTCGGAGATCCACGCATGCGGCCCATCCCGCACCGGACGACAAGGTGGACGCGTCGGGTATGACGCGCGGCCTGTCGTGCGGAGTCCGCGACATGACCGCGCAAGGCCGGGCGCTGGCCCGGCGCTGGCCGGGCACTGGCCGTGGCACTGGCCGTGGCACTGGCCGGGCAAAGCTGGGCACTGGCCGCGGCGCTGCGCCCGCTCCGTCTTCTGCCCACCGCCGCCCAGCTCACGGGCGGCGGGCTCACGGGCGGCGCCGCTGAGCCCCCGCGCCTGCTCCCTCGTCAGCGCCCGCCGCTCGGCCCGCAGCCCGCCCCGCTCCTGCGCCCGGCCGTACACCGGTCACCCTGCACGGCGAGTGGCGCGGGTGGGCGAACCCAAGGTCAGCAAATCCAAGGTCGGTGCACCCAAGGTCGGTGAACCAGGACGTCAGCGAACCAGGAGGTCGGTGGCCCAGGAGGTCGGCAAACCAAGACGTCGGGGACCAGGAGATCAGCAAACCAGGACGTCAGTGAACACGGACGTCAGTGAACACGGACGTCGGTGAACACGGACGTCAGCGAACCAGCCGGAAGAACTCCCTGATGTCGGTGACCAGCAGGTCCGGTGCCTCCATCGCCGCGAAGTGGCCACCCCGGTCGAATTCCGACCAGTGGATCACGTTGTGCTCGCGCTCGGCGACGCGGCGGACCCCGGCGTCCTCGGGGAAGACCGCAACCCCGGTGGGGACCTCGGACTTCTCGACGGCCTGACCCCAGTCGGCAGCGGCCTCCTTGTAGAGGCGGGCGGACGATCCCGCAGTGCCGGTGAGCCAGTAGATGGTGACGTCGGTGAGCAACTGGTCCCGATCCACGGCCTGTTCGGGCAGGTCGTGAGCGGGGTCGGTCCACTCCTTGAACTTCTCCACGATCCAGGCCAGCTGCCCGGCGGGCGAGTCGTGCAGCCCGAAGGCCAGCGTCTGCGGGCGGGTCGATTGGATCATGGCGTAACCCGAGCGGTCCTCGTCGGCGTAGAGGGCCAGCCTGGCCTGCTCTGCCTCCGTGAGGCCCTCCCGTTCGTCGGGCTGGAAGGTCGGAAAGCCTAGGGCGCCGTTGACGTGGACGCCGATGACGTTGTCAGGGGCGACGCGGCCGAGCTGGGGAGAGACCAGTGCGCCGGTGTCGCCGCCCTGGGCACCGTACCGGTCGTAGCCGAGGCGGCTCATCAGCTCGGCCCAGGCGCGGGCCACGCGGCGCAGGTTCCAGCCGGTCTCCCGGGTGGGCCCGGAGAATCCGAAGCCGGGCAGGGAGGGTGCGACCACGTGGAAGGCGTCTGCCGGGTCGCCGCCGTGCGCGCGAGGGTCGGTGAGCGGGCCGATGATCTTCATGAACTCGGCGATCGAACCGGGCCAGCCGTGCGTGAGGATCAGGGGGAGCGCGTCCGGCTCGGGCGAGCGAACGTGCATGAAGTGGATGTTCTGGCCGTCGATCTCGGTGGTGAACTGCGGGTACTCGTTGAGCGCCGCCTCCTGCTCCCGCCAGTCGTAGGCGGTCCGCCAGTACTCTGCCAGCTCCCTCGCGTACGAGGTCGGCACGCCGTACGACCAGCCGGTGCCGGGCAGCTCGTCCGGCCAGCGGGTACGGGCCAGGCGGTCGCGGAGGTCGTCCAGGTCGGCCTGCGGGATGTCGATGCGGAAGGGCGTGATCGTCGTCATGTCCAAGACGATAGATCGCAGTTAGGTCAGGTTCTGTCCTAGGCGTGGGCGAGAATGGGAGCATGTTGGAGACCTCGGCTCGACTCCTCAGACTGCTCTCCCTCCTTCAGGCCCACCGCGACTGGTCCGGCACCGAACTGGCGGAGCGGCTCGGCGTCACCACGCGAACGGTTCGACGGGACGTGGACCGGCTACGGGAACTGGGCTATCCCGTACACGCCACGGCCGGCACGCCGGGTTACCGGCTCGGCGCCGGGTCCGATCTGCCTCCGCTGCTGCTCGACGACGACGAGGCCGTCGCGGTCGCGGTGGGGCTGCGGACGGCCGCCGGTGGCACCGTCACCGGAATCGAGGAGACGTCGTTGCGGGCACTCGCGAAGCTCGAACGAGTGCTGCCCGCGCGGCTGCGGCATCGCGTTCGCACGCTGCAGTCGATGACCGTGCCCATGACGGGGGGCTCGGCGCCGGTGGACCCCGAGGTTCTGACCGCCGTCGCCGCGGCCTGCCGGGATCATGAGGGGCTGCGGTTCGACTACCGGTCGCATGAGGGCAGGGAGAGCGTGCGTTCGGCCGAGCCCCATCGGCTGGTGCATTCGGGGCGCCGGTGGTATCTCGTGGCCTGGGACACCGACAAGGAGGACTGGCGGACGTACCGGGTCGACCGGCTGCGCCTGAGGACGCCGAACGGCCCGCGTTTCGTCCCCCGGAACCCGCCCGACGAGGACCTCGCCGCCTACATGTCCCGGGCGATCTCCAGTGCTCCGTACCGTTACCGGGCGCGGCTCACCGTGCACGCCCCGGCGGAGGTCGTCGCCGAGCGCATGCCGCCGACGACGGGCACGGTGGAACCCGTTGACGCACAGACCTGCGTGCTGCTGTGCGGTGCGCACGACCTCGACGAGATCGTCGTGTGGATCGCCCTGATGGACATCGGATTCGAGGTCCACGAGCCACCCGAGCTGATCGAGCGGGTCGGCGCCATGGCCGCCCGCCTCCGAGCGGCATCGGAAGTCGGCCCCCACGCGGCTGAGCCCGCCCCCGGCCGAACGGCACCGGACTCCGGACACCCAGGCGGCTGAGCCCGGCCCCCTCCTGACGCGCCCACGCGGTCAGTGAGCGTCGCAGGTCGAGGCGCAGGATGCGGCGGGAGGCCGCCACGAGCACGGCCCGCTGGAGCCTGGTGAGGCACCACGTGAGTCGTTTCCAGCACCAAGTGCCTGGCCGGCCGGCCGGCTGTCAGCGGTTCACGATCTCGAAATCGGAACCCTAGGAGATCGCGAGCTTGACGACGCCGGTGATCGCGAGCTGGGTGAGGGCCAGCGGCACCAGGCAGACCCACGCGAACCTCTGCAACTGGTCCTCGCGCAGCCGAGGGAAGGTGACCCGCGCCCAGATCACCACGAACGCCAGCAGGAACACCTTGACCAGGGTCCACAGCCAGCCGGGCAGGAACGGCCCGTGCCAGCCGCCCAGGAACAGCACGGTGGTGAGGGCGGACAGCACGACGATCCCGACGTACTCGGACAGCATGAAGATCGCGAACCGCATGCCGGTGTACTCCGTCATCGGCCCCATGATGATCTCGGACTCGGCGATCGGCATGTCGAACGGCGGTCGTCGCAGCTCCGCGAGTCCGGCAAGGAAGAAGACCACGCCGCCGATCGCCTGCCACGGCAGCCACCACCACTGCCATTCCGCGAGGATGCCGGGCAACGACAGCGTCCCGGCCGCCATGGCGACGGACGCGGCGGCCAGCACGAGCGGCAGTTCGTACGACATGAGCTGGGCGGCCGAGCGCATGCCGCCGAGCACCGAGTACTTGTTGGCCGAGGCCCATCCGGCCATGATCGAGCCGAGCACACCGATGCCCATGACCGCGAGCACGAAGAACAGCCCGAGGTCGAGGTCGACGCCGTGGCCGCCCTGGTCGACCGGAATGACGATCATCACCAGCAGGTACGGCACCAGCGCCACGGCTGGCGCGATCATGAAGACCCGCCGGTCGGCGGCGGCCGGTACGACGTCCTCTTTCTGCGCGAACTTCACCCCGTCGGCCAGCAGTTGCGCCCAGCCGTGGAAGCCTCCGGCGTACATGGGGCCGAGACGTGACTGCATGTGCGCCATGACCTTGTGCTCGGTCTGTCCGACGATGAGCGGAAGCAGCAGGAAGGCCACCAGGATGACGGCGAACCGCAGGATCGCGTCGAGCATCCGGCCACCTCCGAGGTCAGCTGTCGGGTGTGCCCCAGTCGGCGGGTACGCCGGGCGGGAGGGTCTTGCGGCGGCTGGGCGACCCGTGTCCGGACTCGCCGGGTTCCTTGGCGCCCGGCCACGGCTTGGCGACGCGGGCGGCCAGGATGAAGTCCTTGCGCAGCGGGTGGCCCTCGAACCCGTCGGGCAGCAGCAGGGGCACCAGGTTGGGATGCCCGTCGAAGACCACGCCGAACATCTCGTACGTCTCGCGCTCGTGCCAGTCGGCGCCCCGGTAGACAGGGACGGCGCTCGGCAGGCGCGGGTCGGCGGCCGGTACGCGGGTGCGCAGCAGCAGCCGCTTACGGGCGGCGGGGTTGTAGACGTGAGCGACGACGACGAACCCGTCGGGCTGGTCGTCGACACCGGTCAGCCAGTCGAAGAAGACGTAGCCGAGGTCGTCTCTGACGTACGTGAGCGTCTGGACCCATTCGGAGGCGTCGACGTCGGCGGTGCTGTCGCCGAAGGACTCCGACAGCCGCAGGTTCACGCCTCCTCCCCAGGGGATCCGTGGGAACGGGACCAGATGTAGCGGTCGGCGAGGTTCTCCCCCGCGATCTTCTCCTGGAGTTTGGTGATGCCGTACAGCAGGGCTTCGGGGCGGGGCGGGCAGCCGGGGACGTACACGTCGACGGGGATGATCTGGTCGACGCCGTTGGTGACGCAGTAGGAGTCCCAGTAGGGGCCGCCCGAGTTGGAGCAGGCGCCGAAGGAGATCACGTACTTGGGGTCCGGCATCTGCTCGTAGAGGCGCTTGACGGCGGGGGCCATCTTGTCGGTCACGGTGCCGGAGACGATCATGAGATCGGCCTGGCGGGGTCCGTTGGCGAAGGGGATGACGCCGAACCTGATGAAGTCGTGGCGACTCGTCGAGGCGGCGATGAACTCGATCGCGCAGCAGGCCAGGCCGAAGTTGAACACCCACAGCGAATAGCGGCGTCCCCAGTTGAGGACGAACCGCATGGGCTTCGGCGCCAGTCTGGACACCGGTCCCACGGTGGGCATCGGAAGGTCGGCCATGTACCCCATTCTCGCGCGGGTGGCGGGTGATGACTACGTCCAGGTGAGTACGCGTTTGCGCCAGGCGTACACGATGCCGAGCGCGATGAAGGCCAGGAACACGAACATCTCGACGAGGGTGGCCGTGCCGTAGCCGGGGGCGGCGAAGACCGTCGCCCATGGGAACAGGAAAACGGCGTCCACGGCGAAGACGACGTACAGGTAGGTGAAGACGTAGTAGCGGACCTGCGACTGCGCCCAGCCCTCGCCGACGGGGTCCACACCGCACTCGTACGTGGTGAGCTTGTCGGCGGTGGGGCGGGTGGGGCGCAGGAGACGGTTGGCGATCATGGCTCCGGCGAAGATCGCCACCCCGATGAACAGCAGCGCGGCGACCAGCGCGTACGAGCCGTAGTAGCCGTCCATGGGCCGATGGTAACCCGATGTGGGCCAGATCACACCAACGTGCACAGGCCGGATCACACCGTCAGGCGCCGACGTAGGCCGCGAGATGTTCGGCGGTGACGGTGGAGCGGGCGGCGACGAGGTCGGCCGGGGTGCCTTCGAAGACGATGCGGCCGCCGTCGTGACCGGCGCCGGGCCCGAGGTCGATGATCCAGTCGGCGTGCGCCATGACCGCCTGGTGGTGCTCGACCACGATGACCGACTTGCCGGAGTCGACGAGCCGGTCGAGCAGGCCGAGCAGTTGCTCGACGTCGGCGAGGTGCAGCCCGGTGGTCGGCTCGTCGAGGACGTAGACGCCGCCCTTGTCCGCCATGTGGGTGGCGAGCTTGAGCCGCTGCCGCTCACCGCCGGACAGTGTGGTGAGCGGCTGGCCGATGGTGAGGTAGCCGAGGCCGACGTCGGCGAGCCGGGAGAGGATCGCGTGGGCGGCCGGGATGCGGGCCTCGCCCGTGCCGAAGAACTCCTCCGCCTCGGTCACCGGCATGGCGAGGACCTCGCTGATGTCGCGTCCGCCGAGCCGGTGGTCGAGGACGGCGGGCTGGAAGCGCTTGCCGTCACAGTCCTCGCAGGTGGTGGCGATGCCGGCCATCATCGCGAGGTCGGTGTAGATGACTCCGGCGCCGTTGCACGTCGGGCAGGCGCCCTCGGAGTTGGCGCTGAACAGCGCCGGCTTCACCCTGTTGGCCTTGGCGAACGCCTTGCGAATGGGTTCGAGCAGCCCGGTGTAGGTCGCCGGGTTGCTGCGCCGGGAACCCCGGATCGGGCCCTGGTCGATCGACACCACCCCCGCCCCCGCAGGAATGGAGCCGTGAACCAGTGAGCTCTTGCCCGATCCGGCGACCCCGGTGACGACGGCGAGCACGCCGAGCGGGATGTCGACGTCGACGCCGCGCAGGTTGTGCCTGGTGGCGCCGCGGATCTCCAGCTTGCCGCCGGGGGTGCGGACCCGCTCCTTGACGCGGGCGCGATCGTCGAGGTGGCGGCCGGTGAGGGTGCCGCTGGCGCGCAGCCCTTCGACGGTGCCCTCGAAGCAGATCGTGCCGCCCGCCGCCCCCGCGCCGGGGCCGAGGTCGACGACGTGGTCGGCGACCGCGATCGTCTCCGGCTTGTGCTCGACGACGAGGACGGTGTTGCCCTTGTCGCGCAGCCGCAGCAGCAGGTCGTTCATCCGCTGGATGTCGTGCGGGTGCAGTCCGGCCGTGGGCTCGTCGAAGACGTAGGTGACGTCGGTGAGCGCGGAGCCGAGGTGGCGGATCATCTTGACGCGCTGGGCCTCGCCGCCCGAGAGCGTACCGGCGGGCCGGTCGAGGGAGAGGTAGCCGAGTCCGATCTCCACGAACGAGTCGAGCGTCTGCCGCAGCGTGGCGAGCAGCGGCGCGACGGACGGCTCGTCGAGGCCGCGCACCCACTTGGCCAGGTCGCTGATCTGCATCGCGCACGCGTCGGCGATGTTGACCTCGCCGATCCGCGACGAGCGGGCCGGTGGGCTCAGCCGGGTGCCGTCGCAGTCGGGGCAGGCGGTGAAGGTGACCGCCCGGTCCACGAACGCGCGGATGTGCGGCTGCATCGCCTCGCGGTCCTTGGACAGGAACGACTTCCGGACCTTCGGGATCAGCCCCTCGTACGTGAGGTTGACGCCGTTGACCTTGACCTTGGTCGGCTCGCGGTGGAGGAAGTCGTGCAGTTCGGTCGCCGTGTAGTCGCGGATCGGCTTGTCGGGGTCGATGAAGCCGGACTCGGCGTAGATCCGCACGGTCCACCAGCTGTCGACCTTGTAGCCGGGGACGGTGATCGCGCCCTCGGAGATCGACTTGGTGTCGTCGTAGAGCTGGGTGAGGTCGAAGTCGGTGACCCGGCCCCGGCCCTCGCAGCGCGGGCACATGCCGCCGGTGCGGGAGAAGGTCTCCTTGACGGTCTTGGCGTTGCCGCGTTCGACGGTGATCGCGCCGCTGGCCCGGACCGACGGGACGTTGAAGGAGAACGCGCCGGGCGGGCCGACGTGCGGCCGGCCGAGGCGGCTGAACAGGATGCGCAGCATCGCGTTGGCGTCGGTGGCGGTGCCGACCGTGGAGCGGGGGTCGGCGCCCATCCGCTGCTGGTCGACGATGATCGCGGTGGTGACGCCTTCGAGGACGTCCACCTCCGGCCGTGCCAGCGACGGCATGAACCCCTGGACGAAGGCGCTGTAGGTCTCGTTGATCAGCCGCTGCGACTCCGCCGCGATCGTGTCGAACACGAGCGAGCTCTTGCCCGAGCCGGACACGCCGGTGAACACGGTCAGCCGCCGCTTCGGGATCTCGATGCTGACGTGCTTGAGATTGTTCTCACGGGCGCCGTGGACGCGGATCAGGTCGTGGCCGTCGGCGAGGTGCCGGGGGTGCGCACTCATCGTCTCTCCAGGGTCGAGCCGGGGTTCCGTGCAGGCTACCTGCTGCTCAGTCGTCCTGGAGCAGGCCGAGGACGTTGCCGTCGCGGTCGGTGACGGTGGCCACGCGGCGGCCCGCGCCGACCTCGCGCACGTCGTCCTTGACGGTGGCGCCCGCCTCGGTCACCTCGGCCAGCTTCGCCTCGATGTCGGCGACGTGCCAGTACGCCACGGGCGCCGTCAGGCCGCCCGTCATCTCGCCGGGCACCAGCCCGATGTGCTGGCCCCCGACGTCGTAGCCGACGTAGTAGGACTCGTCGGTCTGCGGCGGCACGCCGAGCAGCGCGGTGTACACGGCCTTGGCGGCGGCCAGGTCGGACACCGGGTGCAGCACGGTCTTGATTCCCTCAGTGGTCATGCGCATCACGCTAGGTGTGACCAGGTGCGCGGTGCTTCTCGATTCCTGATGGGTCTGGTCAAACCTGGCACACTGGGATACTCGGAGTGTGACGGCGAGGAAGAGGGGGCGGCCGGGCTACGACCTGGAGTCGTTGCTGGCCGTCGCCGTGAGCGTGTTCAACGAGCGCGGGTACGAGGCCACGAGCATGGAGGCCGTGGCCAAGCGGCTGGGCATCACCAAGTCGGCGATCTACCACCACATCGATGCCAAGGAGGATCTGCTCCAGCTGGCCGTCGACCGGGCGCTCGACGGGCTGTTCGAGGCGGCCGAGCAGGCGGTGGCGGAGCAGGGGCGGGCGATCGACCAGCTTGAGTCACTGGTACGGCGCAGCGTCCACATCCTGGTCGAGCGGCTGCCGTTCGTGACGCTGCTGCTGCGGATCAGGGGCAACACCGAGGTCGAGGTGAAGGCGCTCGACCGGCGCCGGGAGTTCGACCGGATGGTGGCCGGACTGATGCGACGGGCGGCGGAGGAGGGCGATCTGGCTCCGGGCGTCGATCCCGAGCTGGGCGCGAAGTTGCTGTTCGGCCTGGTCAACTCGCTCATCGAGTGGTACCGCCCGGCGAGGGAGCTGGACGCCGAGGCGCTGGCGGACGCGGTGTGCCGTACGGCGTTCGACGGCCTGCGGGTCTGACCGGTCGGCTGGCGGACGCGATGTGCCGTACGGCCTTGCGGGTCTGACCGATCGGCTGGCGGACGCGATGTGCCGTACGGCCTGCGGGTCTGACCGGCCGCGGATACGCGCGGCGCCCGGCCGTCGCCCTCCAACCACCGACATCAGTAAAAATCCCTCAAATCCTGAAAAAGCGTCCTAGGTCGGGGTGTTCTCATCCGGCGTCCCTCGGGCTAGCATTACTTACCGAATGGACGGTCAGTTATTCGGAAGGGGCACCCCGCATGACCGCGCTACGCAGCTACGTGTCCGGCGCCTGGCACACGCCACCGGACGAAGGCGCACCCGTGCACGACGCCGTGACCGGCGACCAGGTCTGCCGGATCTCCTCCACCGGAGTCGACTTCGCCGCCGCCCTCGCCTACGGCCGCGAGCGCGGCGCCCGGCTGCGGGAGCTGACCTTCCACCAGCGCGCCGCCCTCCTCAAGGCCCTCGCCTCCCACCTGCGCGAACACCGCGCCGAGCTCTACGCGCTGTCGGCCCGCACCGGCGCCACGAAGGCCGACTCCTGGATCGACGTGGACGGCGGCATCGGCACCCTGCTCTCCTACTCCAGCAAGGGCCGCCGCGAACTCCCGAACGCCACCGTCTACGCCGAGGGCGCCCCCGAGGTGCTCGGCAAGGGCGGCACGTTCGCCGCCCGCCACCTGCTCACGCCGCTGCGCGGCGTCGCCGTACAGATCAACGCCTTCAACTTCCCGGTCTGGGGACCGCTGGAGAAGTTCGCGCCCGCGTTCGTGGCCGGGATGCCCAGCCTGATCAAACCGGCGAGCCAGACCGCGTACGTGACCGCCCGCCTGGTGGAACTGATCGTCGAGTCCGGCCTCCTGCCCGAGGGGTCTGTGCAACTCGTCTGCGGCGAGCCGGGCGACCTGCTCGACCACCTGACCGAGCAGGACGTGGTCGGTTTCACCGGCTCCGCGGCGACCGCGCGCAAGCTGCGCACCCACCCGGTGATCGTCGGGCGCGCGGTCCGGTTCAACGCCGAGGCCGACTCGCTGAACTGCTCGATCCTCGGCCCGGACGGCGACCTCGACCTGTACGCCGACCAGCTCGTCACCGAGATGACCGCCAAGGCGGGCCAGAAGTGCACGGCGATCCGGCGCGCGTTCGTGCCGAGGGAGCGCCTGGCCGAGGTGAGCGAGGCGGTACGCGCCCGCCTGGAGCGGGTGGTCGTGGGAGCGCCCGGCGCCGCAGGCGTGACGATGGGCGCCCTGGTCAGCCTGCGGCAGCGGGACGAGGTGCGGGCCTCGGTGAAGGCGATCGGCGGCGAACTGCTGTTCGGTGACCTCGACCGGGTGAGCGTCGTGGGAGCGGACGCCGAGCTGGGGGCGTTCATCTCGCCGATCCTGGTGGCGGGCGACCCGGAACGGGCCGAGCCGCACGAGGTCGAGGCGTTCGGGCCGGTGAGCACGCTGCTGCCGTACGACACGACCGAGCAGGTCGTCGCGTACGCGGCCAGGGGCAGGGGCAGCCTGGTCGGCTCGGTGGTCGCGGAGGACCCGGCCTTCGTGAGGGACGTCGTGCTCGGCCTCGCGCCGTGGCACGGGCGGCTGCTCGTGCTCGACCGCACGGACGCGAAGGAGTCGACCGGGCACGGCTCGCCGCTGCCGATGCTGGTGCACGGCGGCCCCGGCCGCGCGGGCGGCGGCGAGGAACTGGGCGGCGTGCGGGCGGTGTTCCACCACATGCAGCGCACCGCCGTACAGGGCTCCCCCGACGTGCTCACGGCGGTGAGCGGCGTGTGGACCGCCGGCGCCCGCCGCGCCGACGACGGCGGGCACCCCTTCCGCAAGAGCCTGGCCGAGCTGCGCGTCGGCGACTCGGTGACGGCGGGCCCGAGGACGGTCACGGCCGAGGACGTCGCGCACTTCGCCGAGTTCACCGGCGACACCTTCTACGCCCACACCGACGAGGTCGCGGCGGCGGCGAACCCGCTGTTCGGCGGCCTGGTCGCGCACGGGTACCTGATCGTCTCCTTCGCCGCCGGCCTGTTCGTGTCGCCGGAGCCGGGCCCGGTGCTGGCGAATTACGGGCTGGAGAACCTGCGCTTCCTCACCCCGGTCAAGCTGGGCGACGCGCTGACGGTGACGCTCACGGCCAAGCAGATCAGCCCACGGGAGAACGCCGACTACGGCGAGGTCCGCTGGGACACCGACGTCACCAACCAGGACGGCGAGTCCGTCGCGAAGTACGACGTGCTCACCCTGGTCGCGAAGGAGGCCGGGTGAACACCTTCGACGAGATCGTCGCGGCCGACCGCCGCGTCGAGCCGCGCGACGACATGCCGGACGGCTACCGCAGGACGATGGTCAGGCAGATCGCCCAGCACGCCCACTCCGAGATCATCGGCATGCAGCCGGAAGGCGACTGGATCACCCGGGCGCCGTCGCTGCGCCGCAAGGCGATCCTGCTGGCCAAGGTGCAGGACGAGGCCGGGCACGGGCTCTACCTCTACTCGGCCGCCGAGACCCTGGGCGTGGAGCGTACGGACCTGACGGAGCGGCTGATCAGCGGCAGGCAGAAGTACTCCTCGATCTTCAACTACCCGGCGCTCTCCTACGCCGACGTGGGCGTGATCGGCTGGCTGGTGGACGGCGCCGCGATCTGCAACCAGGTGCCGCTGTGCCGCAGCTCCTACGGCCCGTACGCGCGAGCGATGATCAGGATCTGCAAGGAGGAGTCCTTCCACCAGCGACAGGGCTACGAGCTGCTGATGACGATGATGCGGGGCACGCGGGCGCAGCAGGAGGCGGTGCAGAACGCGGTGGACCGGTGGTGGTGGCCGTCGCTGATGATGTTCGGCCCGCCGGACGCCGACTCGCCCAACACCGCCCAGTCGATGGCGTGGAAGATCAAGCGGCACACCAACGACGAGTTGCGGCAGCGGTTCGTGGACATGACGGTCCCCCAGGCCGACCGGCTCGGCGTGCGCCTGCCCGACCCCGAGCTGCGCTGGAACGCCGAGCGCGGCCACCACGACTTCGGCACCCCCGACTGGGACGAGCTGCGTCGGGTGATCTCGGGCGGCGGCCACTGCAACGCCGAGCGGATCGAGCGCAGGCGGGCGGCCCACGAGAACGGCGCCTGGGTGCGCGAGGCCGCCGAGGCGTACGCGGCCAAGCACGGGCGCGAGAGGAGGGCGGCATGACCTGGCCCCTGTACGAGGTGTTCGTGCGCGGCAAGCGCGGCCTCAACCACGTGCACGTCGGCTCGCTGCACGCGCCGGACGACGCCTCGGCGCTGCACAACGCCCGCGACCTGTACACGCGCCGCAACGAGGGGGTGAGCATCTGGGTCGTCCGCTCCGCCGACATCGTCGCCTCCAGCCCCGACGAGAAGGACCCGCTGTTCGCCCCGAGCGGCGACAAGGTCTACCGGCACCCGACGTTCTATGACATCCCCGACGACGTCCCGCACATCTAGGGAGGGCGTGGTGAGCTTCGACAACGCCTACGAGGCCCTCGACCAGGACGGCGGCGCCCACTGGGCCTTCGGCACCGGCTTCGCCGACCCGCTCGCGGGCATCGCGGCGACCCCGGCCGGTCCCGAGCTGGCGGCCCGCTGCCTGGCGCTCGGCGACGACGCGCTGATCATGTCCCACCGGCTCCAGGAATGGTGCACCCGCGCGCCCGAGCTGGAGGACGAGGTGGCACTGGCCAACATCGCGCTCGACCTGCTCGGCCAGGCCCGGCTGCTGCTGTCGCGCACCGGCGGGGACGAGGACGCGCTGGCGTTCCTGCGGGACCCGGCGGACTTCCGCAGCGTCGCCCTGGTGGAGGCGCCGAACGGCGACTTCGCCGACCTGGTGGCGCGGCTGCTGGTGTTCTCGACCTGGCGGCTGGCGCTGCTGCAGCGGCTGGCGGACGACGCCGACGAACTGCTCGCGGCCATCGCGGCGAAGGGGGTCAAGGAGGTCACCTATCACCGCGACTACGCCGCCCGGTGGACGCTGCGGCTGGGCGACGGCACCGAGGTGTCCAAGGCCCGGATGCAGGCGGCGCTCGACCGGCTGTGGCCGCTGGTCGGCGGGCTGTTCACGCCGGACGAGCTGGGGCTCGACCCGGTGACCGTACGCGCCGAGTTCGACGCCGTGATCGGCGAGGTCCTGCGCGCGGCCACGCTCACACGTCCTGCAGAGAAGGGCGAGCCCGTACGGCGCGGCACCCACGACCCCGCGCTCACGGAACTGCTGGCCGAACTGCAGGGCGTGGCGCGGTCCTACCCAGGAGCGGTGTGGTGACCGCGGCCGAGGTCGCGGCGAGCGTGGCCGACCCGGAGCTGCCGCAGCTCACGCTGGCCGAGCTGGGGGTGCTGCGCGAGGTCCGGGAGGACGCGGACGGCGTGACCGTGTGGATCACGCCGACGTACTCGGGCTGCCCGGCGCTCACCGCCATGCGCGACGACCTGGTGCGGCTGCTGCGGGCGGCGGGCCACGAGCGGGTCGAGGTCCGGGTGGTGCTGCGCCCGGCGTGGACGTCCGACTGGATCAGCGAGGCGGGCCGCCGCAAGCTCGCCGAGGCGGGGATCGCCCCGCCGGGGGCGGCGCCGCGCCGTACCGGGCCGATCCCGCTCACGCTCGGGCCGACACGGCACGCGGACTGCCCGAGGTGCGGCGCGGCGGCCACGGAGGAGCTGTCGGAGTTCGGCCCGACCGCCTGCCGGGCGCTGCGGCGCTGCCTGGCGTGCGGGGAACCGTTCGACCATTTCAAGGAGATCTGAGCATGAGAGCGCGGTCGCACACGTTGCGGGTGGAGGCCGTCGAGCGGTTGTGCGCCGACGCCGTCGCCGTGACCTTCGCGGTGCCCGACGATCTGGCGCAGGTGTACGCCTTCCGCCCCGGGCAGTCGCTGACGCTGCGCCGGGTCGTGGACGGCAGGGACGAGCGGCGGTCCTACTCGATCTGCTCACCGGCCGGAGGGCCGCCGCGCGTCGGGGTACGCGAGGTGCCCGGGGGGCTGTTCTCCGGGTGGCTGACCCGGCAGGTACGGCCGGGCGACGAGATCGAGGTGCTGCCGCCGAGCGGCTCCTTCACCGCCGACCTGCTACCCGGCCAGCGGCACGTGCTGGTCGCGGCGGGCTCGGGGATCACGCCCGTGCTCTCGGTGGCGGCCTCGGCGCTGGCCGTACCGGACTCGAAGGTGACGATCCTTTTCGGCAACCGCACGACCGACAGCGTGATGTTCGCCGACGAGCTGGCCGACCTCAAGGACGCCTGTCCGGAACGGCTCGAACTGGTCCACGTGCTGTCGCGCGAGCCGCGCGAGGCCGAGCTGTTCAGCGGCCGGATCGACGCCGAACGGCTCGCCGCGCTGCTGCGGCGGCTGGTCCCCGTCGAGGAGGTGGACCACTGGTGGCTGTGCGGGCCGCACGGCATGGTCGAGGACGGCCTCGCCGTACTGGCCGGGCTGGGGGTGGCGCGCGAGCGGGTGCACCGGGAGCTGTTCTACGTCGAGGAGGAGCCGCCGCCGCCCCGCGCGCACACCCCTGCGGAGCAGCGGGAACGCGCCGCGACGCTCACCCTGGTCCTCGACGGGCGCGAGAGCGTGGTGGAGCTGCCCCCGGACACGACGGTCCTGGACGGCGCCCAGCGGGTCCGGCCCGACCTGCCGTTCGCGTGCAAGGGGGGCGTGTGCGGCACCTGCCGGGCCAAGGTCGTGGCGGGCGAGGTGCGGATGCGCCGCAACTTCGCGCTCGACCCGGCCGAGCTGGCCGCCGGGTTCGTGCTGACCTGCCAGGCGGTGCCGGTGACCGAGGAGGTCGGCGTGGACTATGACGCGTAGTCGCCGAGGGTGAGGTCGTCGTTGGACTCGTCGAAGATCAGGTGGGTGCGGGTGCTGAGGACGCCGGGAATCGAGTGCAGGTCGTTCAGCACCAGATCGCGCAGCTCGCTCTGGCCGGGCACCCGTACCAGGGCGAGCACGTCGAAGTCACCGCCGGTGAGGGCGAAGTGCAGGATTCCGCGCACCCGGCGCAGGCGGGCGCTGACCTCGCGCCAGGAGTTCTGCTCGATCCGCAGCGTCACGTACGCCGAGGTGGTGAGGCCGATCCCGACCGGGTCGAGCCGCGCGGAGAAGCCTCTGACCAGGCCCTCGGTGGTGAGCCGGTCGAGCCTGCTGTAGGCGCTGGCGCGGGAGATGTGCAGGCTCTCGGCCAGGGCGCGGACCGAGACGCGGGCGTCTCTGCACAACGCGGCGATGATCTTGCGGTCCACGTCGTCGAGGTCACCGGGCGTACGGCGTCCGGGCCGATGGTGGTCGGCCATCTGACCAGCGATTTCCATGGATTCACCCCAATCGTCTGACTTTTCTCATGATGTCTGGACATTTCTCCTTATTTGGTCGCACTCTAGCGGAGAAACAGCCACGAGAGGAGTCCCGCCGTGGTGGCGAAACCCGGTGCCGAGTTGCTGCCCTCCGCCCAGCCCGTGCAACTCGTGGACGCGCGCGGCAGGCGCGCCCCGAAGAGCAGGTCCCAGGGGTACGGCCTGCCGCCGGACGACACCCTGCTCGCCGCCTACCGCGCGCTGGTCGTCGGCCGCCGCTTCGACCGGCAGGCCGGCAGCCTCGTCAGGCAGGGACGCCTGGCCGTCTACCCCTCCTCGCACGGGCAGGAGGCCAGCGAGGTCGGCGCGGTGCTCGCCGTACGGGACACCGACTGGGTCTTCCCCACCTACCGCGACAGCGTCGCCCTCGTCGCCAGGGGCATCGACCCCGTCGAGGTGCTGACCCTGCTGCGCGGCGACTGGCACTGCGGCTACGACCCCCGCGCCCACCGCACCGCGCCCCAGTGCACGCCGCTGGCCACCCAGTCGCTGCACGCCGTCGGCGCCGCCTACGCCGCCCGCGCCAGAGGGCTCGACGACGTCGCGCTCGCCTTCCTCGGCGACGGCGCCACCAGCGAGGGCGACTTCCACGAGGCCGTGAACTTCGCCGCCGTCTTCCGGGCGCCCGTCGTGTTCTTCGTGCAGAACAACAAGTACGCGATCTCCGTGCCGCTGGCCAGGCAGACCGCCGCCCCCTCGCTCGCGCACAAGGCCGTCGGGTACGGCGTGCCCGGCATCGGCGTGGACGGCAACGACGTCGCCGCCGTCCTCGCCGTCGTCGGAGCCGCCGCCGAACGCGCCAGGAACGGCGGCGGGCCCACCCTCATCGAGGCCCACACCTACCGCGTCGAGGCCCACACCAACGCCGACGACGCCACCCGCTACCGGAGCGACGAGGAGGTCGCCGCCTGGCGGGAGCGCGACCCGCTCGACCGGATCACCGCCTACCTGAGCGGCGCCGGTCTCCTCACCGACACCCTCGTCGAGGAGGTCGCGGCGGAGGCCGAGCAGGTCGCCGAGGACGTGCGCACCCGGGTGCCGCAGCAGACGCCGCCCGCGCCCGGCGAACTGTTCTCCCACGTCTACGCCGACCCCACCCCCCAACTGCGCGAGCAGGCCGAACGGCTGCTCGCCGACCTCGCACAGGAGGAGCGGTGACCTCGCTCGCCCAGGCCGTCAACACGGCGCTCGCGCACGCCATCGAGGACGACGACAGCGTGCTCGTCTTCGGCGAGGACGTCGGGGCGCTCGGCGGCGTCTTCCGCGTCACCGACGGGCTCACCGCCAAGTACGGCGAGGACCGCTGCTTCGACACGCCGCTCGCCGAGTCCGGCATCGTCGGCATGGCGGTCGGCATGGCCATGAACGGGCTGCGGCCCGTCGTCGAGATGCAGTTCGACGCGTTCGCCTACCCGGCCTTCGAGCAGATCGCCAGCCACGTCGCCAAGATGCGCAACCGCACCAGGGGGGCGGTCACGCTGCCCATGGTGATCCGGGTGCCGTACGCGGGCGGCATCGGCGGGGTCGAGCACCACAGCGACTCCTCGGAGGCGTACTACGCGCACACCCCCGGGCTCGTCGTCGTCGCGCCCGCCACGCCGTCCGACGCCTACAGCCTGCTGCGCGAGGCCATCGCCCACCCCGACCCGGTCATCTACCTCGAACCCAAGCGCCTCTACTGGAGCAAGGAGGACGTCAGCCTGCCGGTGCGGACCGCGCCGTTCGGCACCGCCGCCGTCCGCCGCTCCGGCCGCGACGCCACCCTGGTCGCCTACGGCCCGGCCGTCCCCGTCGCCCTTGAGGCCGCCGAGGTCGCCGCCGCCGAGGGCTGGGACCTCGAAGTCGTGGACCTGCGGACGATCGTCCCCTTCGACGACGCCACCGTCGCGGCCAGCGTCGCCAGGACCGGGCGGGCCGTCGTCGTCGCCGAGGCGCAGGGGTTCGCCAGCGTCGCCTCCGAGATCGCCGCCCGGATCGGGGAGCGGTGCTTCCACTCCCTTTCCGCGCCGGTACGGCGGGTCACCGGGTTCGACATCCCCTACCCGCCGCCCAAACTCGAACACCACCACCTGCCCAGCGTCGACCGGGTCCTCGACGCCGTCGGCACCCTGCAGTGGGAGGACGCGTGACCAGCCACTCCTTCACCCTCCCCGACCTGGGCGAGGGGCTCACCGAGGCGGAGATCGTGCGCTGGCTCGTCGGCGTCGGCGACCGGGTGCGCGTGGACCAGCCGGTGGTCGAGGTCGAGACGGCCAAGGCCGCCGTCGAGGTGCCCACGCCGTACGCGGGGGTCGTCACGGCCCAGCCGGTGGCGGAGGGTGACGTGGTCACGGTCGGCTCAATCCTCATCGTCATCGGCGATCCCGACGACGTGAAGGACCCCGCGAACGCCGAGGGCACCGGGGGTGCCGGGGGCCACGGCGATCGCGACGGTCTCGGGCCGGAGGCCGCCCGGTACGTCGAGGAGGAGCGCGCGGGTTCCGGAAACGTCCTCGTCGGCTACGGCGTCAGCACCGCGAAGCGCCGCCACCGCATCCCCCGCCGCCCCACCGGGCTCTCAACAGGCCCCGCCCCCTCAGCCTCGCCCCCGCCCTCAGTCTCGCCCTCGCCCTCGCCTCCCGCGCCGAGCACCGCAGGGCGGCCGTTGGTGGTCTCGCCGGTCGTGCGGCGGCTGGCGCGGGAGAACGGCGTCGATCTCGCCGCCCTGCCCGGCAGCGGCCCGGGGGGCCTCATCACCAGGTCCGACGTCACCGCCGCCATGACCGCGCAGACCACGGAAACGGCCGCCCCGCAGCGCCCCGCCGTACCGGCTGGGGCCCCGCAGAGCGGGGGCGGGTATCCGAGGCCGGTGCGGGAGCGGATTGCGCTGCGGGGTGTCCGCAAGGCCGCCGCCGAGGTCTTCACCCGCAGCCGCCGCGAGATCCCCGACGCCACGACCTGGGTGGACGTCGACGCCACCGAGCTCATGCGGCTGCGGCGGGAGCTGGCCGAGCCCGTCGGCGTACTGGCGCTGGTGGCCCGGTTCGTCCTCGCGGGGCTGGCCCGCCACCCGGTGCTCAACAGCCGGGTGGAGGCGTCCGGCGAGGTCGTGGTCTTCGACGGCGTCAACCTCGGCATCGCCGCCCAGACCCCGGGCGGCCTGGTGGTGCCCGTACTGAAGGACGCCCATCTGCTGAGCGCGGCCGAGCTCCACGACGCGCTCGGACGCCTCACCACCACCGCCCGCGAGGGCGGCCTGACCCCCTCCGACCTGACCGGGGGCACGTTCACGCTCAACAACTACGGCGTCTTCGGCGTGGACGGCTCCACCCCCATCGTCAACCACCCGGAGACCGCCATGCTGGGCCTCGGCCGGATCCTCGACCGCCCCTGGGTGGTGGACGGCGCGGTCACGGCCAGGAAGATCGCCCAGTTGTCGTTCGCCTTCGACCACCGCGTCTGCGACGGCGGCACGGCCGCGTCGTTCCTCCGCTTCGTCGCCGACTGCGTGGAAGACCCCCGGCAGGCCCTCGTCTCCATCTGACAAGTCAGTCACAGGAGCCGGGCGATCTGGGTCGCCGTGGTGAGGACCAGCGGAATGATGGCCTCCTCGTCGCGCCGGCCGATCGTCACCACACCGACGCTGGCCTCGGCCGGGCGACCGGCCGGGACGATCGGCGCGGCGACCCCCCAGGCGCCGGACTGGAGCTCGCCGGAGGTGACGGAGTAACCGGCGGCGCGGGCCTGCGCGATCGCCGGACGCTCACCGGGTTTGGGCGGGCGTCCGGCGAGTATGGCGATCCCGGAGGCGCCCCGGGTCGCGGGGTGCCGCGTGCCGGCGCGGTAGGCGGCGTGGAACTGCGACGCGCGCGGCTCGACCACCGTGAGGACCACGGCCTCGTCCTCGCCGCTGTCGAGCACCGTTATGAACGCCGTGGCGTTGCAGCTGTCGGCCAGCCCCTGGAGCGCGGAGACCGCCGCGCTGCGGAGCCGGTGCTGGACGGCGGCGTTGAGCTCGACGATGCCGAGACCGAGAGTGAAACGGCCGCCGATGCGGGTGACCAGCCGGTGGTTGCCGAGCGCGGTCAGATGGCGGGAGACCGCGTTGCGATGGATCCCGGCCACCTGGGCGAGTTCGCTGATCATCAACCCGTCGGGATGGTCCCTGAGGATCTCCAGGAGCCGCAGGCCCGTGTCGATGGTCTTGGAGCCCAAGGCGTCAGAAGGGTCGGCGGCGGTCATGTGTCGTCCGAGCGGCGAACGGGGGTGAAGCGGACGGGCAGATGCTTGACGCCGGCGATGAAGTTCGACACCAGCCGGTCGGGCGGCCCGGCGAGTTCGAGGTCCGGCAGCCGCCAGAGCAGTTCGCGGTAGAAGGCACGCAGTTGCAGGCGGGCGAACCGGGCGCCCAGGCACACGTGCGGCCCGTCGCCGAACGAGACGTGATCATTGTCTTGCCGGGTGATGTCGAAGCGCATCGGGTCGGCGAACACGCGCTCGTCGTAGTTGGCCGCACCGTGGAAGACGACGACCTTGTCCCCCGCCGCGATGGACTGCCCGGCGAGCACGGTGTCGTGGACGGCGGTGCGGCGGAAACTGAGGACGGGCGGATGCCAGCGCAGCGTCTCCTCGATCGCCGAATCGAGCAGTTCCGGCCGCGCGAGCAGGCGGCGATGCTCCGCCGGGTGCTCAAGCAGCGCCATCAGCCCGCCGGGCAGGGCCGATCGCACGGTGTCGTTGCCCGCGATGACCAGGAGGAAGAAGAACATCGACAGCTCGGCGTCGCTGAGCCGTCGGCCGTCCACCTCCGCCGTGGCGAGCGTGGTCATCACATCGTCCGCCGGATGGCGGCGCTTGTGGCGGGCCAGGTCGGCGGCGAACTCGAACATGTCACGGAGCATGGCCGGAGAGCGCGGGTTGACCGGCCTGCCGGCCGGGCCCCGGACGGCGGAGGCGTGATCGGGATCCTGGTAGCCGACGACCCGGTTCGTCCAGGTCAGGATCAGGCCGCGATCGGCGACGGGGATGCCGAGAAGATCCGCGAGGTTCTGGATCGGGTAGTCGTCGGTCACGTCCACCGGGACGTCGCACTCGCCGCGTCCGGCGATCTCGTCCACGAGACTGCGGGCCCGTGCCGCGATCGCGTCGGCGAAGCGTCCGATGCGCCCGGGGGTGAACGCGCCGGAGACGATCCGCCTGAGCCGGCCGTGCTCGGGCGGGTCGAGGTTGAGCATCATCCGGCGGATGAACGACAGGTCGGCCGGATCCGGGTCGCGGATCTGCGTGGCGCCGATCCACGAACTGAACCCGGTCGGCGTGCGCAGCACCCGCACGACGTCCGCGTGGCGGGTCACGGCCCAGAAGCCGGGCCCGGCCGGCCAGTCTCCGATCTCGTGCTCCTCCTGCCAGTGCACGGGGTGCTCGGCACGAAGCAGGCGGTACCTCTCGTGCGGGATGCCTTGCGTGTAGATACGCGGGTCGAACACGTCGGTCATGGCATCCCTCTCCCAGCCGTCAGGCGGCCAGAAACCGTTCGATGGCGGACACGAGAGCCAGCGGCGTCTCCTCCATCGCGTAATGGCCGGCCTCGGACAGCGTCAGCAACTCGGCGTTCGGGTACCACTGCAGCCAGGTGCCCCGCATGGCCTCGGCGGACAGGGCGGGGTCGTGCTCGCCGACGATGACGAGAACGGGCGCGGCGCTGCCCGCGATCTCCGCCTGGAAGTCGGCACCGCCCCACGCGTCCAGGTAGGCCCGGTACGAGGCCACGGTGGAGTTCCGCAGCGAGTTGCCGACCATCTCGTCGAGCCAGCGGCCCGGCAGCCTGTTGCCCGTGGTGAGATCGATGATCGCGCGGCGGCCGGCGGGCTCGTCGGCGGAGCCGGAGAACAGCGCCCAGGCCTGGTCGTCGAACGGGACACCGCTGGCGGGCACCGGGGAGATGCCGACGAGCTTGCGGACCCGGCCGGGCGCCTCCAGCATCACCCGCTGGATCGCCGCTCCGCCCATCGAATGACCGATCAGCGAGAACGTCTCCCACTGGAGCTCGTCGGCGAGTGCCGTCACGTCCGCGGCGATCTCGGCGAGGGTGTATTCGCCGGTGAGATCCATCGCCTCGCCGTAACCCCGGTAGTCGGGAAAGGCGTAGGTGAAGGCGTCGCCGTCCAGATAGGGGTGGATCTTCTGAAAGGAGGTACGGTCGCCCAGCCAGCCGTGCAATGCGATCACACGGTGTGGCCCGGAACCGCGAACGTCGTGGGGAAGGGCGACGGGAGGCATGGCGCGTTCTCCTTCATGGTGTCGGTGAATGAGCGGACGGTCCGGGGTTCGCTCGCATGTGCGGCGTCGCCCTGGCATTCCAGGCTGAACCAGACGTACTTCCCGGCTCCGTGCCGGACGGCACCCCACCGGTCGGCCTGCGCCTCCACGAGGTACATCCCACGGCCGCTCTCGGCCAGGAAATCGGGGATCCGCACCTGGGGCAGGGCCGGGTCGGGGTCGCAGACCGCCAGCCAGAACACGGCGAAGCCCGCTCGCACGTTGATCCTGATCTCCGGGACGCCGCGGGCGGCCGGGACCGCGTGCTGAACGGCGTTGGTGACCAGTTCGCTGGTCAGCTCGATGATCGTCGCCTTGTCCGCCGGGGAGAGGCGCAGCCGCCAGGACGCGCACATCGCCGTCACCCAGCGGCGGGCGACGGACGGCGCGACCGGGGAGGACGGGAGATCGCACCAACTGGAGACCTGTCTGTCTGCCAGGCCGCTGACGTTGCTCATGGCGTGCTCATCCGGATCGGCGGTAGACGGCGTGTGGGGTTGTGGCCGCCGTGTCGCGCGACCCTTTCCGGCCTGCCGGCGGGACGGGGTGCCGGCGCGTGCTGCTGCGGCGGGACTGGGCGGGTCCTGTCTCGGATCGCAGGCGACAAAGCGCTAACACAGCGTTGAAGTCTCCCGAATGCCCAAATAATGGGCGTCGCAGTCAAATAATGGGCGTGATCAAATAATCAGACGGATCGGGGCGGCTGTCAACGCGAATGGCAGAACATCTCGACTCATCGTGTTGACATCGCCCGGTCGCCGCCGTTCGGGTCCAGGCGGCGAGCCCGCGCGGGCGGCCCTAGGGCGAAGGGCTGACGGCGGTGTCGGTCCGGTGACGGAGGCGGGCCGCAGCACAACGATCTAGCGTGGTGCCCACCATCTGAGGAGGATCACATGAGCCTGTACGGCGTGTCGGTGCCCGCCTCGCAGCACCGTCTGGCGGAGGCGTTGGAGACGGCCCAGATCGCCGACTCCCTGGGCGCGGACCTGGTCACCACCGGGGATCATCCGTACATCCCAAGCGAACTGGACACCTGGACGCTCCTGCCCCTCATCCTCGCCCGCACCGAGCGCGTGAAGGTCGCCCCGAACGTGGCGCCGCTGGCGCTACGGCCGCCCACGACGCTGGCCAAGGCGTCGGCGACGCTGGCGGCCGTGAGCGGCGGCCGGTTCGTGCTCGGGCTCGGCGCGGGCAGCGTGGACGAGCGGGTCCGAGGCTTCGGCGGTGCGTGGACGACGGTCGGCGAGGCGATCGGGGCACTGGACGAGGCGATCCCGCTCATCCGGCGGCTGTGGACCGCCGGACCCGTAAGCCACCAGGGCACGCATTACCGCCTGTCGAACGCGACCGGCGGACCCGTACCCGAGACCCCGATCCCGATCTGGGTGGGCGCGTTCAAGCCGAGGATGCTCGCGATCACCGGCCGCCACGCGGACGGCTGGCTGCCCACGAACGCCTACCTGGAGCTGGCCCAGGTGCCGGACATGCAGCGGGCGGTCGACGCGGCGGCGGAGGCCGCCGGCCGGGACCCGTCGCAGGTGCGACGGGTGTTCAACGTCATGGGAACGATCTCCGACTCGGCTCCCGAGCGCGACGACCACCTGGTCGCGGGCTCGGCCGCGCACTGGGTGCGGGTGCTGCGCGACTACCGGGAGCGGCTCCGGTTCGACTCGTTCGTCTTCTGGCCGGTACAGGGCGACACCAGGGAACAGACCCGCCTGTTCTTCGAGAAGGTCCGCCCGCACCTCGAAGGCTGATCGAGAATCCCGGCCCGGCCGTGAGGCGATCGGGAAACCCGGACTCGCCACGAGCCGACCGGGAACCCCGGAGGTGACCGGGCGAATGTCAGTGGGCGCAGCTACGGTACCGGTCGTGAGCACACCCCTCGACGATGTGATCAACGGCGCTCCTGAGGTGGTCGGCAGGCGGCTCGAAGCCGACACCTCCGCCGAAGGCGCCCTGCTGGCGGCGGTGTACCAGGCCAGTGACCGCGACACGGACGCGGCTGCCAGGCGGCAACTCCTCGCCCTCGACGCCACCCGGTACGGTCACCCCGACCTGGCCGCCCGCCTGGCCGCGACCGCCGTACCCGGTGCGCCCGAGGCGAGATGGGCCGTGGAGTGGGCCACCGGCACCCGGCTCAGCCCGCGCCCCAGCCGCAGCCTGCCGGGCGTGTTCGCCCGGCCGCTGGCCACGGTGGCGATCGACGGCCGCCCGCACCTGGTCGGCTGCGGCCCGGAGCCGACCGTCCACGTCTGGGACCTCACCACCGGCGAGCAGGTCGGCAAGCCGCTCACCGGCCCCGACGAGGAGATCGCCTGCCTGGCCCCGGTGACGGTCGGCGACCGCCCGCACCTGGTCGCGGGCGACGAGAACGGCTCCCTGTGGCTGTGGGATCTCATCACCCGCGAGCAGGTGGGCGACCGGCTCACCGGCCCTGCGGGAGAGGCGCGAGAGCTGGCGACCGCCACGATCGACGGCCGCCCCCACGCCGTCAGCCTCGGCAAGGAGTCCCTGCGCGTGTGGGATCTGACCACCGGCGAGCAGCGGGGCGAACCGCTGACCGGCTTCACCTACTGGAGCCCGCTGACCACGACGGTGATCGACGGCCGGCCGTACGCCGTGGTCGGAGAGAGCGGCGACCTCCACGTGTGCGACCTGACCACCGGCACGCGGGCGGACCCGCTGCGGACCTGCCACCAGGTCGACTCCCTCGCCTCCGTCACCATCGACGGGCGGCCCTGTGTGGTCGTGGGCAGCCTCGACGAGGACGGCCTGTCGGTCTGGGACCTCACCACCCGCGAGCTGCGCGGCGAGCGCATGCTCGACGATCCGGGTGCGATCGAGTCGATCGCGCCTCTCATGATCGAGGGCCGCCCTCACGCCGTCACGGCCAGCGAGGACCGCACGATCCGGCTCTGGGATCTGACCGCCTGCCGACAGGTCGGCCGCCCCATGATCGGATTTCCCGCCGGTGTGGACAGGGTGAGCGCGGCGCTCGTCGGCGGCCGCCCCGTCGCCGTCGACTGGACGCTGCGCGTGTGGGACCTCACCGAGCAGGTGGGCACGTACCTGCCCGGTCATCCGTACGTCGAGGTGGAGAACCTGAGCCGGGTGGTCGTCGACGGCCGGGCGCACGTCCTGTCCGAGGACGAGCACGGCACGACCCAGCTTCGCGACCTGGCGACCGGCACCTTGGTGGAAGGGGATCACCCGGCGGCTGAGGACACAGCGCCCCTCGACGCTCCGGCCGAACTCGCCGACGAGATCGAGAACTCAAGGGGGGCGGCCCGGCTGACCGTCGGCGGCCGGCCGTACATCGTCACGGCTTCCGGCGACACGGGCGGCTGGGCGACGTCCGAGGTGCTCGTGTGGGACGCGATCACCGCACGCCAGGTCGACCGGCTGGTGTTCCCCTGCGACGTGAATGCGCTCATCGGCACCCCGGAGGGGCAGATCGTGGTCGCCTTCGGCCTCGACCTGGCCGTGCTGCGGCCCGTCGGCGGCTACCCCGAGGCGGCGGAGCGGTAGGCAGTGGGGCTCACGCCGAGCACCCGTTTGAAGGCCGTGCTGAAGCCGAACGCGTCGGCGTACCCGACCCGGCGGGCCACCGAGGCGACGGTCGCGGCGCGCTCGGTCAGCATGTCGGCGGCCAGCGCCATCCGCCACCCCGTCAGGTACGCCAGCGGCGGCTCCCCCACCAGCTCGGTGAAGCGCTTCGTGAGCGTGGTGCGCGACACCTTCGAGGCGGCGGCCAGCCTGGCGAGGGTCCACGGCTCGGCGGGCGAGTCGTGGATGGCGCGCAGCGCCGGCCCGACCACGTCGTCGCCCAGCGCGGAGTACCACCCTGGCACCACCGCCTCGGGCCGCGAGAACCAGTCGCGCAGGGTGCACACCAGCAGCCAGTCGAGCAGCCGGTCGAGGACGAGCTGGTGGCCGGGACGTCCGTGCAGGAGCTGGAATTCCAGATAGCCGTTCATGTCGGCGCAGCCGTGCTCGTCCGGCACCACGAGCACGGGCGGCAGCACCCGGACCAGCCGCCGCGCCAGCTCGCCGCCGATCTCGTAGGAGCCGGTCAGCAGCACGGTGCGCCCGGTCAGGTCGGCGGGCGGGGCGGTGTCGGGGATGTCGGTGGCGGGCCCCGGGTCCGGGGAGTCGGCGAACACGAACGGCTCCACGCCGGTCACGACGGCGGCCTCGCCCGCGACCATCCGGTGGGCCGCGTCGTTCCTGATCAGCCAGCCTTCGCCGCGCAGCGGGGCGACGAGCGTCAGCGGGGCGCCGGTGGCGACCCGCGCGGCGTACGGCGCCGACAGCACGGACAGGTCGAACACGGCTCCTTCGCCGCGCACGCCTCTCAACAGGTCGTCGTACGGATCCACGCTGCCACGATAGCCGTACGATCAGACAGCTCCGCCGGACGCTCCCCCATGTCAGAACCCATCGGTCGCTGATGGGATGAATGACATGAGCGACATTCTGATTCTGGCCGCGACCGGCAAGACCGGCCGCAGCCTGGTGCGCATTCTGCAGGACGCGGGCAAGCCGGTACGGCCCGCCTCCAGATCCAGTGAGGTGCGTTTCGACTGGTCCGATCCCGGCACCTGGGACGCGGCCGTGCGCGGCGCCCGTGCCGTCTACCTGGTGGCCCCGCCGGAGACCGGCCTGGCCCCCGAGTTCGTCAAGCGGGCGAGCGGTGTCGAGAGGTTCGTGGTGCTGTCGGGGCGGGGCGCCGATCGCGTCGACGCGGATTTCGCCAGGAGCATGCTGGAGGCGGAGGACGCCGTCCAGAAGTCCGGCGCCGAGTGGACCATCCTGCGGCCGAACAATTTCAGCCAGAACTTCAGCGAGGACATTTGGTCCGAGCCAGTGTTGTCCGGGCGGCTGGCCGTGCCGTACGCGGCGATCCGGGAGCCGTTCATCGACGTGGAGGACATCGCCGCAGTGGCTGCCGCCGCGCTGACGGGCGACGGCCACGCCGGGCGGATCTACGAGCTGAGCGGGCCGCGCGCGCTGAGCTTCGCGGAAGCCGCCGAGATCATCGCCAGGGTGTCCGGGCGCCCCGTCCGGTATGAGGAGGTCTCGCCCGCCGCCTATCGCGCGGAGCGCCTGGCGGAGGGCTGGGACGCGCCGGACGTGGACGGGGTCGTCTCCATGTACGAGGCCATGAACGCCGGACACGTGGCCGAGGCGACCGAAGCGGTGCGACAGGTGCTCGGCCGCGACCCGATCTCCTTCGAGGAGTACGCCGAGCGAACCTGGTCGTGACGGACGACCCCCGGAACAGCGGGGTCCGGGGGTCGGGGGATTGCGGGGCCGGGCGGAAGGAGCGGCCCCGCGAAGCGGTCAGGAGCCGTTGATGATCACACGGTTGTCGTCGAGGGTCTGCTCGGTCACGCTCGTGATTCCGCTGACGTCCAGCGTCATCGGCCCGGTGGCCGAGCTGAGCACCTTGACGTGCACCTTGACCTGCTGCTTCGGCTTCTGCTGAAGGCCGAGGATGTCACAGGTCGCGGCGAAGAAGGCGTACTCGCAGTTGTTCGTCACGTGCTCGACACCCGTGACCACCTGGCCCTTGTTCACATACGCGTCGAGCTTGAACAACTGGCTGTAGAGCGGTCCGCCGGACTTCTCCACGTCGATCACATAGGTGCCGGTGGTTCCCGGCTGGAACGTTCCGATGGCCGTACCGGAGACGGAGACGTTGGGCAGTTCCTCGCTCGCGGTGGCGGCGTGGGCGGCGCCGGAGAACAGGGTTCCCGCTGCGGCGACGGCGACGGCCAGAGTGGCGATTCTCTTCATCAGATCCTCAGCATCCGTTGCGGGCACGGTGTTTTCGTGCCTCATGGGGAAGATCCTGCCGAGGTGCCGTCGATCGCGCGATTACTTGGGAGGTAGCGCCTCCAGGCGGGACTGGTTGCGCTCTCCCCAGTCGCCGAGCGGCTCCATGGCCTCGACCAGGGTGCGGCCGAAGTCGGTCAGTGAGTACTCGACCCTCGGCGGCACCTCCTGGAAATCCTCGCGGTGCACCAGGCCACTGTGCTCCAGTTCGCGCAACTGCAGGGTGAGTATGCGCTCACTGATCCCCGTCACGGCCCGCCTCAGCTCCCCGAACCGCATCGGCTGCACGCCGAGCCAGAACAGGATCAGCCCCTTCCACTTGCCGCCCATGACGTAGATGGCCGCGTCGAGACCACAGCTGAACTTCATCGCCGCTCCAGCACGAACAAAAATGTCGGTACTTGATGAAGAGTAAGCGCTGCTACCAGCATGGGTGGCATGAATTCGGTAACTGTCATCGGTTTGGGTTCCATGGGCCGCGCGCTGGCCGAGACCTTTCTCGCCACCGGGCACCCCACCACCGTGTGGAACCGCACACCCGCCAAGGCCGCACCGCTCGTGGCCCTCGGCGCCGTTCAGGCGGCGGATGCCGCTGCGGCCGTCGCGGCGAACCCGCTGATCGTCGCGTGCCTGTCCACGTTCGAGGACACCCGCGCGGCGCTGGAGCCCGCCGACCTGCGCGGACGGGACCTCGTCACCTTGAACAGCGGCTCCCCCGCAGGCGCCCGCGCGTTCGCCGCCTGGGCCGTCGCACGCGGCGCCCGGGTGCTCGCGGGGGCGGTGAAGAACGTCCCGTCGGCGGTGGGCGCGGCGGACACGCTGCTCTACTACAGCGGCGAGCGGGCCGTCTTCGACGCGTACGAGGCCACGTTGCGCGTGCTGGGCGGCGACACCGTCCATCTGGGCGACGACGTCGATCTGGCCGCCTTGTACGAGATGGCGGTGGGTGCCACGCTGCTGCCCGCGCTGACGGGGTTCTTCCAGGGCGCGGCGGCCGTCCAGGCGCGCGGGCTGCCGGTGGCGAGCATGGTCCGCTACTCCGAGAAGTGGCTGGACATGATCAGGTCGCAGCTGCCGGTCTACGCGAAGGAGATCGACAGCGGCGACTACGGCGACGGTGCCTCGGCGGTGAAACTGTTCCTGTCCGACGCGGAGCTCAACGCCGAGTTCACGAAGGAGACCGGCGTGGACACGTCCTGGCAGGCGCCGCTCGACGACCTGGTACGGCGAGCCGTCGCCGCGGGCCACGGCGAGGACAGCATCGCCGCCCTGACCGAGGTCCTGCGCAAACCTTCGTGAGCCGGCACTGAGGGTGCGCCCACCCCACCGGGCGACCCGGCGTCGTGGCGAGCCTCAGGCGGTTCGTCTGAACGGTGCCAGCAGGCCGGGGACCGCCTCCTCCGCGAAGGCGACGCCCTGCGCCGGGGTCACGTCCTTGACCCGCTGGCTGCCCACGGCGGTCGTCGCCGTCAGCGTCATCAGGCCCCTGCGGCGCTGGGCGGGGGATCTGCTCAGTTTCCACCCGATGACCGCGTCCTTGCGGACGGCCGCCGTACGGCGGCGGGCGGCGCCGTACCGGGTGAGGAGGTGGGGGCCGGAGAGGCCGTGTCCGAGGTTGCGGGCGGAGTCCACCGCCAGTGGCAGCGTGACGAGCAGGCAGGCGGGCGCGAGCAGCCACAGCAGGTCCGGCACCCAGCTCAGCCAGGCGCCGAGCGCCCAGAGCGGCACGGCGAGCAGGGCGAGCGGCCAGAGCGCGCGCGCCAGCCGCAGCCGCCGCGCCGCCGGTGGGTGCGGGCGCAGCGGGGCCGTGAGGTCGGGCGCGCCGAGCACCTGCTCGGCCACCCGGAGCGCGACCCGGCGGGGGGCGGGCGGCAGCAGGTCGGCGGAGGTGCGCTCCTCGTCGTCGTCGGGGTCGGCCCCGACGACGAGGGCGCGCAGGCTCGCGCCGCCGCCCCAGCGCAGCGGCAGCGGCTCGGTCAGCTCGACGCCGCGCATCCGCTCGGCGGGCAGGGACAGCGAGCGGGTGGTGAGCAGCCCGCGCCGGACGCGGAGGCCGCCGGGCTCGCGGGTCAGCCGGAAGCGCCACCACATCTCGACGTGCAGGAGCGAGACCCCTGCGGCTCCGGCGAGCAGCGCGGCGAGGACCCCGAGCAGGCCCGCCACCAGCGGCGGGATCGAGGTGACCGCGCCCCAGAACGTGCGCAGGAAGGCGACCTCGGACGGCTCGACGCCGAAGATGTCCAGCACCCGGAACAGCACGCCGACGGGCGCCAGGCCGATGAGGGGCGACCAGCTGCTGAGCAACGCGTACAGCAGCCAGCGCGGGCGCAGTGCGGCAAGGCCCCCGTCGCCCGCCGCCCGCGTGCCGCGCCGATCCGTGGGGCGCGCCCCCTCACCCGCTGCCTGCCCGCCGGGCCACTCCGTCGGGAGCGCCGCGCCGCCGTCCGACAGCAGGACGCGCAGCCGTTCGGCGTCCGTGCGCGAGAGCGCGTTCAGGCTCAGCCCGGCCTCCTGGTCGGCGGTGCCGAGGCGCAGGACCGCGAGCCCGAACAGCCGCTGCACCGGCCCGGCCGTCACGTCCACGGCCCGCACCCGCTCGCGCGGCACGGACCTGGAGCGCCGGAACAGCAGCCCGGTACGCAGTTCGACCAGTTCGTCGGTGATGCGGTAGCGGGTGGAGTGGTGTCGTGCGAGCCCGGCGCCCGCGACCCCCGCGAGGGCGGCCAGCAGGCAGGCGAGCGGGACGAGCGTGCGCCAGCCGATCCCCGCGACGGCGACGGCGGCCGTGGCGGGGACCATCGGCGCGACCACCCGGGCGACCTCCGCCCCGACCATGCGCGGGTCGAGCCGCTGCCAGGCGCTCACGTCGCCTCCCCCGGCACGGCCTGGGTCCTGGCGGTGAGGTGTTCGACGAGGGCGGCGGCCAGGTCGCGGTCCAGACCCCCGATCTTGATCGACCCGGCGGCGGAGGCGGTGGTGACCTTCACCGCCGACAGGCCGAACAACTGCTGGATCGGCCCCCGTACGGTGTCCACGGTCTGGATGCGCGACATCGGCGCCACCCGCCAGACCTGCCACAGCCACCCGGAGGCGGCGTAGACCGCGTCCTCTGTGACCTCCCACCGGTGCACCCGGTACTGCAGGCGCGGCACGATCAGCGCGTACGCCAGGCCGGGCACGCCGACGGCGGCCAGCGAGACCAGCAGCCACAGCCGGGCGGGCGGGATGAGCAGCGCCAGCAGTCCCAGGGTGAGCACGGTGGGCAGCACCGGGACCAGGACCTGCGCGGTCCACCACAGGATCGCGCGGGCCGGAAGGGGGTGTCGGGGTGGCCGGAGTTCGAATTCCTGGCCGTCTGATCTGAAATTTGGCCGCATGGCCAGAATTTAGCACAGATGGGCAGGATCGCTACCAGGCGACCGGAAGCCACCACGCCCCGTACACCAGCATTACGAGAGGAAGCTCTCTTTTAAGAGCTTCCCTTCATTCGATGGAACCACCGGATCCGGCAGAATGAGGGCCATGGGCACCGGCGGACTACGCGAGCGCAAGAAGGCCAAGACGCGGGCGACGATCGCCCGCGAGGCGTTCCGGCTCTTCCGTGAGCGCGGCTACCACGCCACGACCGTCGAGGACATCGCCGAGGCCGCCGAGGTCTCCCCCGCGACCTTCTTCCGCTACTTCCCGACCAAGGAGGACGTCGCCGTCCTCGACGACTTCCCGCCGATCATGGAGGCACTGGCCGCGCAACCACCGGGCGAGCCGGTCGCCGTACTGCGCGGCGCCTTCCGGGCGGCCTTCGCCACCCAGACCCCCGAGGAGATCGCCGCCGGTCACGCGCGCGAGGTGTTCTCCGCGACCGTCCCCGAGCTGGTGGTGGCCAACCTGCGCCGCAGCCCCGGCATGCTCAAGGACATGCGGCGGGCCGTGGCCGAGCGCTCCGGCCTGGACGTCGCCGACCCCCGGCTGCGCGACGTCCTGGGCGCGGTCATCGGGATCATGGTCCTCATCTGGATGGAGTGGTCGGACGACCCCGAACTCGACGGCCCCGCCGAACTCGACCGCGCCCTCGCCCGCCTGGAGTCCGGGGAGCTGTGACGGGTGGCCTCGCCGAAGGGCCTCCCCGTCACGCCATACCCGGGACGGGCATGGCGCCTGGCCGGGGCGTCACGATCGGCGGGCAGTTCGTCGCGCGGGCGGGCGTCCCTGCCTGAGCTTCTTGTCGGTCGCCGCCCATGGTCGTGATGAGCGCGCGTGCTGACGTCGCCATAACTCAGTTGGACGGCAGACCTTGACCCGACCGGCGATCCGGACGATGGTCGTTGAAGACGCTCACCGGACAACGGAGGTCGCAAAGCCATGCAAACTCCCAAGCCTGCTGACGACCTGGATCTCACGTTCTACTGCAAGGACCCCGACTCCGTTCCCGGCGAGGACTGCGCGACCTTCTATCGAACCAACCGGGACACCTGGATCGTCCAGGGCGACCGACGAGAGGAATCCCAGGTGGTCGCGCAACTGGTGGCTCTGAAGCCCTTCGAGACCTCGGTCGAGGTTCCCGAGTCGCTGATAGACCTCTTGGTCCGCAGATACGCTAAGGAGCGTTATGGAACTGATCTCGGCTGAAGAACGACGTAAGTATTTCGCGAGCTTCAAACGTGAAGCTGTTCATCTGGAACTACGAGATGAATACGCCACCAGCAATCTGGAGCGCGAAAGATTCGCGGCATGGAAAGCCGGGGAGCCGGACGATCTGGCCTGGATGGCTCCCTGGTGCGACCGCATTCGCCAGGCCACTGCCGAAGGCAGGCACTATCGGCGCGCCTGCATCGTCTCTGAGCCGCTGTCGGAGTATCGCCGCTTCGCCTATGATGTGGTCGGTCCCAGCGTGGAGGCCGGAGAGGCGATTCACTGGGTTCCCCGGCGACTCACATCGGGGATAGCACTGCCAGGCAACGACTTCTGGATGTTCGATGAAGAGGTGGTTGTTTTCGCAGTTTTCTCAGGGAACGGCGAAGTCGTGCAACGCCAACTCTACACGGATCCCACAGTGATCCAGCTCTGCACAGCCGCCTTCAACGCCGTCTGGGATCTTTCGATTCCGCATCGGGAATATCAGCCCGTCTGATCCGCTGTGTCCGAACAAGCAATATCAGCCAAGCAGGCTTTCGGCGTCCGACTCCGCGACCTCCGCAAGGATGCGGGCCTCACCGGGCGTCGACTTGCCCAGCTGTCCGGCCTGCACAACACCAAGATCAGCAGGATAGAGCACGGGCAACAGAATCCCTCCGAAGACGACATCCGGGCATGGTGCATCGCGTGCGGCGTCGCCCGGATGATCCCGGAACTTGTTGCGGTGCAGCGAGAGATCGAACAGATGTGGGTCGACTGGCATCGACAGCTGCGAGCCGGACAGAAACACATTCAGTCGCGGGCGATCCCGCTGTACGAAAACACCGACCTGCTCTGCGTTTACGAATCCGCCCGCATTCCGGGGATCTTGCAGACGTCTCGATACATAAAAGCCCTCTTCGAGTCTGCGAGCACCCTCTATGGCTTACCGAAAGGGGAGGCCGATGCCGCAGTCGCAGCTCGTATGCCGCGGCAACGACTGAGCTGTTTTCATCTTCGGCGGGCGCCTGCTGATCACAGCGTGATCGCGAG
>NZ_BAAAHQ010000069.1:0-1078 GCF_039525605.1 Nonomuraea longicatena | reverse complement strand
CTTGCCCAGCGCCATCTCGCCCTGGTCGGTGCAGGGGCCGTCGGCGATGACCTGACCCGCCTGGACGCGGTCGCCCTCGACCACGATCGGCTTCTGGTTGAAGCTGGTGCCCTGGTTGGAGCGCTTGAACTTGGCCACCCGGTGCGTCGTGTGGGTGCCGTCGTCGTTCATCACCGTGATGTAGTCGGCCGAGACCTCCTCGACCACCCCGGGCTTCTCGGCGCTGACGGAGTCACCGGCATCCGTGGCGGCACGGTACTCCATGCCGGTGCCGACCAGCGGCGCCTCACTCTTCAGCAGCGGCACCGACTGACGCATCATGTTCGCGCCCATGAGCGCGCGGTTGGCGTCGTCGTGCTCCAGGAAGGGGATCATCGCGGTGGCGACCGACACCATCTGGCGCGGCGACACGTCGATGTAGTCGACCTCCTCGGCCCGCATCAGCTCGGTCTCGCCGCCCTTGGTGCGGACGAGGACCCGCGCCTCGGCGAAGCTGCCGTCGGCGTTGAGGATGGTGTTGGCCTGCGCCTTGACGAACCGGTCCTCCTCATCGGCCGTCAGGTAGTCGATCTGGCCGGTCACCTTGCCGTCGACGACCTTGCGGTAGGGCGTCTCGATGAAGCCGAAGGCGTTGAGCCGCCCGAAACACGCGAGATAGCCGATGAGCCCGATGTTCGGCCCCTCGGGCGTCTCGATCGGGCACATGCGGCCGTAGTGGGACGGGTGCACGTCACGGACCTCGAAGCCGGCCCGCTCCCGCGACAACCCGCCCGGCCCCAGCGCGTTGAGACGCCGCTTGTGCGTGAGCCCCGACAGCGGGTTTGTCTGGTCCATGAACTGCGACAGCTGCGAGGTGCCGAAGAACTCCCGCATGGACGCGACGACCGGGCGGATGTTGATCAGCGTCTGCGGCGTGATCGCCTCGACGTCCTGGGTGGTCATCCGCTCGCGAACGACGCGCTCCATGCGGGCCAGGCCCAGCCGGACCTGGTTCTGGATGAGCTCGCCGATGCTCCGGATCCGCCGGTTGCCGAAGTGGTCGATGTCGTCGGTCTCGACGATCCGATCGCCGTTCGGC
>NZ_BAAAHQ010000068.1:0-1078 GCF_039525605.1 Nonomuraea longicatena | reverse complement strand
CTTGCCCAGCGCCATCTCGCCCTGGTCGGTGCAGGGGCCGTCGGCGATGACCTGGTTGGTCTCGACGCGGTCGCCCTCGACCACGATCGGCTTCTGGTTGAAGCTGGTGCCCTGGTTGGAACGCTTGAACTTGGCCACCCGGTAGGTGGTGCGGGTGCCGTCGTCGTTCATGACAGTGATGTAGTCGGCCGAGACCTCCTCGACCACACCGGGCTTCTCGGCGCTGATGACGTCGCCGGCGTCGGTCGCGGCACGGTACTCCATGCCGGTGCCGACCAGCGGCGCCTCGCTCTTGAGCAGCGGCACGGACTGCCTCTGCATGTTGGAGCCCATGAGCGCGCGGTTGGCGTCGTCGTGCTCCAGGAAGGGGATCATCGCGGTGGCGACCGACACCATCTGGCGCGGCGACACGTCGATGTAGTCGACCTCCTCGGCCCGCATCAGCTCGGTCTCGCCGCCCTTGGTGCGGACGAGGACCCGCGCCTCGGCGAAGCTGCCGTCGGCGTTGAGGATGGTGTTGGCCTGCGCCTTGACGTAACGGTCCTCCTCATCGGCGGTGAGGTAGTCGACCTGGCCGGTCACCTTGCCGTCGACGACCTTGCGGTAGGGCGTCTCGACGAAGCCGAAGGCGTTGATGCGGCCGTAGGAGGCCAGCGAGCCGATGAGGCCGATGTTCGGGCCTTCCGGCGTCTCGATCGGGCACATGCGGCCGTAGTGGGACGGGTGCACGTCGCGGACCTCGAAGCCGGCCCGCTCACGGGACAGACCACCGGGGCCCAGCGCGGACAGACGCCGCTTGTGCGTCAGGCCGGCGAGCGGGTTGGTCTGGTCCATGAACTGCGACAGCTGCGAGGTGCCGAAGAACTCGCGGATCGAGGCGACGACCGGGCGGATGTTGATCAGGGTCTGCGGCGTGATCGCCTCGACGTCCTGGGTGGTCATCCGCTCGCGAACGACGCGCTCCATGCGGGCCAGGCCCAGGCGGACCTGGTTCTGGATGAGCTCGCCGACGCTGCGCAGGCGGCGGTTGCCGAAGTGGTCGATGTCGTCGGTCTCGACGATCCGATCGCCGTTCGGC
>NZ_BAAAHQ010000067.1:0-5287 GCF_039525605.1 Nonomuraea longicatena | reverse complement strand
CCCGATCTCTGATCGCCTACGACCACTGACCCAACTTAGGACTTACTCATCTAGCCGCACCAGAAAGCGCAGATGGAACCTCTGTAGTCGGCGGGCGCAGGCGTCCACAAGGAGCGACTGGACTTTGGCATCGCAGGATTCGCGTCGCATCAGCGGCCAATGACACGCAGCGCGGACCAAGAGTGTGTGGCCGGTCACCACGAAATCGGCCGCCAGAGATGAAGGTCTTCACTTCTCCGCGAATCACACACCCGGGTCATTCGTCCTACAGCCTGGTGACGGCGCCGGGTGCCGTACGACAGATCTACATCGGGTCCACCGCCATGACGATGTCGCTCACAGGCTCGACCGGTATCCGACCAGGGGCGCTTACAGTGACGCGCCACGCACCGGGCTT
Source organism: Nonomuraea longicatena (assembly GCF_039525605.1). Lineage (NCBI taxonomy): Bacteria > Bacillati > Actinomycetota > Actinomycetes > Streptosporangiales > Streptosporangiaceae > Nonomuraea > Nonomuraea longicatena. Next base: position 4,890 of record NZ_BAAAHQ010000067.1, on the reverse strand, counting down.
CGGCAAGATCAGGTCCGTGGCGTAGCGGCCATCCCCCAGATTCCGCAGCAGCAATCCACGCACAATTTCTCCCGTCTCATCGTGGGCAGCGCTGACGATGAGCGCAAGGCGGTTGTCCACCGCCTCGACCTCGATTGGCACGGCCTCGCCCATGGGGACAAGTTCGGGTAGATCGAGGCCGAGACCCAGTTCCCGGCCCTGGTACTTGCGGATCGGCTGCGACGTGAGAATCGCATGAAGAGCGTCGAACAGGTGCTTGGCGCCGGCGAGGACGGAATGACGGTCGCCGGAGTAGCGGACGTCTGTGTCGGAGGTCGCCTCAGGGAGAGCCGTAGCGAATCGGGGCACGGTGCCGTCGCCTCTGACGGCTTCACCGTTCCAGGTATGTAGCGGAACTACTTGTGCGGAGGTGAGCTGAAGGCTAAGCACGGTTTTGTGCCTGTGACCGCCAAACAGATAAGTCTCGTGCAGGCTGGGGCCGTTTTTCTGGGCCGCCAAGGCGATATCGTGGTGGAACGTCGCTCCCTCACGAATACGCGAGGTGTCGATGGGGACGCCGGATCCAAGGAGGTGGCGGAGCTCGCCGGTACCGTCGTCGACGCAACGGTAGGTGGGCAACAGCTCGTACACCGAAGGAAAGGTCCGAACGACCTCGTCCAAGTCGTCTAGGACCCGGCCGAAACGTCCGACTCTGGCCCGCGCCCCGGGAGCGAGGCCCAGACATAGGGCCGCGGCGGCCTTGGCAGCACCCTGGTGGGGCGTTCCAATGGTGATCAGTCGGCGTGCGAAGGCTCGACCACCAAGGACCTCCAGGTAGTAGCGGGCTATCAGGCCTCCCATTGAGTGACATATGTACGTCACCTTGGCGGTAGGCACATGTTCCCGAAGACGGGTCAGTTCCCGTTCCACGGTGACGCCAAGTCTGCGCGCATTAACCGCACACGACAGACGCCAGTCGTAGGGGAAGGCGATCAGGTTGCCACGACTGACGTCGAACTGCCGGCGAAGGTAGTTCAAGAGCGGGCCATAACCATCGATACCCCACAAGCCGGGCACGATGTGCAGCCCGTTGATCAAGCCGACCGGTCGCACGTCGTCGCCATCATCGAGGCTAAGCGCAGAGACCAACCTACGAGGCGGCAACACGTGGCGCATCGCCGCAAGGGAGTGGTCCCAGATCGGTTTCCCGCCGCGCTCCAGGACGCTGCCGAGGATACCTGGGATGACGACGATCAAGTCGTCAATACGATCCGGCATCGGTTGCCCCCATCGCGGATGCGGTATGTTCACCGCACGCCATCATGGCAGCAACGAGTTCGTCAAGTAACCGTCGAGGAGTCCGGCAGTGAGCGAGGTCCCCACTGGCCGTGGCTCGTTCATCGTCGTCGGCATGGTCTCCTATGACCACCACGACAACCTGGAACACGTCCGGCATTTGGTGCCGACACTGTGTGAAACATTGTCAGCTGGAGGGTTCAATCACGAACTGCCCAGCTTGGCTTACGGCGGCACCCACGCGCGAGTATTGGAACTACTTGGCAACGGGCCCGAGGAGTCCGACGCACTGGTCGTCTACTGGGCGGGACATGGAGTGCGTCGGCCCGCAGGAGAGTTCCTTCTGGTACAGGATTCTCCTGAAGAGGAATCGCGGATCAACGCATCTAACGCGATCAGCGCGAATGCGCTTGTGACCCTGCTCGTCACTTGGCATTTCCGCTATGCAGTCATCGTTCTTGACACCTGTTACTCGGGCGCTTCTGCCCAGGAGGTGACGCAGGCCGTAGGTAAGGCGCTGGTTGAACTCACCACTCCCGAGGGCCGACCTGCCGTATCAGTCATCTCCTCCTGCGGACCATACGAGCAGACCCAGGATGGCCACTTCATCGAGCGGTTTGTCGATGTGCTGCGCGGAGGTGGCACTGGTCACGCCTGGGCGCCAGGCAACGAACGGGTAAAACCCGAGGAGGTGTTGGAAGCTGTCGTGATGGGCCAGACGACGGAGCCAACAGCTCATTTCTGGACCGACGGTCTCCAACATCGCGTCTTCCTCAATCCCCGTGCGGTCCCAGGTCTGCCCACTGCCGACGCACACACGCAGATTCAGCGGCAGCGTCGCATCCTCGACCTCGGGCTAAAGGATCATTTTCGGGAGGCCGCACGTGGGGTAGAGGTCGACGAGACCGGGTGGTTCTTCTTTGGCCGCACCCTGCTACTCGCCGAACTGGTTTTCTGGCTCAGGGAAGGACCACCCGGCCTACGGGTCGTCACTGGATCACCCGGGGCAGGGAAATCGGCGGTGCTCGGGCGAATCGCGACCCTGTCCGATCCTGCATACCGGCGGATCGCTGAGGCCGAGGGTGCACTAGCGGATGCCGAAGCGGACACGATTCCATCTGTGGGTCTGATCGACGTCGCCATCCACGCCAAGAACAAGTCGCTGGCTCAGTGCCAGGACGTGCTAGCCGCCGGGCTGGGCATCGCCACTCCTGCTGGAGGCTGGCGGGCGGGCAAGGAACTGATGGAGTCGGTGCAACGGCTGGGCCGCCGGGTACGAGTGATCGTCGATGCGCTCGACGAAGCGCGGCCGGACTCCGTCCTCGCCATCGTGACCGACCTGATCCGACCTCTCACCGCGCTGCCCGAAGCCCAAGTCGTGGTCGGGACCCGTGCACACATCGCGGGGAAGGAACCCGCTGGCGGAATGGTTGGACAAGGGCCGCTCCTCGAGCTGCTGGACCCAGGCCAGGAGAACGTGCACATCCTGGACAGCGATCCGGGGACCGAGGCGGCAATCGCTGCCTATGTCAAGCGGCGCCTTACAACGCCGACTTCTCCTTACAGCACGGATGCTCAGGGGGCCGAGACCGTGGCACACGCGGTGGCCAAGGCCAGCGGGCAGGTTTTCCTGTTCGCCAGGATTGTCGCCCATGCGCTCGCCGCACGGGCGACCCGGCTCGATCTCGGCTCGGCCGAGGCGGTCGACTACCTTCATGGACAGGTTCAAGACGTCTTCGCCCGAGACCTCGCACGGTTCGGACCTGACGAAATACGAGTGCGGGAACTCCTTACTCCCCTGGCTTGGGCGGAGGGCGCTGGGTTCCCAAGGCAGTTGTGGGCATTGGCGGCCACGGCGCTGGCGACTCCCGGAACGACCTATGGGGTCGAAGATGTCGACTGGCTTCTTGACCATGCCGGCTACCACGTGAGCCAGTCCAGCGAGGACGGACAGGCCGTCTACCGGCTCTACCATCAGGCGTTCGCCGACTACTTCAAGAGGCGCTCCATGAATGAGCGCGAGATCCAACAGGCGATCACCGATGCCCTTCTCCGCAGCGTCGCCCCGTCGGCCGAGCAATCCGGGGAGGGGCCGCCCCGCCGGGATTGGGCCGATGCCGACCCCTATGTGCTACGCCATCTGGCTGCGCACGCCGCTCCCGCCGAGCGCCTCGGAGAGGTGAGCGGGGAACCGGGCTATCTCGCGTACGCTGACTCCGAGCGACTCATCGAAGTGCTGGGTGCTGTCAACTCATGCCGGCATGCGCAGACCCAAGTCTACTGGCGGGCCGCCCATAACCTCGCCATGGCCAGTCCCGACGAACGAGCGGGGATCCTACGACTCACAGCCCTGGCGTATGCCCCCCATATCGCCAGCGTCTTCCCGCCAACACATCGGTTGGTGCTACGGCCCCGCTGGGCACATGTGATGCCGTCCGTTTTCCACAGAACTCTCACAGGGCACAATGATGCGGTAAACGCGATCTCCTTCGGCACCCTGCCCGACGGCACCCCTCTACTCGCCACCGGTAGCCACGACGGCACCGTCCGCCTATGGGACCCCACAACCGGCCTCACGTCCGGTAGCTTGACCGGCCACACCAGCACAATCTCCGCCGTCGCCTTCGGCACCCTGCCCGACGGCACCCCTCTACTCGCCACCGGTAGCCACGACGGCCAGGTGCGGCTGTGGGACCCGGCCACTGGCCAGCAACTCACCACCCCGACCGGCCACAACAACAAGGTCTCCGCCGTCGCCTTCGGCACCCTGCCCGACGGCACCCCTCTACTCGCCACCGGCAGCCACGACGGCACCGTCCGCCTATGGGACCCCACAACCGGCCTCACGTCCGGTAGCTTGACCGGCCACACCAGCACAATCTCCGCCGTCGCCTTCGGCACCCTGCCCGACGGCACCCCTCTACTCGCCACCGGTAGCCACGACGGCACCGTCCGCCTGTGGAACCCGGCCACCGGCGCACACCACACCACTCTCACTGGTAGCGCCAGCCCGGTGCACGCGATCGCCTTCGGCACCCTGCCCGACGGCACCCCCCTACTCGCCACCGGCAGCCACGACGGCACCGTCCGCCTGTGGAACTCGGCCACCGACACACACCACACCACGATGACTGGCCACACCGGCCCAGTATCCGCACTCGCCTTCACCATCGTCCCCGACGGCACCTCGATGCTGGCAACTGGTAGCCACGACCATACGGTGCGACTGTGGGACTCCACCAGCGTCACCAGCGCAGACGGTCCGCCCGACCATACAAGCGGGGTCTCTGCAGTAGTGTTTGGCACCCTGGAAGACGGCGTCTCAATACTAGCCACGAACAGCCAAGACGGCGGCGCGGTCCGGCTGTGGGACCCGGTTACCGGGCGCTGTCACACCACTCTGACTGGCCACACCAGCCTGGTGTATGCGATTGCCTTCGCGACACTCCCCGACGGCACCCCGCTGCTGGCCACCGGCAGCCGCGATGGCCGGGTGCGCCTGTGGAACCCCACCACCGGGCACCGCCGCACCACTCTGACCGGCAACACAAGCCCGGTATACGCGATTGCCTTCGCGACACTCCCCGACGGCACCCCGCTGCTGGCCACCGGCAG
>NZ_BAAAHQ010000066.1:0-2954 GCF_039525605.1 Nonomuraea longicatena | reverse complement strand
GGGTGCTGCTCGCCGCATGACGACTGGTGTCCACACTTCGGGGAGAGCCCCCCTGTATGAGGCGACGTTGACCAGCCGTGAGCGCCTCTTGGATCCCGATCATCCCCATATCCTTAGCACCCGCAACAGCCTCGCGGTCGCTTACCAGGCGGCGGGACGCACGGGCGAGGCGATCCGACTACATGAGGCGACGCTGAGGAGGCGGGAACAGACCCTGGGTGCCGAACACCCCGATGCTTTGGCCAGCGGTCACAATCTCGCGGCTGCCTATGAAGTAGCGGGACGCTTGGATGAGGCGATCCAGCTGTATGAATCGACGCTAGCTAAATGTGAACGGCTTTTTGAGCCCGGCCACACTCTTATTCGCAGTGTGCGCTCTAAACTTGAGCGTATCCTTTCTGGATCGCAGTAGTCATTGCAGCGGTAATGAACAGATGAGGTCGAAATTCTATCGAGCACCAGTAAGGGCCTCCTCTGTGACGTTCGATCTGCTGAATGTGCGCTTCGAAAGAGAGGGCGCTGAACTCTTTCCAACCTGACGGCGCTGGTCACGATGGGCGTGCACAGAACGGTGGCGTTGAGAGGAAGCTCCCGGTAAGACAGCAGTCGACCAAGATCCGATGCCCCAACCGGGAGCCTGGTTGCTGTCTTACCGTGCCTCGATTCCGCACCACCGCCTAGGACCCCTCTGAAGATGTTGCTGGCGTAATGGATCACGGGCTGAAGGTCTGGCGATCGAGGTTTGAGGGTGAAGCGGCCCTGGGTTGTTGCCCGCTGGATGGCCTCAGCCGGTGGCCGGCCGTAGCGTCCAGGTGCCCTGAGCGTGGGCGAGTCCGAGGTTGATCAGGCGGCGCAGGTTCAGGGCGGCTGCTCGTAGGTGGAGCCAGAGGTCGTTGCGCAGCACACCGCGGTAGCGGAGCTTGCGGGCGCCGCCGTCCGCGCCGATCAGCCACGCGATGGAGCGTTCGACCATGGGCCGGTGCCGCCGGTAGACGGCTTGCAGGCCGGGGTCGGTGACCCATTGCCGGCGGGCCTGGCGTAACAGGGCGTCATAGGGGTGCAGTTGCAGGGAGCGGCCGTCCTTGCTGGTGGTGCAGCGCTCGCGCAGTGGGCAGGAGCGGCAGGCGACGCCGAAGGTCACCGACCGCGCCGCGGTGATGTGCCGTCTCACCCCGGCCGGGCAGATGACGGTGCCGCCGGCTTCGTCCACGATGAAGTCGTCGATGGTGAAGCCGCCGGCCACAGCCGGGCGCAGCGGTGCGGGTTTGAAGATGACGGTGTGCCCGGCCTCGGCGAGCGCGGCGCGGGCGTCGCCGGTGCCGTAGGCCGTATCGCCCAGCACCTCGAACGTGGCAGGTTCGGCGGATGGTTCGCTCAGCAGGTCCACGCCGATGACCGCCTCGTGGTTGCCGGCTCCGCTGGCCATGGTCAGCCGCGCAGCGGTGAACAGCCCGGTATCGGGTTCGATCACGACGTGGGCCTTGTAGCCGTCCTGGCGATCGTGCACGGTTTTGTGCACGTGCCGGGCTTGATCGTCGACGGTGGAGATGACCCGGTCCGGAGCGACCTTGCGGGCGATCCGCCAGCGTCCGTCGGAGCCGTCGGAGCCCTCGGCCGCCTCGACGTCCTGGCCAGCCACCAGCGCCAGGGCCTGAGCCGCGTCGTCACTCAGTTCGCCGGCGATGGCGGCCGCTTGGAATGCCTCCACCACGGTGAGCGCGTCGTTGACCAGGCCGGAGACCAGCTCCTGACGCGCGGTGGCGTCGTTCCAGGTGATCGCGGGCTTGCCCGGATCGGTGTAGTCGGTGGCCTGGCAGCGTTCGGCGATCAGCTGGGCGGCGCCGGGCACCTGCCGGCCCGCCCGCCGTATCGCCGTGATCAGCTGGGTGATGGTGTCCTGGGTCGCTACCGCGTCCTGCAGCACCGCCGAGTCCAGTACTCGCCGCATCCGGCTGCGCAGGGCCCCGCTGGCCGCGGCCACCCGGCTGACCCGGGCGAAGATCCGGTTCGGATCACCGGAGCGGCGCAACCGCTGCCGGAAATACACCAGCAGCGACGGATCGGAGCCGCGATCGTGTAGGCCCAGCCCGCAGGCGGCTTCCAGCGCAGATCACAGCGCACCGCCAGCGCGGCCTCGGGATCGGAGTGGTGCAGCAGCACCTGCAGGACCGTCACACACGCCAGCACCTGCGGCGGGAGGCTCGGCCGGCCGTCGGTCGCGGCGTACAGGTCGGTGAACATCTCCTCGGGCAGCAGCTCATCTCGATGTTCGGCCAAGAACGCGTACACGCTGCCTGCCGGGATCAACTCCCGGCAGGTGTTCCATACATCCGGCCCTACCGGCCGCTCGGGACGATGCCCCATCATGCTGCCCAGCCTGATCCTCGACCTACATGATCGGAAGCCTGACCAGCAACATCATCAGAAGTCTCCTAGTGCTACTCGGCGAAGCCGTCGACCTTGTGACCGCCCTAGCCGGCGACGTGCGGGCTGCGGTCCAGCGCGCGGCCCGGCTGGCCTATGCCATCTTGGACGGCACCCTCATCCCGATTGACCGCTTGGCCGACCCGGTGGGCCGGCTGGTGTGGGCTTCACCAGCGCTGCCGGGCGCCATTCACGACATCTCCCAAGCTCGGACGGTCGGTCTGATCGACACCTTGACGAGTGCTGGCGTGAAGATCTTCGCGGACAAGTGCTGTCAAGGAGCGGGCGGCACGATCCGCACACCGTTCAAGCGGCATCGCTATCGGCCCTGGCTGTCACGCGGCTAGCGAGACGTCAACCGCGCCCACGCTCGCATCCGAGCCATCGGCGAGCGTGCCGTTGCGACCCTGAAGAGCTGGAAGGCACTGACCAAGCTGCGCGGCTGTCCGGAATCTCCGTGGCCCTCAGAATTTGAGGGGCCGCGGTGATTCCGGACAGCCGTCTTATGGGCGTAGCCTATGCGGCTGTTT
>NZ_BAAAHQ010000065.1:0-43701 GCF_039525605.1 Nonomuraea longicatena | reverse complement strand
CGAGCTCTACCAGATCATCACCACGAACGATCATGAACTCGCGGCTTGACATCGATAGGAGCATCCCTGTCCACATGTGGACAGGCCCGGTGACAGACCCCCGATTCATTGCGATAAGTCGAGATATCGGCGAACGGGGGCGCCACCGAGTCACTGGGGGTTCCACGTGAGACGGCTGTTACGCGCTTCCCTGTCCATCGCCTTACTCGTCGCCGGGGTGGTCGCCATGACCGCTCCGGCCGCGCAGGCCCTGCCCGCGCGATTCCAGAAACAGGTCGTCTTCAGCGGCCTGACCCGGCCCACCAACGTCGAGTTCGCCGCCGACGGCCGCGTCTTCGTGGCCGAGAAGAGCGGCGTCGTCAAGGTCTTCGACTCCCTCGCGGACACCACCCCGTCGGTCTACGCCGACCTGCGCACCCAGGTCCACAACTTCTGGGACCGCGGCCTGCTCGGCATGGCGCTGCACCCGAACTTCCCCGCCGACCCGCGCCTGTACGTCCTGTACGCGCGCGACGCCGTCCCAGGCGGGAACGCTCCACGCTGGGGCACGGCGGGCGCCACGGACGACCCCTGCCCCACCCCGCCCGGCGCCACCGGCGACGGCTGCCTCATCACCGGCCGCCTGTCGGTCGTCTCGGCCACCGGCGCGGAGACCCCGCTGATCACCGACTGGTGCCAGCAGTACCCGAGCCACTCCACCGGCGACCTGCAGTTCGGCGCCGACGGCATGCTGTACGCGACCGCCGGTGACGGCGCCAGCTTCAACTTCGCCGACTACGGCCAGGACAACTCCCCGCTTTCGGACGTCACCCCGGACAACCCGTGCGGCGACCCGCCCTCCCCCGTCGGCACCGCGCTGAGCCCGCCCGCCGCCGAAGGCGGCGCACTGCGCGCCCAGGACGTGCGCACCTCCGCCGATCCCGCCGGCCTCGACGGCACGCTGATCCGCGTGCACCCCGACACCGGCGCGGGCGCCCCCGGCAACCCGGGCGCGGCCAGCCCCGACCCCGGCACCCGCAGGATCGTCGCCACCGGGCTGCGCAACCCGTTCCGGCTCACCGCCCGCCCCGGCACCTCCGAGATGTGGATCGGCGAGGTCGGCTGGAACGTCTTCGAGGAGATCAACCGCGTCGTCTCGCCGACGGCGGGCGTCACCAACTTCGGCTGGCCCTGCTACGAGGGGCCGAACCGGCAGGGCGGCTACGACGCGCTCAACCTGAACCTGTGCGAGAGCCTGTACGCCTCGGGCCCGTCGGCGCACGCGGCGCCGTACTTCGCCTGGAACCACAGCACCCGGCCCGCGCCCGGCGACCCCTGCCCCAGCGGCAACTCCTCCGCCAGCGGCGTCGCCTTCTACAACGGCGGGCCCTACCCGGACCCCTACGACGGCGCGCTGTTCCTGTCCGACTACAGCCGCTCGTGCGTGTGGGTGATGACCAAGGGCGCCAACGGCCTCCCGGACCCGGCCTCGATCACCACGTTCGACTCGGGCGTCGGATCGGTCGAACTGGAGACCGGGCCCAACGGCGATCTGTTCGCGGTGGACATCAACGCGGGCACGATCGTGCGCTACGTCTACGACAACACCCCGCCGACGGCGGTCATCACCGCGAGCGCGACCTCCGGTTCCGCGCCGCTGACCGTGAACTTCTCCGGCACCGGCTCCACGGACGCCGACGGCGACCCGCTCACCTACGCCTGGGACCTGGACGGCGACGGCGACCTCGACGACTCCACCGCCGCCGCGCCGTCGCGGACGTACCCGCAGCCGGGCTCGGTGACGGTGCGGCTGCGGGTGAGCGACGGCAGGGGCGGGCAGGGCGACGCCACGGTGACGGTCAACGTCGGCAACACCGCGCCCACCGCGTCCATCACCACGCCCACCGCCGCGACGACCTGGGCGGTCGGCGAGACGATCGGCTTCTCGGGCACCGGCACCGACGCCCAGGACGGCACGATCCCCGGCTCCCGGATGAGCTGGAAACTGATCATGCACCACTGTCCGGGCGGCTGCCACGAGCACGAGATCACCACGTTCACCGGGGCGAGCGGCAGCTTCCCCGCGCCGGACCACGAGTACCCGTCGCACCTGGAGCTGCGCCTGACGGTCACGGACGCGCACGGGCTCACCGGCACCCAGAGCGTGCTGCTGCAGCCCAAGACGGTGCAGCTCACGCTGCGCAGCTCGCCGCCCGGCCTGCGGCTCGGCTTCAACGCCGAGCAGGCCGTCACGCCGTTCACCAGGACGGTCATCGTCGGCTCCAGCGTCAGTCTGTCGGCGCCGACGCCACAGGGCGACCAGGGGTTCGTGTCCTGGTCGGACGGGGGCGCCGCCGCGCACAACATCACCGCGCCCGCCACGCCCGCGACGTACACGGCGACGTACGAGACCGTTGCGGGGCCGCCGGGACCGGTGGCGGCGTTCGGGATGAACGAGGGTTCGGGGACCTCGGTGGGCGACGCCTCCGCCGCCGCCAACCACGGCACCGCCGCAGGCGCCACCTGGGCGGCCGGGAAGTACGGCGGGGCGCTGGCGTTCGGCGGGGGGTCGGGGTGGGTGACCGTGCCCGACTCCCCCAGCCTGCGGCTGACCAGTGGGATGACGGTGGAGGCGTGGGTCAGACCGGCCGTCACCACGCAGTGGCGGACGATCCTGATGAAGGAGTACGCGGGCGGGTTCGCCTACGTGCTGGACGTCAGCGGGCGCCCGCACGCGGCGATCCACACGGGCACCGAGCGCGGGCTGTTCGGCGCCGCCGCGCTGCCGCTGGACACCTGGACCCACGTGGCGGCGACCTACGACGGCGCCACGCTGCGGATGTACGTGAACGGCGTCGAGTCCAGTTACTTCACCACGTCCGGAAATATCAGGACTGATGGGGGTGTGTTGCGCATCGGCGGCAACAGCGTCTGGGGCGAGTACTTCAACGGCCTCATCGACGAGGTGCGGATCTACGACCGGGCACTGACCCCGGCCCAGATCATCACCGACATGAACACCCCGATCCCCTGACACGGCGGCGGCCCCGGACCCTGGCGGCCCGGGGCCGTCCCACCTCACCCCTTCAGCTTGCACCCCTTCGGCACCAACGGCCGCTCGTCCACCCAGCCGCCGGACACCAGCGCGCTGTACGACACGACCCGCTGGTCCTTGTCGGCGAGCGCGACAACGGCCAGCCACCTGCCGTCCGAGGGGTTGAGGAAGGTCCGGTAGGAGACCGCCACCTTGCCGATCGTCCCGCCCGCGCCCGGCTTGGCGAACGTCACGAGCAGGCCGGGGCGGCCCAGCGGGTCGGTGGCGGTGCCGTGGACCCTGGTGTGCGGCGCCGCCGCCAGGATGCGCAACACGGATGCCCTGACGGCGGGCTTGACCGGCATGCTCAGCAGGCTGGCCGCCCCCGGGAGGAAGTCCTCGAACGAGTCCTTGAAGCCCCTGTCGTACCAGACCTTGTGGAACCCGCGAAGCTTCCGTTCGAGCGCCGCCTGATCCGAGGGCAGCGCGCCGAGTTCGACCATGCTGAACTCTCCGAGGCCGGTATCAGGCCACCTGCCGCCTAGGTCGAGCCTGTGGACGACACAGCTCTTCTTGTAGCTCCTCTTGATCAGCACCGGGTCGTCGGCGGCGACGCGCGGCACCCAGCGGTCCTCCGTCGCGGTCTTGCCGCCCTCCCCTTCCCTTTTGAGCTCCGACCAGTACCGTCCCGTCGTCGGCTCCTTGAGCTGCTCCACCTTGTCGGCGAGGTCGTACAGTGCCTGGTTGGGTTTCGCCTGCGAGGCGAGGATCGGTGCGGCGGGCTCGGCCATGTTCGCCACCAGCGCGACGACACCCACGACCGCCGCCGTTCCGATCGCGGCCCCCGCCCATGTCCACGTCCATGCCCTGGAACGGTGCCTCGGTGCCCGTGCGGTGGCCACCCGGGCGCGGGCCTGTGCCACGACCTCGGGTGACAGCGGGCGCGCCTCGGGCAGTGCGCGCGAGATCAGGTCGAGCTCATCCATCGACGTCCTCCTTCAAAGCCTTGCGCAGTTGCTTGCGTGCCCGGTTGAGCCGGGACGCGACGGTTCCGTAGGGGATGCCGAGCGCCTCGGCGACCTCCGCGTGGGTCAGCCCGCTGAGCGCGATCAGCAGGACCACGTCCCGGTCGCGCCGTTTGAGTCCGGCCAGCGCCCCCGCCAGCGGACCGGTGAAGCGGGCGGCGTCCACGCGGTCGAGCAGTTCGTCCTCGCGGTCCTCGACGTGGCGCTCGGCGGCGCGGGCCAGCGCCTTCAACCGGCTCACCTCCGTACGGCGATGCCGCGCCACCAGGTTGGTGGCGATGCCGTACAGCCAGGGCCTGACCTCGCCCTTGACGCCGTCGTATCCGCCGCGCAGCGCCACGAGGAAGACGTCGGCGGCCAGGTCGTCGGCGACGTCGTCGGACAGGCGGCGCGCGATGTAGCGGTGGATCTCCTCGAAGTGCGTCTCGAAGAGATCGGGTGGAACCCGTAAGCGTTCCACCCCGTTACGCGTGTTGTGCACGATCACACCCGTTGTTGCCTCGGGGAGCGGAATGCTTTCACGCCGCACCGGGTTGAGTCGGGTAGGCTCAACTCGTTTGACAAAGGCACCCCGCCTCCGTAGGTTGAGCGCAACGGACTCAACTTTGACTACAAGGACGTACTCATGGCACGTGCGGTAGGTATCGACCTGGGGACGACCAACTCTGTCGTCTCGATCCTCGAGGGCGGTGAGCCCACCGTCATCGCCAACGCGCAGGGCTCGCGGACCACGCCGTCCGTGGTCGCGTTCGCCAAGAACGGCGAGGTCCTCGTCGGTGAGGTCGCCAAGCGGCAGGCCGTCACCAACGTCGACCGGACCATCCGCTCCGTCAAGCGCGAGATGGGCACCGACTGGTCCCAGGAGATCGACGGCAAGAAGTTCTCCCCGCAGCAGATCAGCGCCTTCGTCCTGCAGAAGCTCAAGCAGGACGCGGAGGCCTACCTCGGCGAGAAGATCACCGACGCGGTGGTCACCGTCCCGGCCTACTTCAACGACTCGCAGCGCCAGGCCACCAAGGAGGCCGGCCAGGTCGCGGGCCTCAACGTGCTCCGCATCATCAACGAGCCGACCGCCGCCGCCCTCGCCTACGGCCTCGACAAGGACAAGGACCAGACCATCCTGGTCTTCGACCTCGGCGGCGGCACCTTCGACGTGTCGCTGCTCGACGTCGGCCAGGAGGACGGCCACGGCTTCGTCGAGGTCAAGGCCACCTCCGGCGACAACCACCTCGGCGGCGACGACTGGGACCAGAGGGTCGTCGACGAGCTGGTCAAGCGCTTCCAGAACGCCCACGGCGTCGACCTGGCCAAGGACAAGATGGCCCTCCAGCGCCTGCGCGAGGCGTCGGAGAAGGCCAAGATCGAGCTGTCCAGCCAGGCCGAGACCAACATCAACCTGCCCTACATCACCGCCTCCGCCGAGGGCCCGCTGCACCTCGACGAGAAGCTCACCCGGGCGGAGTTCCAGCGGCTGACCGCCGACCTGCTTGAGCGGACCAAGGGCCCGTTCCACCAGGTCATCAAGGACGCCGGCATCAAGATCTCCGACATCGCCCACGTGGTGCTCGTCGGCGGCTCGACCCGGATGCCCGCAGTCTCCGAGCTGGTCAAGGAGCTGACCGGCGGCAAGGAGCCCAACAAGGGCGTCAACCCCGACGAGGTCGTCGCCATCGGCGCGGCGCTCCAGGCCGGTGTGCTCAAGGGCGAGGTCAAGGACGTCCTGCTGCTCGACGTGACCCCGCTGTCGCTGGGCATCGAGACCAAGGGCGGCATCTTCACCAAGATCATCGAGCGCAACACCACGATCCCGACCAAGCGCTCCGAGGTCTTCACCACGGCCGAGGACAACCAGCCGTCGGTGCAGATCCAGGTCTACCAGGGCGAGCGCGAGATCGCTTCTTACAACATGAAGCTGGCCACCTTCGACCTGACCGGCATCGCCCCGGCGCCGCGCGGCATCCCGCAGATCGAGGTCACCTTCGACATCGACGCCAACGGCATCGTCAACGTCTCCGCCAAGGACCTCGGCACCGGCAAGGAGCAGACGATGACGATCACCGGCGGCTCCGCGCTGCCGAAGGACGACATCGCGCGCATGATGCGCGAGGCCGAGTCCTACGCCGAAGAGGACAAGAAGCGTCGTGACGAGGCCGAGGTGCGCAACAACGCCGACGGTCTCGCCTACCAGACGGAGAAGTTCCTCCGCGAGAACGACGACAAGATCCCGGGCGACATCAAGACCGAGGTCAGCGAGGCTCTCGCCGAGCTGAAGAACGCTCTTGAGGGCACCGACACCGATGTGATCCGTACGAGTGCGGAGAAGCTCGCGACGGTGAGCCAGAAGATGGGCTCGGCCATCTACGCGCAGAACCAGCAGGGCGGCGGCGACGGCGCTCCGCAGGGCGGCGCGGCGGGCGACGAGCAGGCGAAGAAGGACGACGACGACGTGGTCGAGGCCGAGATCGTCGACGACGAGCAGCCGAAGAAGGACCAGTGATGCCAGGCGCGGAGGAGCCGGTCATCCGCGACAATCGCAAGATCGACCCGGAGACCGGCAAGGCACGACACGCAGAGGAGAAGGAGGCGGAGCAGCCCGAGGCCGCTCCGGCCCCCCTCCCTCAGGACGGCCCGCTGGGCGACGGCCTGCTGGCCGAGCGCACCGCCGACCTCCAGCGGCTCCAGGCGGAGTACACCAACTACCGCCGCCGGGTCGAGCGTGACCGTGTCGCGGTCCGCGAGCAGGCCGTCGCGGGGGCTCTCACCGAGCTCCTGCCCGTCCTCGACGACATCGGCAGGGCCCGCGACCACGGCGAGCTCACCGGCGGCTTCGCGAAGGTGGCGGAGTCGCTGGACGCGGTCGTGACCAAGCTGGGGCTCAGTTCGTTCGGTCAGAAGGGCGACCCCTTCGACCCGACCATCCACGAGGCGCTGATGCACAGCTACTCGTCGGAGGTGTCAGAGCCGACCGCCATCGAGGTGCTGCAGTCCGGCTACCGCATGGGCGAGCGGGTGCTGCGCCCGGCCCGGGTGGCCGTGGCCGAGCCCGAAGACACCCCCACCGCCGACACCGACGACGACAATTAGGACGAAGGGCCATCGATGAGCACCAAGGACTACCTTGAGAAGGACTACTACGCGGTCCTTGGTGTGCCCAAAACCGCCACCGCCGAAGAGATCAAGAAGGCTTACCGGAAGCTGGCCAGGCAGTACCACCCCGACACCAACCAGGGTGACACCGCCAAGGAGGCCAGGTTCAAGGAGATCTCCGAGGCCAACGACGTGCTCTCCGACGCCAAGCGGCGCAAGGAGTACGACGAGGCCAGGACGCTGTTCGGCTCCGGGGTCGGGGGCCCGCGTCCGGGCGGTGGCGGATTCCCGTTCGACTTCGGCGACCTGTTCGGCGGCACCGCCGGCCAGCAGAGCGGCGGTGCGGGCGAACGCCTCGGCGACCTGTTCGGCGGCCTGTTCAACCGGGGCGGCGCGCCCGGCGGCCGCACCACCAGCACGACCAGGCCCCGGCGCGGGCAGGACATCGAGTCCGAGGTCACGCTGACCTTCACCGAGGCCGTCGAGGGCAGCACGGTCTCACTCCGGCTGACCAGCTCCGCGGCCTGCAAGTCCTGCAGCGGGACGGGCGCCAAGGCGGGCACCACCCCGCGCGTGTGCGCGACCTGCGAGGGCACCGGCGCGGCCAGCCGCAACCTCGGCAACTTCGCCTTCTCGGAGCCGTGCCGCGACTGCAAGGGGCGCGGCCTCATCGTCGACGACCCCTGTCCCGACTGCGAGGGCAGCGGCCGGGCCAAGAGCACGCGCACCCTCCAGGCGCGCATCCCCGCCGGTGTGGCCGACGGCCAGCGGGTCAAGCTCAAGGCCAAGGGCGCGCCGGGCGAGAATGGCGGCCCTGCGGGCGACCTCTACATCCTCACGCACGTCAAGCCGCACGCCGTGTTCGGCCGTTCGGCCGACAACCTGACGATCACGGTGCCCGTCACGTTCTCCGAGGCGGCGCTCGGCGCCGAGATCAAGGTGCCGATCCTCAAGGGCCTGCCGGTCACGCTGCGCATCCCCTCGGGCACACCCAACGGCCGCACCTTCCGGGTGCGGGGCCGGGGCGTCACCCGCAAGGACGGGACCAAGGGCGACCTCCTCGCCAGCATCGAGGTCCTGGTACCCAAGACGCTCGACGACAAGTCGCGTGACCTCCTCACGGAGTTCAACACGGCGACGGCGGGCGACGACCCGCGTGCCGAACTGATCCAGCGAGCCAGAAGCGAGTAGCCGATGGACGCCAACTATTTCAACCTGTCAGACGACACGCCGGTCTATGTGATCTCCGTGGCCGCCCAGCTGTCCGGCCTGCACCCGCAGACGCTGCGGCAGTACGACCGGCTCGGGCTGGTCTGCCCGGGCCGCACCGCAGGGCGCGGCCGCCTTTATTCGACGCGCGACATCATCCAGCTACGCGAGGTCCAGCGCCTGTCCCAGGAGGAGGGCATCAACCTCGCGGGCATCAAGCGCATCCTCGAACTCGAGAACGAGGCCCTCCGGCTGCGTGAGGAGGTACACCGGCTGAGGGCCGAGATGCAGATGGTGCGGGCGCTCATCCGTTACGAGCTGCCACCGGGGGCGTAAGAACACCATGGACTACAAGCTCACCCAGAAGAGCCAGGAGGCGCTTTCGGGGGCCATGCGGCGAGCCGCCGCCGAGGGCAACCCGGAGATCGCCCCGGCCCACCTGCTGACCACTCTGCTGGCCCAGACGGGGGGCACCGCCGTACCTCTGCTGGAGGCCGTCGGCGCCGACTGGAAGGCGCTGCGCGCCAAGGCGGAGGAACTGCTGGCGGGGCTGCCGAAGGCGCAGGGGGCCACGGTGTCGGCGCCGTCGAGTTCGCGGCAGCTCCTCACGGTGCTCAACACGGCCGCCCAGCGCGCCAAGCGCCTGGAGGACGAGTACGTCTCGACCGAGCACCTGCTGGTCGCCCTCGCCGCCGACGGCGGCCAGGCCGCCGACCTGCTCAAGGCGCAGGGCGCGACGCCGGAGGCGCTGCTCGACGCCTTCGAGAAGGTACGCGGCCACGTCAGGGTCACCAGCGAGACGCCCGAAGACACCTACAAGGCGCTGGAGAAGTACGGCGTCGACCTGACCGAGCGGGCCCGCAGCGGCAAGCTCGACCCGGTGATCGGCCGCGACTCCGAGATCCGCCGGGTGGTGCAGGTGCTCAGCCGCCGCACCAAGAACAACCCGGTCCTGATCGGCGAGCCGGGCGTCGGCAAGACCGCCGTCGTCGAAGGGCTGGCCCAGCGCATCGTGGCGGGCGACGTGCCCGAGTCGCTGCGCAACAAGCGGCTCGTCGCGCTCGACCTGGGCGCGATGGTGGCGGGCGCGAAGTACCGGGGTGAGTTCGAGGAGCGGCTGAAGGCCGTGCTCTCCGAGATCAAGGAGAGCGACGGGCAGGTCGTGACCTTCATCGACGAGCTGCA
Source organism: Nonomuraea longicatena (assembly GCF_039525605.1). NCBI lineage: Bacteria > Bacillati > Actinomycetota > Actinomycetes > Streptosporangiales > Streptosporangiaceae > Nonomuraea > Nonomuraea longicatena. Next base: position 34,182 of record NZ_BAAAHQ010000065.1, on the reverse strand, counting down.
CACCGTCGTCGGCGCGGGGGCCGCGGAGGGCGCCATGGACGCCGGCAACATGCTCAAGCCGATGCTGGCCAGGGGCGAGCTGCGCATGATCGGCGCGACCACGCTCGACGAGTACCGCGAGCGCATCGAGAAGGACCCGGCGCTGGAGCGCCGCTTCCAGCAGGTGTACGTCGGCGAGCCGTCCGTCGAGGACACGATCGCGATCCTGCGCGGGCTGAAGGGCCGCTACGAGGCCCACCACCAAGTGCAGATCGCCGACGGCGCGCTGGTGGCGGCGGCGGCCCTGTCCGACCGCTACATCACCAGCCGTTTCCTGCCCGACAAGGCCATCGACCTGGTCGACGAGGCCGCCTCCCGGCTGCGCATGGAGATCGACTCGCGCCCGGTCGCGATCGACGAGCTCCAGCGCTCCGTCGACCGCCTGAAGATGGAGGAGCTCGCGCTCGGCAAGGAGACCGACGACGCCTCCGTGCAGCGGCTGGAGCGCCTGCGCAAAGAGCTCGCCGACCGCCAGGAGGAACTCAACGCGCTGGTCGGCCGCTGGGAGCGGGAGAAGGCCGGGCTCAACAAGGTCGGCGAGCTGAAGAAGCAGCTCGACGAGACCCGCAGCACCGCCGACCGCCACCAGCGCGACGGCAACTACGCCGAGGCCTCCCGGCTGCTCTACGACGAGGTGCCGCGCCTGGAGCGCGAGGTCGCGGCGGCGGCCCAGGAGACGCCCGAGCAGCAGATGGTCAAGGAGGAGGTCGGCGCCGACGACATCGCCGAGGTCATCTCGTCGTGGACGGGCATCCCGGCCGGGCGCCTGCTGGAGGCCGAGACGGCCAAGCTGCTGCGCATGGAGGGCGAGCTGGGCAGGCGGCTCATCGGGCAGCGGACGGCCGTCCAGGCGGTCTCCGACGCCGTCCGGCGCAGCCGCGCGGGCATCTCCGACCCCGACCGGCCGACCGGCTCCTTCCTGTTCCTCGGCCCCACGGGGGTGGGCAAGACGGAGCTGGCCAAGGCGCTGGCGGAGTTCCTGTTCGACGACGAGCGGGCGATGACCCGCATCGACATGAGCGAGTACTCGGAGAAGCACTCGGTGGCCCGGCTGGTCGGGGCGCCGCCCGGCTACATCGGCTACGAGGAGGGCGGCCAGCTCACCGAGGCGGTGCGCCGCAGGCCGTACACGGTGGTGCTGCTCGACGAGGTCGAGAAGGCCCATCCGGAGGTCTTCGACGTCCTGCTGCAGGTGCTCGACGACGGCCGGCTCACCGACGGGCAGGGCCGCACGGTCGACTTCCGCAACACGATCCTGATCCTGACCTCCAACATCGGCTCGCAGTTCCTGGTCGATCCGAAGCTGGAGAACGGCGCCAAGCGCGAAGCCGTGATGGGCGCGGTCAGGAGCTCGTTCAAACCGGAGTTCCTCAACCGGCTCGACGACGTCATCCTGTTCGACGCGCTCGGCTCCGAGGAACTGGGCCGGATCGTCGATCTGCAGGTCGACCGGCTGGCCGCGCGGCTGGCCGAGCGGCGTCTCACGCTCGACGTGACGGCGGCGGCCCGTGAGTGGCTGTCGCTGACCGGCTACGACCCGATGTACGGCGCCCGCCCGCTGCGGCGGCTGGTGCAGTCCGCGATCGGCGACAAGCTCGCCAAAGCGGTCCTGTCGGGCGAGGTGGCCGACGGTGACACGGTCCGCGTCGACCTCGGCGACGACGAGCTCACGGTAAACCGCGCAGCATAGGCGCCCCCGGCCCCGGACAACCGGCCGGGGCCGTCGGTAAGGTCTGGCCCACCCTTCGGACAAGACCCCCTCTCCGTCCCGGCCGCGTGACTAGCTTCAGCGTCGTCGGATCACCGAAAACGATCAGGGGGACGTGACGTGTCATCTCGGAACATCCGGAGCATCCTTGCGGTTGCCGCTCTGGCCACGGGGGTGAGCTGGTTGGCCGCTGGTCCGGTGAACGCTGAGCCCTGCACGGACCGGGTGGCCCTGCTCAAGGGCCCGGACTCGCTGGCGCAGGTCTGCGACGAGGCGCTCGATGTCAAGGCCACGGGCAGCCTCAGCGAGATGTCGGCGCGCAAGGGAAGCGACGTGGCGATGACCGCCGAGGCGCTGGCCAAGCAGGCTGGGCTGCCTGGCCTTTCCAAGGCGTCGGCGGTGCTGAGCTTCACCGACCTGGGCGGCGTCGCCGCCGCCGCGGGTCTTCCGGCGCTGCCGGAGGGGGTCCCGGGTGAGGCGGGGCTGCCCGACGTACGCCGGATGGCGACCGTGCCGTCGCTGCCCGACGTGGGCTCACTGACCCAGGGCAAGGGACTGCCGCTCGGCAAGGACCTGCCCCTGGGCGACGCACTGCCCCTGAGCAAGGGGCTGCCGCTGAGCGAGGTGCCCTCGCTGCCCGGCACCGGTGCGCTGCCCGCCACCGTGAAGGAGCCGCTGCGGCTCGGACAGTCCGTCGGCGGCATCACGGACAAGGTGGGCGGTAACCTGCCCACCTCGAAGCTGCCGCTGTCGGGACTGCCGGTCTCGAAGCTGCCGCTGTCGAAGCTGCCCGTCTCTGACGGCAAGGCCGTGGACGGCCTGGTCAAGGGACTCAAGCTGCCCTGATGTCCCCCGGGCGGACGGTACCTCCGCCCGGCACAGTCTGTGGGCGGTGCGCGCCACCCGTCCACGCCCGTGGGCCGCGACCTGAGCTGAGGGGTCGCGGCCCTTCGCGCGTCACGAGACGAGCGCGTCGAGCTCGTCCTCCGGCAGCCCGAGATCGACCCTGATGCGGTAGCGCGTGCGCAACAGCGCCACGTGCTCGGGGTCGTCGCGCTCGCACGTCAGCACCGCCTGGGTGACCCAGTCGAGGCCGCCGCGCAGGTCGCCGTAGGCCACGAGGGTCTCCGCGACGTTGTGCGCGGTCGCCGGGGTGAGGACGGGTTCCGCGCGCAGCTCCGCGATCAGCTCGCGGGCCTCGTCCGGGCGGTCGAGTTCGAAGAGGGTGTCGGCGATGCCGGCGCGCGGATCGACGCCGGACTCCCCGCCGTCCTCAAGGGCTCGCTGGTAGCAGTCGAGGGCCCGCACGGGATGTCCGGCGGCCCGCCATTCCTCGGCGGCGAGTACGAGAATCGCCGCCTTCGACACCTCCCCCTCTGAGTAGTAGACGGCGAGATCGTCGAGTTGCCTGGCCAGCGAGCTGTGGTCGTCGGCCAGAAGTGCCCGCTCAAGCAGGCGATCAAGGTGCTCACGGGTCACATACGCCACACCGCCGAGACTACCGAGCCGCCCGGTGTCTGCGCTGGGCAATGCGCAGGGCGAGACACGCCCAGATTGGGTAACGCCTCGCACAACTCTGTTCACGATCAGCGTGTCCTGCCTGGCGGAAGGGCATATCCCCGTCGCGCGGACGCGATGGAGGGGAGCTGTGATGGGTGTTTCTTCCAAGCAGATGACCTTCTCGCTGGCGTGCGCGGTGGTGTTGTCGGCGGTGGTTCCGGGCGTGACGGGGTATCTGTCCGCGCGCGTCGAGTCGCTGGAGGCCGCCGAACGCAAGCTGCACGCCATGGAGATGCGTCTGAACGAGCGCTCGGCCCGGGAGTTGCGGCCCGTGTCGTATCCGGTGTCCTACCCCGCCCCGTGCGGGATCACGCCGAGGTCGCCGGCGCAGGCACAACAGCCGTCGGCGGCGTTCGCCCCGGAGTACAAGGCGGGTAAGAAACGCTCGCAGCGGCTGCGCTGATCGGCCTCAGGGTTTCCAGGTGCGCAGTTGCCTGGACAGGAAGCCCCTGATGAGCTGCTTGGCGGCCTCGACGATGTCGGGGTCGCCTTCGGGGTCGCGGCGGAAGGCCAGCTTGAGCACGGCGTCGCCGGCCTCGACGGCCACGAGCACGGCCGTGTCGAGGTGGGCGCTGTCGGCCAGGCCGTACTCCTTGAGGAGCAGGCCGCGCAGCCGCCCGGCGATGACGGTGTTGTTGTCGGTGTCGGCGTCGAGCAGGTTGAGGTCGACGATGTCGCCGAAACGCAGGCTCCTGAACCCGGGGACGCGGCGGTGCATGTCGACGTACTCGTCGATGATCGCGTCGACGGCCTCCCACCAGCCTCGGTAGTCCTCCTCCATGAACCTGCGGCCGACCCTGGAGACGAACTGCTCGACGTTGCGCCGGCTGAGCTCCTGGGTGATGGCCCGTTTGTCGGGGAAGAACTGGTAGACCGAGCCGATCGCGACGCCGGCCCGCTCGGCGATGCGGGTGGTGGACAGGGCCTCGTAGCCGACCTCGTCGAGCAGGACGGCGCAGGCGCTGAGGATGCGTTCCACCCGGCGGGCACTGCGCCGCTGGGCAGGCTGTCTGCGCAGAACCTGGGGTTGCGGGTCGTCGGTTTCGGGGGTGGACACGAACCAATCCTCCCCCGATAACCGTGATCGTTACCGTCCTACGCCAGGATTTCTGGTACCGCTGGCTAACACGCCGGATATACGGGTAATCGCGCGTATCGCCCCAGGAGATAGGCGTGAGAGCACATATCCGAGCCTGCCTTCGGCGTTGACGGGCACGACGGCCCGGTTGCGGCGGACGGCCCGCAGAACGTGGGCGGCGACCCGCTCGGGCGGGTAGGCGCGGCGGCGCAGCGCGCGTTCGGCGGCGGCCCGCCGGTCGGTGCCGACGTAGGTGGTGTTGCGCGCGATGGCGGTGGACACGAACCCGGGGCAGACGGTGCTGACGCCGATGCCGTACCCGGCGAGTTCGGCGCGCAGGCAGTCACCGAGCGTCTTGACCGCCGCCTTGGCGGCGGAATACGCCGACAGGCTGGTGGTGGGCACGAAGGCGGCGAGGGAGGCGATGTTGACCAGGTGCCCGCCCTCTCCCCGCTCGATCATCTGGCGGGCGAACAGGCGGCAGCCGTGGACGACGCCCCACCGGTTCACGTCGAGCGTCCTGCGCCAGTCGTCGAGGCGGTGTTCCATGAAGGGGCCGCTGACGGCGATGCCCGCGTTGTTGACCACGACGTCGGGCACGCCGTGGTGGTCGCGGACCCAGCGCGCGAAGGTCGCCATCTGCGCGGCGTCCCCCACATCCACCTCGTACGGCACGGCCCCGCCCCGACACAGGCGGGCGATCTCCGTGGCGACCTGCTGGGCGGCGGCGACGTCCCGGTCGGCGCAGACCACGTCGGCGCCGTGGGCGGCGAAGGCCCGCGCGGTGGCCCGCCCGATGCCGCTGCCCGCGCCGGTGACCACGACAAGATGGTCGGCGTAGGCCCGGCCGCCGGTGCGCACCCGCGCCCTGCGGAGTTCACGGGCGGGCGGCGCCCCTTCGAGGTGGGCGACGAACTCGCCGACCATCCTGGCGACGGTGTCCGGGTGGCTGCGCTGGATCCAGTGTCCGGCGGCGACGCGGCGGTACCACGCCCGGGCGGGCCACCGGGTCAGCGACCGGGCGAGGGCGGGTGAGACGAAGGGGTCGCGGGTGGCGGCGATGATCTGGACGGGCACCTCGACGGCCGGGTCTCCCGGGTGGGCCAGGCGGCGGGACAACGCGTCCCGGTAGAGCCCGATCCCGTTGCGGCCGTCGGCGAGCAGCGTGCGGGCGGGGTGGCCGGGGCGGGGGCCGACGCCGTCGGTGCGCCGCAGGGTGCGCGCGAGCAGGCGGGGGAAGAAGCGGCGCCAGGCCAGTTCGGGCAGCACTGGCGTCTGGAAGAGGCCGATGTACCAGGAGCGCAGGCTCTGGTCGGCGACCCGCAGCGGGCCCGCGTGCCGCATGAAGTGGGCGATCTGGTCGGCGCCCGGACCGCCGAAGCCGGTGAAGGAGGCCAGACGGGTCCGCAGTCCGGGCCGGCCGAGCGCGTCCCAGCCCTGGATGGAGCCCCAGTCGTGGCCGACGAGGTGGACGCGGGGCTTGCCGATCGCGTCGAGGACGGCCGCGAGGTCGGCGGCGAGGTGGTCGAAGGCGTAGCCGCCGGGCCCGCGCGGGGCCGTGGAGTCGCCCGCACCCCTGACGTCGTAGCGGGCCACGTGGAAGCGGTCGCGCAGTCGCTCGACGAGTTCGTCCCACACCCGGTGGGTGTCGGGGTAGCCGTGGACGAGGAGGATCGTCGGATTGCCCGGGTCGCCGTCCTCGTAGAAGGCGAGCCGTACTCCGCCGGACTCTATTAGACGCACAGTCCAAGGATCAGCGAGCCGACAATCCGGCGCAAGAGCGCAGTGCCTTCCAGTCGGCCACACCCCTGGCGCGGGCGGCGCCGGTGAGGGGAACGGGCACGCCGCCCCTGATCGCCGCCGGGGTCCACCGATCCTTGAGGACCTTTCTGCCCTTGATCGTCAGAGTGAGGACGCCGGTGGGGCCCGGGTCGTACCAGAGGAAGTCGCCGAGCCCGTAGGCGACGTAGGCCCGGCCGAGGAAGCCGCCGCCGAGCAGGACGTGGGCGTGCGAGCCGACGATCACGTCGGCCCCCGCCTTCACCAGCCGGGGCGCGAGCGCGCGCTGCGCCGGGTTGGGGCAGGACTTCGACTCAGTGCCCCAGTGGAGGTAGACGATGACGGTGTCGGAGTCCTTGCGGACCTTGCGCACCTCTTTGAGCAGCCTGGCCTCGTTCTTGGCGGAGGCGAGCCCGCCCTGTGAGCCGGTGGCGCTCCAGGCGTGGACGTGCTCCTCGTCGATGACCTGGGTGGCGCCGACGACGGCGACGCGGTTGCCGTTGACGGTCTCGCGGAAGGGCCGGTACGCGGCCTTCGCGTCGCGGCCGATGCCGACGACCGGGTACTTCGCGCGCCTGATCGCGGCCAAGGTGTCGGCCAGGCCGGAGCGCTGGTAGTCCATGCCGTGGTTGTTGGCCATGGTGACGACGTCGATCCCGGCGGCCTTCAGGGCGGTGAAGGCGGTGGCGGGGGCGCGGAAGGCGTACTTCTTGCCCGGCACCCTGGTGCCGCCCTCGGTGATCGCGGTCTCCACGTTGACCATCGCGAGGTCGGCCTTGCGCAGCACCTTGGCGACCGGACCGAACACGGTGCCCGGGTCGCGGTCCAGGCGGGCCCTCAGCACCCCCTCGAAGTGCACGTCCCCGCCGAAGGCGACCGTGTACTCCCGAGGCGCCGCCGAAACGGGCGGGAGACGGGTGACGGGCGTGGCGGCCGGTGTCCCGACGGGGGTCTCAGCGGGGGCGGGGGTTCTCACGGGGGCGGGCGAGACCGTACCGCAGGCCGACAGGACGGTCAGAAGGGCTAAGGGCGGAACTAGCCTCATCTGCCGTGCTTTCTCCTTGTTCGCCGGTGCCGGGTACCGAGGATCCCACACAGCCGGACATGGCGGGATTCGACCGAAGCTTGAACGTGGATCATCCAGGCTCGGGGCATAGGTCGCCTGTATGCGCAGACTCCGGAGGACGCCGCGATGACGACCAGGCCCACCACCACCGACGACGCCGGAATCCCCGCGCCGAGTGACGAGCACTCGCAGTCCGTCGGCCCGAACGGCCCCCTGCTGCTCCAGGACCACTACCTGATCCAGAAGATGGCGCAGTTCAACCGCGAGCGCGTCCCTGAGCGGGTCGTGCACGCCAAGGGCGGCGGCGCCCACGGCTTCCTGGAGATCACCGAGGACGTCAGCCAGTACACCAAGGCCAAGCTCTTCCAGAAGGGCAAGCGGACGCCGCTGTTCCTGCGGTTCTCGACCGTCGCCGGGGAACTGGGCAGCCCCGACACGGCCAGGGACCCGCGCGGCTTCGCGATCAAGTTCTACACCGAGGACGGCAACTACGACCTGGTCGGCAACAACACGCCGATCTTCTTCATCCGCGACCCGCAGAAGTTCTCCGACTTCATCCACAGCCAGAAGCGCCGCGCGGACAACCACCTGCGCGACAACAACATGCAGTGGGACTTCTGGACGCTCTCACCGGAGTCGGCCCACCAGGTCACCTTCCTGATGAGCGACCGGGGCACCCCGGCGTCCTGGCGGAACATGCACGGCTTCGGCTCGCACACCTTCCTCTGGTACAACGCGGGCGGCGAGAAGTTCTGGATCAAGTACCACTTCAAGACCGACCAGGGCATCAGGAACCTCACCGCCGCCGAGGCGGCCGCGCTGGCCTCCTCCGACCCCGACCACCACATCCGCGACCTGTACCGGGCGATCGAGTCCGGCGAGCACCCGTCGTGGACGCTGAACGTGCAGATCATGCCGTTCGAGGCGGCGGCCGACTACCGCTTCAACCCGTTCGACCTGACCAAGGTGTGGCCGCACGCCGACTACCCGGAGATCACGATCGGCCGGTTCACCCTCGACCGCAACCCGGAGAACTACTTCGCCGAGGTGGAGCAGGCCGGCTTCGAGCCGTCGAACCTGGTGCCGGGCATCGGCGCCTCCCCCGACAAGATGCTCCAGGGCCGCCTGTTCTCCTACCCGGACACCCATCTGTACCGGATCGGGCCGAACTACCAGCAGTTGCCGATCAACGCGCCGAAGGTGCCGGTCACCAGCTACAACTTCGACGGCCCCATGACCTACCGGAACATGCGGGACCCGGTGTACGCGCCGAACTCGGCGGGCGGGCCGGTCGCCGACCCGGCCCCGTTCGAGGGCGCGGACTACCAGGTCGCCGGGGAGATCGTCCGCTCGGCGTACACGCTGCACGCGGACGACGACGACTACGTGCAGCCGCGCGCGCTGTGGGAGAACGTGCTGTCGGACACCGACCGGGAGCATCTGGTCGGCAACATCGTCGGCCACGCCTCCGCGCCCGAGGTCACCGCCGAGATGAAGAAGCGGGTCGTCGCGTACTGGCGCAACGTCCACAAGGACCTCGGCCAGGGTGTCGCGGAGGGGCTCGGCGTCTCTAACGGCTGAGCAGGTCGTTCACCGTGACGAACCGGTAGCCGTCGGCCTTCAGCGCGCGGACCAGGCCGCCGATCGCGGCGCGGGTGGGGGCGCCCGAGGCGTACCAGGGGTGGAGCAGGATGATCGAACCCGGCCGCGACTGCTCGCGGACCATCGTGACGATCTCGTCGGCGGTCGGAGTGGCCCCGGAGTCGGGCTCGACGTCCCACATCACCGTGCGCTGGCCGATCTCCGACAGGTGGAGCGGCAGCATCAGCAGCTTCTTGCCGTTGGGCGGGCGGAAGGGGATCTCCCCCTGCTGACCCGCCTGCCGGATGAGCTCGTTCGTTCGGTCCACCTCCGCCGCGACCGTACCGGGCCCGACGAAGATCATCCGGGTGTGGTTGTAGGTGTGGTTGCCGAGCTGGTGGCCTGCGGCGACCAGCTTGGCCCCGGAGCCCGTCTCGGCCGCGAGCCTGCTGCCCATGACGAAGAACGTCGCGGGAACCCTCTCGGCCGCGAGCGTGCCGACGATCTCGTCGAGGTGCTCGTCAGGGCCGTCGTCGAAGGTCAGGGCCACGACCTTCTCGCCGGTCTCGACCCGATCGACGAGTTCGCCGGCGAGCTGGAAGGTGCGGGCGTTGACCAGCCGGTCCAGTCCGAAGGCCAGCAGGCCGAGGACGAGCAGGCAGGCCAGGACCCGGCGAAACGTCTTCATCGAAGGCAGTGTAGAGAGTGTCGGCGATCATGAACGGTGGATTCGTGCCATGATGGCCGTGGTCTTCGCGTGGGTTGTGCGGAGCCTTCTCGGAGCGGTCCCTGCGTGTTGTTCGCCCAACGTGCACGGGCCGCTCTTCTTCTACGCGCCCACGGCGACCGTGGAGGCGTCGAACTCGCCGTCGCGGACCCCGGCGACGAAGGCCGTCCACTCCTCGGGAGTGAAGACCAGAACCGGTCCGTCCTGCTGCTTGCTGTCGCGCAGCGCGACGTTGCCGTCAGCCAGGCGGGCGAATTCGACACATGCGGAGTTGCCGTTGCAGAAACGGCTCTTCCTCCAGGTGGGCGTGACGTCCATGTGGTGGTTCCTCTTCATGATGGTGCTTCAACAGCCCCTTTGGTATTGAATGCACCTTTTGTGGCTTCATCGCCACTGCATGATCTTGCGTTGGACGAGCACCCGGGACTCGTCCTCGGACAGTGCCGCGGACCTCAGGTGCTCGAAGGCCCGCTCGTAGTCGGCCACGAGCTCCAGCGCCTCGACGAAGCGGCCACCGTAGAGCGACTCCAGGTAGACGGCGTCGTCCAGGTCCACGAACTTCAGATGGACGAAGGCCCCGGTGTTGACCGGGTGCTCGCCGTCGAGCGGCAGCACCCGGACACTCACGTGAGCGAGCAGGGACATCTCCAGCAGATGTTCGAGTTGCTCACGCATGACCGAGGGCTCACCGAAGCGGCGGGCCAGCACGGACTCGTCCAGGACCATGGCGAGCATGGCCGGATCCGGCCGGTGCAGGACGCGCTGCTGCCGGTCGAGACGCGCCTCGACCCGGCGGCGGACACCGCTGTGCGTGATGCGCGCGATGCCCCGGGTGGCCAGGACGACCTCCCGCGCGTAGTCCTCGGTCTGCAGGAGACCCGGCACGAGCTGGGGTTCCCAGCCGCAGTGGGCGACGGCCTCCGCTTCGAGCCCCAGAAAGGTGGTGTACTCCGAGGGCAGCGTGTCCTCGTAATCCTCCCACCAGCCCCGCTGGTCGGCGTCGCGCAACAGGCCCAGAAGCTCGTCGAGCTTCTCGTCGCCGACCAGGAACAACCTGGCCATCGCCGCGACGTCGGCCGGGCTGGGCATGGTCTTGGAGGATTCGATCCGGCTCACCTTGCTCGGCGACCAGCCGAGCCGTTCGGCGACCTTGGCGCCGGTGAGTTTGCGGCGCTCGCGCAGCATGCGTAGTTCCTGGCCCAGCCTGAGCCTGCGGACAGTCGGGCTGCCCTGCTCTGATGGCACCGTCCACGCTCCTCATCGGCATCCTCATCGGCAATGAAGATGTAGCCGAACAGGACTGTTTAGAGCCCGGGTTGGTGGGCCGTACAACAATCTTACCCTGCAAGTTGCACGAATAGTGCTGCGGGGGCTTGCCTCAAGAGTTCCACGGGTGGACGGTGGAAGCAAGGAAAATTCCCGGTAAACCCCGCCTTCGATGCAAGTTGCATCGCAAGCTTTCCCGCAAGGTGCGAAGAAATATAAATCTTCTGTTGCCGAAACTCTTGCAGCCGACGGAATGTGGGGAGACGATCCTCCCAAGTATCGGCAACGTCGCCGTCCCCGACGAGTCAAGGGAGGCCCGACGCCGCGATCACCTCGAATGCAAGTAGCGCCGCGTCACACGCTCGTTCGAGCACGAAGAAGCCGGACCGACACTGATCGCCTGGGCGCCGCATCAAAGGGCTGCCACCCTACGACGCCCGGCATTCAGCACTCGGCCCGGCTTGAAGAAGCCACCTCGAGTAATGCCGCGAAAGGGGTCTTCTATGTACTCACAAGGTACCAAGGGGATCAGCCGAATCAAGTCCTGGATTCAGGAACTCACCCACTGGGCCGACCGCGAGATCTGCATGGAGCCCGACGAGTTCGCACACCGGCGGGGCTGGAGCGTCACCCGCCTCGGATTCGGGGCCCGCTGCTACCGCGACCCGCGCTTCGACCAGCGCAGAGCTCCGGCCCGGGTCGCCGAGGAGGTCTCCTGACATGTCCGCCAGGAACCCCCGCAACCAGATGTACCCGGCGACCGAGGACCTGCCCGCCGCAGGCCGTACCGGCCCGCTCACCGCGCTCTGGCGCGCCCGCACCGAACTGGCGGTGCTCGCCGCCGTCGTGCTGATCGTCGCCACCGCCGCCCGGCAGGGTGGCTGGCTGCCGTTCGTCCTGCTGGGCGGCGTCATCTGCGCGCCGGTCTCCACCAGGTACGGCAGAAGCCGCCTCACCGCGCACCTGTGGTGCGTCGTCACCCGGCACCGCCTCCAGCGGGTCTGTCTGGAGACCACCATGCACACCAGGAGCGGGCGTATCCCGCTGGTGCTCTGGATCACCCCGAGCGCCCGGGGCGAGCGGGCCCTCGTCCTCACCCGGGCGGGCATCAGCGCGGAGGAGTTCGGCGCCTACGCCTGGGAGATCGCGGCGGCCTGCTGGGCGGGGAGCGTCCGCGTCCACCGGCACCGCAGGTGGGCGAACCTGCTGACCGTGGAGACCGTCCGCAGGCAGAGCGGCACGGGCCGCTCCGGCCAGGAGCGGTTGTACGGCCGGTCCTGGCACCCACTGCCGTCGGAGGCGCCCGACGAGGCCCCGACCAGGGTCCTCACCAGCGTGTGAGCCCCCGTGTGGGCCCTCATGCGATTCGCTGCGCGGGTCCCCAGATGAGCCCGCTCTGTGAGCCCGCTCTGTGAGCCCGTTCTGTGAGCCCGGGTGAGCCGGTGAGACCCAGCCCCGGAGAAACGCGGGGGCTCCGGGGCTGACCATCGGCCGTCCTGCCACCCCTTCCCCGGATGGCAGGGCGGCCGTTTCCGTCTCAAACCTCTCCGCAGCACCCTGACCTCCGGCAACTCCACTTCTGACACCGTTCCGGTCACGATTTTGCCAACCGGTGTGATCACCGCACATTAGGGTGTCGCGCGTGACTATCGCGCCAGAAGAGGACCGCCTGCACGCCCAGATCTCCTTCGCCCTCGAAATCGACAAGTTGAAGAGGGTGCTCCGCCGTAACCATCTGATGGACGGCTCGCGACGGGAGAACGACGCCGAACACTCGTGGTACGTCGGCATGCTGGCCATGGTTCTCGCAGAGCACGCGCCGGAGGGCACCGACATCCAGCGCGTGGTGGCCATGTTGCTCGTTCACGACCTGGTCGAGATCGACGCCGGTGACACCTTCATCTACGACACCGAGGCGGTCGCGGCGCAGGCGGACAACGAGCGCGCGGCGGCCGACCGCATCTTCTCGCTGCTCCCCGACCCTCAGGGTGCCGAGCTGCGGGCGTTGTGGGATGAGTTCGAGGCCATGCGGACGCCGGAGGCCCGCTTCGCCAAGGCCCTCGACCGGCTCGCGCCCATCCTCGCGAACCATCACAACGACGGGGGCACCTGGGGATTGTTCAAAGTCCGTGCCGCGCAGGTCCGGGAGAAGGTAGAGATCATCGAGGAGGGTTCACCCTCTCTTGGCGCCTTCGCTCGCGAGTTGGTCGAACTCTCGGTCTCCAGGGGTCATCTGGCCGAGTGACCTGCTCACCCGGGCTCGGGGTGGGTGGGCGCGGGAGTCGCGGGGTAGGGGACTTGTCGTGAAGGAGACAGTACGGGCGGGACGGCGGCACTTGCGGCGTTTCGTCGGGCCGGTCGATCTGGCCGACCGGTTGGAGAAGTCCAGAGCCATGGACACGCCGATCCGGGTGCTGGCCAAGGCCGTGCGCGACGGCATCCGGCCGGGCCGGGTGCGCGACCTGCTCCACGGGGTGCCGACGGGGAAACCGCTGCATCCGCCGCTTGCCACGGTGGCGCTCGGGTGCTGGTTGTCGGCGACCGTACTCGACCTGGCCGGGGCCGATCGGCGGGCGGTCAGGGTACTGATCGGCGCAGGTGTCTGCGGGGCGCTGCCCGCGGCGGCGGCCGGGCTGACCGACTGGTCATCGCTGCACCGTGAGCAGCAGCGGGTGGGCTTCGTGCACCTGCTGGCCAATGTCTCCGCGCTCGGGCTGTTCTCCGCCTCGCTGCTGGCCAGGGTCAACGGCCACCACCAGAGCGGGCGCACACTGTCGATGCTGGGGCTCGCGGCGGCGGGGGTCGGCGGCTACCTCGGCGGCCACCTGTCGTACCGGCTGGCGGCGGGCGCCAACCACGCGCCGCAGGTCGCGCACCTGGTGCCGCTCGGCTGGCACGACCTGTGCGCGCTCAAGGACCTGCCCGAGGGGCGGCCGGTCGCCAGGCGGCTCGGTTACATCCAGTTGTTCGTGCTGCGCAGCGGCGAGTCCGTGACCGTGCTCGCCGACCGCTGCCCGCACCTGGCGGGGCCGCTTCACCAGGGCAGGCTCGTGGTGGAGGACGGCGAGGCGTGCGTGGTGTGCCCGTGGCACGGCAGCACGTTCCGGCTGGCGGACGGGACCGTCAGGCACGGACCCGCGACGGCGCCCGCGCCCACGTTCGAGACCCGGGTCCGGCGAGACGGAACGATCCAGGTGAGACCCGGAGCTTGACCGCAAGTCCACTTGAGGTTCTAGGGTCGGGTCATGAGTGACATTCTGGTGACCGGCGCGACCGGGAACGTGGGCAGGAGCCTGTTGTCGCAGTTGGCGGAGGCGGGCATACCGGCGCGTGGGGCGTCGCGGAGCACCGGCTTCGATCTGTTGCGGCCGGAGACGGTGGCCCCCGCGCTGGACGGCGTGGAGTCGGTCTTCCTCCTCTGGCCGACCTTCGACGCCGAACAGGCCCGCCCGGTGGTCGAGTTGATGGCCGAGCGGGTGCGGCGCATCGTGTACCTGTCGGCGACGACGGCGGAGAACACCTTCCACGGTGGGGTGGAGCGGATCATCGAACACTCGGGGGTGGGATTCACGTTGCTGCGGCCGGGCGGGTTCGCGACGAACACCCTCGGATGGGCCGACCAGATCCGCGCGGGGGTGGTCCAGTGGCCGTACGGCAAGGCCGGGCGGTCGCTGATCCACGAGGCGGACATCGCGGCGGTGGCCGCACACGTGCTGATCACCGCCGGGCACTCGGGCAGGCGTTACGCGTTGAGCGGTCCCGAGGTGATCACGCAGGAGGAGCAGGTGCGCGTGATCGGCGAGGTCATCGGGCGTGAGGTGGTGTGGGAGGAACTCGACCCCGAGGTGGCGCGCGAGCGCCTGGCGATCGAGTGGGGCGGCCGGGACTTCGCGGACGCGGCCATCGCGACGTGGGCCTCGATGGTGGACTCACCGGAGCCGGTGTTCGACACGGTGCCGCTGATGCTCGGGCGGCCGGCGCGGACGTTCCGCGAGTGGGCCGAGGATCACGCCTCAGACTTCCGCTGATCGGCCTTCGGCTGATCGGCGGGGTGTTCGACGAGGGCCAGGATGCGGCTGGACATGAACCGGGCCGTGCGGACGGGGGTGCCGGTCCTGGTCACCTCGCTGACCTCGACCAGGCCGCGCCGGGTGTCGACCTCGACCCTGCGCCCGGCCTTGGTGGCGGTGATCTCGTAGGTGCGCGGGGATCCTCCGGCATCGATGACTATCTCAACCCAATCACCCTTCATGCCCCGATTTATACCCAGAAAGTGGGGTATTTATCCGTACACTAGTTTGACAATGGCGATCACACCGACCGTCACGATGATCCCGCGCAGCAGCGGGGCCGGGATGCGGCGCCCGATGCGCGCGCCCGCGAACCCGCCCGCGGTCGCCCCCGCGGCGACCAGCGCCACCGCCTGCCAGTCGATCTCGGCCAACAGGATGAACAGCACCGCGGCGGCGGCGTTCACGACCAGGCTGAGCACGTTCTTGGCCGCGTTCACCCGCTGCAGGTCCTCGGCGAGGAAGCTGCCGAGCAGGCCGATGAGCAGCACCCCCTGGGCGGCGCCGAAGTAGCCGCCGTAGACGCCCGCGCCGAGCACGCCGAGCCACAGCACGAGGCCGCCGTCGGGGTGGGGGTTCTCGCGGCGGGCGGCCATCCACGCGTTCAGCTTCGGCTGCGCGACGACGAGCACGCAGGCCAGCGCGATGAGCACTGGGACGACGACCTTGAACACGCCGGGGTCGAGTTCGAGCAGCAGCAGGCCACCGGCGACGGAGCCGAGCAGGGAGGCCACGGCCAGCTTGGCCAGGCGGGCGCGCTGGCCGCTGAGTTCGGCGCGGTAACCGTACGCACCGGCGGCGGAGCCGGGCACGAGGCCGATGTTGTTGGAGACGTTGGCGACGACGGGGTCGATGCCGACGGCGACGAGCGCGGGAAACGTGATCAGCGAGCCCGACCCGACGACCGCGTTGATGGCGCCCGCCGCGATGCCCGCCAGCCCGACCATCAGCGCTTCCCAGGGGGTCAAACTCGCCTCCTCTCGCCCTCTCGCCGTACTTCGCCTTCGCCCGAGCTTAATAAGCTTTGTCAGCGTTACGGCAGCGCCCCCCTGACGCCTCCCCCGCTCTCCGCCCGACGGCCTCCGAGGCGCTACCCGCCGCTCCCCCTCACCCCCGCGACGACGCCCTGTCACCCACGTCCCGGCCCACGCCGCGCCGCCGTACGGCGGCGCCGGTTCACCGCCCGCCTCCTCGCCGCCGGGCGCCGCAGAACCCTTTCCCGGCACGGGTCCAAAGGTCGCGCCACCGCGCGACCCTTGGCCCTCCCGCAGGTCAGGGGTCCGGGGCCGCGCCCCGGCCATCACGCGACGTCAAGGAGCCGCGCCCCTCGGCCCTCGTGCAAGGTCACGGGGGCGAGTCACGCCGCATGCCCTTCGTGGTGGGTCAGGACGGGGCTGCGTAGCAGTGGATGGTCACCGTCTCGCCGGGGTTCCAGGTCTCCTCGACCGTGCCCATGAGTGTCCAGCCGAGGCGCTCGTAGAAGGCGGTCGCGTCCGTTCTCGTGGCCACCACGTGGAGCACCGGGTGCCGGCCGACGGCTCTGGCCGCCGTCACGGCCTGGTCCATGAGCCGGGCGCCGACCCCGAAGCCCCGCGCCGCCGGTGACACGAACAGGCGGCCGACCACGGCGGAGGGCCTGCCCCACATGCCGGCGGCCCGGTCGTCCGGGTCCGGCTCCGACAGGCCGACGTGGCCGACGACCCGGCCGTCGAGTTCGGCCACCCACGCGCCGATCGAGGCCGCCCGCGCCACCCATTCGCCCGGCCGGTCGGGCCAGTGCACGGGGTAGCCGTCGGCGCGATGGACCTCGGCCAGGACCTCGGCGCACGCCTCCAGGTCGCCGTCGGTCCTCGGCCGCAGGTCAGTGGGCGCGGGCATACCAGCGGCCCTCAGCGCTGCGTTCCAGGGACAGCGGGACCCCGAACGTCCGCGACAGGTTGTCGGCCGTCATCACCACGTCGAGCGGCCCGTGCGCGACCACCGAGCCGTGCCGTAGCAGCAGGCCATGGGTGAAGCCGCTCGGGACCTCCTCCACATGGTGGGTGACCAGCACCATCGTGGGCGAGCGCCGGTCGTGTGCGAGGACCGACAGCCGCCGGACGAGGTCCTCGCGCCCGCCCAGGTCGAGCCCGGCGGCGGGCTCGTCGAGCAGCAGCAGTTCGGGGTCGGGCATGAGCGCCCGCGCGATCTGCACCCGCTTGCGCTCGCCCTCGGACAGGGTGCCGAACTGCCGCCTGATCAGGTGGGCCGCCCCCATCATGTCGATCAGCTCGACCGCCCGGGTGACGTCGTTGGAGTCGTACTCCTCCGTCCACCGCCCGATGATCGCGTAAGACGCGGTCAGGACCAGGTCGATGACCTTCTCCTCGGCCGGGATCCGCTCGGCGAGCGCCGCACTGGCCAGGCCGATGCGGGGCCGCAGATCGAAGATGTCCGTCTGGCCGATGCGCTCGCCCAGCACCTCGGCCAGGCCCTCGCTCGGATAGAGCAAAGTGGCGGCGACCTGGAGCAGAGTGGTCTTGCCCGCGCCGTTGGGGCCGATCACGACCCAGCGCTCGTCCTCGTTGACCGTCCAGTCGACGTTTCGCAGCAGGGCCGCCCCGTCGCGCCTGACGGCGACGTCCTGGAGCCGCAGGACCTGACCGCCCATCCCCGATACCTCCTCGCGCCCGCGCGCCCCTTCGCCGGAACGCACGGGACAAACCTATTGCAGGGCGAGCACATATCGTGGATCAGTGCGTGTTGAATCACCTGTCTCCCCCGCACTGGTGGCCTGGGGCAACGCCTGGCTGACCGGGCACATCGGCCTCGACGAGGCCGCCGACCGCATCGAGGCCGTGGCCGGCCCCACGCTGGTCGCCGGCGAACCGCTGCGCGAGCACCTCGCCGGGCTGCGCTCGCGCGGCCTGCGCGAGCTGCGGCTGGCGCTGCCCGCCCCCGGCGACCCGCTCGGGCTGTCCGGCCCGCCGGACTTCAACACCGCCGCCCTCGACGCCGGCCAGGCGGTCATCGCCGTGCTCACGGACGCGCAGATCGGCCTGGTACCCGCGCCGGACCTGCGTGGATCGTCGTACACGGGGGTCGGCTTCGCCGTCCACCCGGCCGGGCCGCCGCGCGCCGACCTGCCGTCGCTGTCCGAGGCCGAGCGGGAACTGGCCGAGGCGATGACCTCCGCCACCGAGGCGCTGAGCAGGGTGGGCGGCCCCGCCCAGGGCCACCCGGCGCGACTGGAGCCCGCGACCGCCCTCGCCCCCGGCTACCCGGGCCGCGCCCACCGGGTGTGCGCGCTGGCCGCCCGGCTGGCCGCCGTCCTGAACCTGACGGGCGAGGACCGGGGACTGACCTCCAGTCAGATGTCCACGCGCTCGGAGTCGCTGCGGCATCTCGACCGCGCCGTCCGCCGCGCCCTCGTCGCCTCCCACCACGCCGTCTTCGAGCCCCCAAGGGGCTCCTGACTTCTTTACGGCAAGCCCCTCTGACGCCGCCCACCGCACCGGGCATCCGGCCTCTCCGAGCGCCACTCCTCCGACCGCTCCCCGCCGCGACACCACCCGGTTGTCCCTGGCAGAGGCGCAAGAGAGCGGCGTCGCGGTGGGAGGTCGTCGCGGGGAGTGGCGCTCGGAGAGGCCCGGTAGCCGGGGCGGCGGGAGGTGTGGGGGCGGCTGGGCCGTAATGGAATGAGAGGCTTGTCACGCCAGGCCGTGGCGGACGGCGTACAAAGCCGCCTGGGTGCGGTCCTGGACGCCCAGTTTCATCAGGACGTTCGACACGTGCGTCTTCACCGTTTTCTCCGCGACCGCCAGTTCCCGCGCGATCTCCCGGTTCGAGCGCCCCGCCGCGATCAGCTCCAGCACCTCCCGCTCCCGGTCCGTGAGCTGGACCGGCCCCGGCACGTGCGGCGGCGGCCCATCGGCCGAGGCCAGCATGGCCGCCGCGGCCTCCGGCGCCAGCAGCACCTGTCCGCCGTGCACCGCCCGTACGGCCTGCACCAGCGCCGACGGGTCCACGTCCTTGTACAGGAATCCGGCCGCCCCCGCCCGCATCGCGGGCCCGACGTCCCGCCGATCGCTGACGGAGGTGAGCACGAGCACCCGCGTCGCCGACCCGGCGAGCCCCGCGAGCGCGCCGAGCCCGTCCAGGACCGGCATGTTGAGGTCGAGCAGCAGCACGTCCGGCCGGAGTTCGCCGACCAGCCGGACGGCCTCGGCGCCGTCGCCCGCCTCGCCCACGACCGTGATGTCGTCCTGCAGGTCGAGGAAGGTGCGCAGCCCCTGCCGCACCACCGGATGATCGTCGGCGATCAGCACGTTGATCACTGGTTGACCTCCATCTCCACCGTCGTCCCCGTGCCGGGGACCGCGGTGACGCTGAGCGTTCCGCCCACGGACTCCGCCCGGTCGCGCATCGAGATCAGGCCGAGCCCCCGGGATTCGGTCTGGTCGAAACCCAGCCCGTCGTCGGCGACGGTGAGCCGGACGGCACGGCCGTCGTCGGTGAGCCGTACGGTCACCTCGGTCGCGCCGGCGTGCCTGAGCGCGTTGTGCAGCGCCTCCTGGCTGACCCTGAGCACGACTTCCTCGACCTCGGGCAGCAGGTCGGGCAGTTCTCCGCACTCGAAGGTGATCCGGGTGGCGGGCTGCACCCGGTCGAGGAGGTTGACCTGTTTGCGCAGAGTTTCGGCCAGGCCGTGGTGGTCGAGGTCGGCGGGGCGGAGTTCGACGATGACCGCGCGGAGTTCGGCCATCGCCTCCCCCGCCAGGCGCTGAACGCGGTCGAGTTCGACGGCGGCCCGGTCGGGCGCGCTGTCCAGCAGGGTGGCGGCGGCCTGCGCGGTGAGCCGGAGCGAGAACAGCTTCTGGGTGACGGCGTCGTGCAGGTCGCGGGCCATCCGGGTGCGTTCTTCGAGCAGGGCCAGCTCACGGCCGCGTTCGTAGAGCCTGGCGTTGGTCAGCGCGATGGCCGCGTGCGCGGCGAACAGGGTGAGAAGGTCCTGGTCGGCCTGGGTGAACCCGCCGGGCTCGCACTTGTTGGCGAGGAAGAGGATGCCGAGCACCCGCTCGCCGTCGCGGATGGGCACGCCGAGGAAGTCCTTCATCACCGGGTGCGCCTTGGGCCAGTCCCCGAAGCGCGGGTCGAGCCTGATGTCCGGCAGCCGCGCCGGGACGCCCTCGCGCAGCAGCGCGGCGAGCATGCCGTGCTGGCGCGGCAGCGGGCCGATGGCGTCCCACTGTTTGTCCGTCACGCCTTCGGCGACGAACTCGGCGAACGAGCCCTCCTCGTCGGGCACGCCCAGCGCCGCGTACTTGGCGTTCAGCAGCCGCTGCGCCGACCGGGTGATCACCTGGAGCACCTCGCGCACCGACAGGTGCCGCGTCACGGCGAGCACGGCCGAGCTCACGGCGTGCAGGATCTCGTCCCGGTCGGGGCTCACCCTCCCACTCTAGGGTCCTAGGACGAAGGCCCCGCACCCGGACAGACCTCAGCCCGATGCCGGTCCGGCGGCACGCGCCTAGCGTCGGGACCATGACGAACACCGCACTCATCACCGGCGCCTCCCGTGGTCTCGGCCTCGCGCTCGCGAGGTCGCTGGCAGGTGCGGGATGGAATCTGGTCCTCACCGCGCGCGGCGCGGACGAACTCGCCCGGGTCGCGGACGAGCTCGGCGCGACGGCGATCCCCGGCGACGTCACGGACCCCCGCCACCGCGAGCGCCTGGCCGCCGCTGTGCCCGGCCTCGACCTCCTGGTCAACAACGCGGGCGCGCTCGGCGTCACGCCGCTGCCGCCCGTCGCCGGATATCCGCTGGCGGACTTCCGCGACCTGCTGGAGGCCAACGTGGTCGCCCCGCTCGCGCTCGTGCAGCTCACGCTGCCCGCGCTGCGGGCCAGGGGCGGCGCGATCGTGAACGTCACGTCGGACGCGGCGGCCGAGCCGTACGAGGGATGGGGTGGGTACGGCGCCACCAAGGCGGCCCTGGAGCAACTCTCGAACGTGCTGGCCGCCGAGGAGCCCGAAGTGGCCGTGTGGTGGGTCGATCCGGGCGAGATGAACACCGCGATGCTGGCGCAGGCCGTCGGAGCGGAGGAGGCCGGTCAGGCCGTCGACCCGGCCGAGGTCGCCACCGCCCTGCGCGCACTGGTCGGCGAACGGCCGCCGAGCGGACGGGTGAACCTGCGATGAGGGCGCGGACCGTCGTCCCCGAGGCCCTGTCCGCACATCAGCCGCCCGAGGCCAGGGGCCTGACCCGGGACGGGGTGCGGTTGCTGCTCACACGCGGCGGCACCCACTCCCACCACCGCTTCACCGAACTGCCCGGCCTGCTGGAGCCCGGCGACCTGGTCGTGGTGAACAACTCGGCGACACTGCCCGCCGCCGTGCGGCTGGACTGCATCGCGGTGCACTTCTCCACGGCGTGGAAGGACGGCACCTGGCTGGTGGAGCTGCGGCGCCGTACCGCCAGATCGACCGAGCCGTACGGCGGCGGCGACCCCGGCGAGTGGCTGCCCCTGCCGGGTTCGGCGACGCTGCGGCTGGTGGGGCGCGAGACGCCCCGGCTGTGGCGGGCGGTGCTGGATCGCGATGTGCCCGCCTACCTGGCCGAGTACGGCGTGCCGATCCGCTACGGGTACGTCGCGCGGGACTGGCCGCTGTCGGCGTACCAGACGGTGTTCGCGTCCGTGCCCGGCAGCGCCGAGATGCCGAGCGCGGGCCGGCCGTTCACCGCCGAACTGGTCACGGCGCTGGTCTCGCGCGGAATCGGGGTCGCGCCGATCACCCTGCACACGGGGGTGGCCTCGCCGGAGGCGCACGAGCCGCCGACGGCCGAGTGGTTCGAGGTGCCGGAGCACACCGCCCGGACGGTCGAACTCACGCGGCGGGACGGCGGCCGGGTGGTGGCGGTGGGCACGACGGTCGTGCGGGCGCTGGAATCGTCGGCCGGGGCCGACGGCCGGGCGCGGGCGAGCACCGGTTGGACCGAACGGCTGATCACCCCCGAGAATCCGCCGCAAGTCGTGTCAGGGCTGCTCACGGGGCTGCATGAACCTCATTCCAGTCATCTGGCAATGCTGTCGGCATTCGTCGGCGATGACGTTCTGTGCGATGCCTATCACGCGGCGATTCAGGAGCGGTATCTGTGGCACGAGTTTGGCGATATCCATCTGATACTCAAGTAACCGACTTTACATAGATTTTGCCGACATGATAGGAACTAGCGGCATTCACGGGGCGTCTTTGCCCCTCTTCCTCTACGGAGTCATCTGCATGCGCAGTTCCATCGCCAAGACCGCGGCATTCACGATTATCGCGGGCGCGGTCGTCCTTCCCGCGCTCCCGGCCGCCGCGGCGCCGGTCACCGCAGCCGCCACCGCCGCAGCCTCCGAGCCGGCCTTCGCGAACTTCGACGTCGAGGTGCAGGCCCCGTCCCGGGCCCGCGCCGGAGGCAAGCTGAACTACACGATCAGCGGCGTGAACACCGGCCCGCACTCGGCCAACGCCTGGTTCGTCATCGGCGAACTGCCCAGGGGCGTCGACGTCCGGAAGCTCCGCTACCGCTCGTCGGTGAAGGACACGCAGTGCGTCACCGAGAAGACCACCGTCGTCTGCATCCTGCCCAAGGAACTGCAGAAGGGCGACGACTTCACGCTGGTCCTCGAAACCCGCGTCAAGAAGTACGCCAAGGGCACCCAGAAGGCCGCCCTCGGCGTTCTCACCTTCGACGTCCAGAAGGGCATGGAGAACCTGTCGAAGGAGGAGCTGGAGCGCTGGGGCGTTCCTTCGCACGTCTTCGCCAAGGAAGTCAAGACCCGCCTGGCGCGCTGATCCACC
Source organism: Nonomuraea longicatena (assembly GCF_039525605.1). NCBI lineage: Bacteria > Bacillati > Actinomycetota > Actinomycetes > Streptosporangiales > Streptosporangiaceae > Nonomuraea > Nonomuraea longicatena. The sequence continues at coordinate 11,481 of NZ_BAAAHQ010000065.1, read as the reverse complement.
GAACCCAGGCGGGCGCCCGCCTGGGTTCACCCCTCGCGTCCCCGTGTCCGAACCCTGCAGTAGCGTGGTCCGAGTGGACCAGCGCACCCTCCTGATCACGCTCACCGGCCCCGACCGCCCCGGTGTCACCTCCAGGCTTTTCAGCGTGCTCGCCGGCTTCCCGGTCACCGTTTCCGACATCGAGCAGGTCGTCATCAGAGGCCGTCTCACGCTCGGCGTCCTCGTCACCTACGTCGGCGGTCACTCCACCGGCACCGGCAGCACCCTCGGCGCCCTGTGGACCGCCGTCGAGCGCGTCGCGGAGAACCTCGGGATGGAGGTCGAGCTGTCCACCGGCTCCCTCACCAAGGAACAGCGCCGCAGAGGCCGTCTGTCCGTGAGCGTCCTCGGCCCCTCGCTGCCACCCGCCGCCATCGCCGGCATCTCCGGACGCATCGCCGCCGCCGGAGCCAACATCGACCGCATCGAGCGCCTCGCCCAGTGGCCGGTCACCTGCATCGAACTGTCGGTGTCCGGCGCCGACCCCGACGCCCTGCGCGTCGAACTCGCCGCAGAGGCCGCCGCCCAGCAGGTCGACGTCGCCGTCCAGCGCACCGGCCTGTCCCGGCGTGCCAAGCGCCTCATCGTCATGGACGTCGACTCCACCCTCATCCAGGGCGAGGTCATCGAACTGCTCGCCGCCCACGCCGGCTGCCTCGACGAGGTCGCCCGGGTCACCGAGGAGGCCATGCGCGGCGAACTCGACTTCGCCGAGTCGCTGCGCCGCCGCGTCGCCCTGCTGGAGGGGCTGCCCGCCACCGTCTTCGAGCAGGTGCGCAAGGAGGTCGTGCTCACCCCCGGCGCCCGTACGCTGGTGCGTACCCTCAAGCGGCTCGACTTCCGCTTCGCGATCGTGAGCGGTGGCTTCACCCAGATCACCGACTCGCTGGTGACCGAACTCGGCATCGACTACTCCGCCGCGAACGTCCTTGAGGTCATCGACGGCAAGCTCACCGGCCGGGTCGTGGGCGAGATCGTCGACCGGCCGGGCAAGGCCAGGGCGCTCGAACGGTTCGCCCGTGAGGCCGGACTGCCGATCAGCATGACCGTCGCCATCGGCGACGGCGCCAACGACCTCGACATGATCGCGGTCGCGGGGCTCGGCATCGCCTTCAACGCCAAGCCCGTCGTCCGTCAGGCGGCCGACACCGCGGTCAACAGCCCGTACCTCGACTCGATCCTCTACCTGCTCGGCATCTCCCGCGACGAGGTCGAGGCCGCCGACGCCGAGGACCCCACCCCGTCGTCCACCGCCGCCACCCTCACCACCCTCTGAACGCCCTCGGCCAGCAGCGCGGCGCCACCGCCGCAGCCCGCCAGCAGCACACAGCTGCCCCAGTCCGGTGACGGGGCGCTGAGCAGCAGCAGGAGGGCCGCGATGGTGCCCGCCGCGTACCCGTGGGCGACCTGGCGCATGGCGAAACCGAACGTGCCCAGCCCCAGCACGGCGGCGGCAACCGCGTACGGCGTCGGCACCACGGCGAACACCGGCACCACCGCCCAGGCGCCCACGACGGCCCCGGTCGCTCGGGCGCGGGTGCTCCCGTCCGCCACCACCAGGGCGGCCAGCAGGGGCAGAATGAACCATTGCGCGTACGGCTGGCCCGTACCCGCCGTCACCGCGACCCCCGCCCCGACGGCCAGCGCACGCACCCACCAGCCCGCACGGGGCCCCCTGCCCGCGATCTGCGCACCCCCGGTTCGGGAGGCGACCCAGGCTGTGGCGGCCGCGTCGGCGGACTTGGTGGCGCGCAGGACCCGCTCGTCCCATTCGTCGTCCGGCAGGCCGAGGCCCTGCGCCATCGCGTCCAGGTCGGCCGCCGCCCGTTCACGTGCGTAGGCGAGGGGGTCGGCTCCGTGCACCGGCCACAGGGCCAGCGCCGCCACCGCGAACCCCGCCGCGCCCGCGGCCACGGCGACCACGTCGCCGGGCAGGTAGAGGCCGGTCACGACGGCCGGTGCCAACGGCCCGCTCAATCCCGCCGCCACCGCCACGCCCCACCACGGGATCACCGCACCCAGCCAGAACCCGGCGGTGACGAGGACGGCCAGCCCGGCCAGCCGCGCGGCCCGGCGTCCGTACGGTCTCCCGTACAGGTCGCCGAACGCCGTCAGAGCGACACCCAGGGCCGCGAACGTCTGCCCGAACATGACCGGAACCGCGATCATCACCGCGCAGAACAGCCCGTACCCCCACGGCGGCCGGGCACGCGGGGCGAAGAACGCCGACCGGAAGATCCCCCGCATGGTCCCCTCGCTGGCCCGGCGGCGCCGGGCCCTCGGGACCTACGCCGGATGCTCCTTGGGATCCCAGTGCGTGACCAGGCGTCCCTCCCCCTCCGAGAGTTCTACCCATGGAACCGTCGCCTCGACCACCGCGAACGAGCCCGGCCGGAACCCGAACTCCCCACCTGTCAGTCCCAGGGCCAGTTCGTGGACGCCCGGATTGTGGCCGCACAGCACGATGGTGGCGGCCGCAGGGTCCTGGAGCCTGATCAGCTCCAGCAGTTCGTCCGGGTAGGCGGCGTAGATGTCACGCTCGAAGCTGATCTCGTCGTCGGGGAACGCCAACTCGGCCGTCCGCCTCGTGCGGAGCGCCGGCGAGCACAGCACCAGGTCCGGGCGGTGACCGAGGTCGCGGATCGCCACGCCCAGCCGGGCGGCGTCGCGCTCGCCCCGATCGGTCAGCGGACGTTCCCTGTCGGCCAGTCCCGGCACTTGGGCGGCCTTGGCGTGCCGCAGCACGATGAGCGTGCTCATCGCGGCGACGCCCACACTGCCAGCCCGATCAGCACCGCCAGGATCACCACCATGGCCAGCAGGATCAGGCCCAGCGTCTTGCCCCCACCGGGACGGTTCTCCTCCACACCCCAAGTCTCCCATCCAGCGCCGCCGCCCGCCCATACGACCCTCGATCGCGACCCGACCCGACGCACGGCAGTGCCTGGTCGGCGGGACACAGGGGTACGCGATCAGGACACAGGGGTACGCGGTCAGGGCGCGGGGGTACGTGGGCGCAGGGCACCGGACGGTACGTGGTGGCAGGGCACCAGGTATGTGGTCGCAGGGCGCGGGGGTACGTGGTGGCAGGGGCTCGTGGCGCAGCCGGTTGGAACGCCCTATGTGAGGCCAGCGACGTGGTGGCCTGGCCCCACATAGGGCTCGGAGACCGGGTCAGCGGGTCTGGGTGGCCTGGCTCAGGCGTTCCCGCTGCACGCGGGCCAGTAGGCGGCGCCTGATCCCCGTCACCGAGAGGAACTTCGAGGCCGTCCAGCCCAGCCCGTAGTACACCCTCGGTGGCAGATGCGGCAGCACGCTGGAGTGCCGGAAGCTCAGCAACGCGAGCAACTGCTTGGTCGGTAGGTCGATGTAGCGGTGCAGCTCCTCGAACCATCGGGCGCTGTACCCGGCCGCCCGCTGCTCCATCACGACCTCGTCCTTGCGTTCCCGCTCGTAGCGGGCGAAGGCCGCCGCCAGAGTCGGCTCCTGGTGCAGCGACAGCGCCAGGACGGCGGCATCCCCCAGCGCGAGGGCGGTGCCGAGGCCGACGGAGTAGTGCGTGGTGTGCGCGGCGTCACCGAGCAGGACGATGTTGTCGTGGGACCAGGCGCGGTTGGTGACCGTACGGAAGTTCAGCCAGCGGGCGGTGCCGTCCGCCGCCTCCTGGCCCATCAGCGGGTGCCCGTCGAGGATCCCGGCGAACAGCTTCTCCAGCAGGGCCAGGCACTCGGCCTGCGGCATCCGGTCGAAGCCGAGGCCGGTCCAGGTGTCGGGCCCGCATTCGACGACGGCGGTGCTGTACTGGTCGCTGTACTTGTAGCCGTAGCACCAGACCCAGCCGTGCTCGGTCTCCGCGAAAGCGAAGGCGAAGGCGTCGAAGACCTTGGTGGTGCCGAGCCAGATGTAGGGGTTGCGGCCGACCTCGATCTCGGTGCCGAACTGCTCGGCGTGGTGTTCGCGCAGTACGCTGCCCGCGCCGTCACCGGCGACGACGAGGTCGGCGTCGGCCACGTCGGCGAGTCCGGTGACCGTACGCTCGGTCTCGATGCGGACGCCGAGGGCGAGTGCGCGCTCGGTGAGGATGTCGAGCAGGCGATGGCGGCTGATGCCGTATCCGCCGTACTCGTCGTTCATCACCAGCCCCGGCCGCTCGGGCAGGTGGACCAGCCACTCGCCCCAGCTCACGGAGTTGTCGATGACGGCCCGGGCGGTCTCAGGGTCGGCGAAGCGCAGGTTGTCACGCAGGTCGTCGCTGTAGGTGACGCCCCAGCCGTACGTGGTCCCGGCGGGGTTGCGTTCGTAGACGGTGACGTCGCAAGCGGGCGTCTCCCGTTTCATCAGAATCGCGAAGAACAGACTGGCGGGCCCTCCGCCGACGCAGGCGATCTTCATGTCAACCCCAGAGTCACATAGAGTAGTCGATCCAGCTCGAACAGTAGCATTATCCGGACATGTCGCGACAATCCATCATTGGTAATGAGATCTCAAAACCTGTCTTTAAGCGCATGACGCCTTCCCGGTAACCCGGAAATACGTCTTACAAATGTCGGGACTTCTCAGACTAATCAGCGGCCCGGTCGGCCATTTCGGCATCGCAAGATCACCGAGTGTATTCTGTGGTTTATCCTTCCCGGACGCCGGGGAATGCTGGTGCTGAGCAGGTGTCCCTCCCGGCCGAAATCTCCGATCCCCGCAGCCCGGAATCCGGGCTCCCCTCTTCCCGTCCGGCAGAATTGTCGGCCTTTTGGAATTCCCCGAGAAAGGAAGCTCCACCATGAACATGCGACCTCGGTTCGCCAGGACCAAGGCGTTAGTGATCGCAGCGGGACTCACCCTGGGGGTCCTCGGCACGACGGGCGCCGCCTCCGCGAGCGCCCCCAACCCGAAGTGCCCCTTCACCAACACCGTCTGCCTGTTCGACGGTGAGAACTACGCCGGCGAACGGCTCACCGTGTCGTCACTCGGCAGCAGCGCCTGCGTCGACCTCGTGGCGCACGGCTGGGGCGCCCGCGCCAAGTCGGCGATCAACACGGGCAGCCGCACGGCGGCGATGTTCCAACTGCACACGGATTGCCTGGGACATGGCGCCCCGATCCACCCCGGGGAGACGCCGAACTTCTCCGGCTGGTTCTCGCCGGTGAGCATCCAGGTGTACTGAGCCGCACGTTCTTCCCGCCCGGCCCCGCAGGGGCCGGGCGCGTTGGCTACCGGGCGGCGTCGCGGTGGGGCCCGGTCAGAGGAGTAGCGCTCGGAGAGGCCGGGCGGCCGGTGCGGCGGGCGGCGTCAGGTGGGCTTGCCGTAACGGAGAGAGTCTCAGCGACGAAAAACGCCCGCGCCCGAGAGCGGGCGCGGGCGATTCTCAACGCGATCAGGACGGAACCGGCTCGTGCTCGCGCGTGTTGGTGGGCTCGACCGTCACCGTGCGGCGCTTGGAGATGAGGATCGCCGTCACCACCACGGCCACCGCCACGACCGGCAGGCCGATCCGCATCGCCAGGTTGTCCGAGTAGATGACCACGGCGGGTGCCACCAGCAGCGCCACCAGGTTCATCACCTTGATCAGCGGGTTGATCGCCGGGCCCGCCGTGTCCTTGAACGGGTCGCCGACCGTGTCGCCGATGACCGTGGCCGCATGGGCCTCGGAGCCCTTGCCGCCGTAGTGGCCGTCCTCGACCAGCTTCTTGGCGTTGTCCCAGGCGCCGCCGGAGTTGGACAGGAACACCGCCATCAGCGTGCCGCAGGCGATGGCTCCGGCCAGGAAGGCGCCCAGCGGCGCGTATCCCAGCGCGAAGCCGACCGCGATCGGCGTCATCACCGCGAGCAGGCCGGGTGTGGCCAGTTCACGCAGCGAGTCGCGGGTGCAGATGTCGACGACGCGGCCGTACTCGGGCTTGACCGTGCCGTCCATGATGCCCGGGTTGTTGCGGAACTGGTCGCGGACCTCGAACACCACCCGCATCGCCGCGCGTCCCACAGCCATGATCGCCAGGCCGGAGAACAGGAACACGACGGCGGCGCCGATGATCAGGCCGACGAGCACGTTCGGCTGGTCGATGTCGAGGCTGAAGCTCGCGGGGTCGGGCAGTTCGGCCTGGACCGCGGTCTTGAACGCGCCGAACAGGGCGGTCGCCGCGAGTACGGCCGTGGCGATCGCGATGCCCTTGGTGATCGCCTTGGTGGTGTTGCCGACGGCGTCGAGGCTGGTGAGCACCCGGGCGCCCTCGCCCTCGACGTCGCCGGACATCTCGGCGATGCCCTGCGCGTTGTCGGAGACCGGGCCGAAGGTGTCCATCGAGACGATGACGCCGACGGTGGTGAGCAGGCCGGTGCCCGCGAGCGCCACCGCGAACAGCGCGACGGTCACGTTGCCGAACCCGAGCAGGAACGCGCCGTACACGGCGCCGCCGATGACCAGCGCCGAATAGACCGCGGACTCCAGGCCGACGCTGATGCCGGACAGGATGACCGTGGCGGGACCGGTGAGCGAGCTTTCGCCGATCTCCTTGACCGGACGGCGGTTGGTCTCGGTGAAGTAGCCGGTGAGCAGCTGGATGGCGCTGGCGAGCACCAGTCCGATGAGCACCGCGCCGATGGCGATCACGCGCGGGTCGGCGTCGGACTGCACGGAGGCGCCGTTCAGTCCGGAGAAGTCGCTCGGCAGGTACCAGAAGGTCGCGGCGGCGACGAGCACGGCGGAGATCGCGGCGGAGATGAAGAAGCTGCGGTTGATCGCCGCCATCCCGTTGCGGTCCTTGTCGCGCAGGCGGGTGACGAAGATGCCGATGATGGCGGTGACGACACCGATCATCGGCACGATGAGCGGGAAGATGAGTCCCTGCTCACCGAAGGCCACCTTGCCCAGGATGAGGCTGGCGACGAGCATGACGGCGTACGACTCGAACAGGTCGGCGGCCATGCCCGCGCAGTCGCCCACGTTGTCGCCGACGTTGTCCGCGATGGTGGCGGCGTTGCGCGGGTCGTCCTCCGGGATGCCCTGCTCGACCTTGCCGACCAGGTCGGCGCCGACGTCGGCGGCCTTGGTGAAGATGCCGCCGCCGACTCGCATGAACATGGCCAGCAGCGCCGCGCCGAAACCGAAGCCTTCGAGCACGCCGGGCGCGTCGCCCTCGTACAGGAAGACGACGACGGCGGCGCCGAGCAGGCCGAGCCCGACGGTGAACATGCCGGCGACGCCGCCGGTGCGGAAGGCGATGCGCATCGCCTGCTTCTCACCGCTGGTGCGCGCGGCTGCGGCTACGCGGACATTGCCCCGCACAGCCAGCCACATGCCCATGAATCCCGTCAGGGCGGAAAAAGCGGCACCGACGATGAAGAAGATGGAACGGCCGATCTTCACATCGGTTTCGCCCGGCAGGAACCACAGCAGAATCGGGATGAGGACGACGAACAGCGCCAGGGTGCGGAACTGTCGTTTGAGATAGGCGGCGGCCCCTTCTTGGACGGCACGTGCGATGTTCTGCATGCGCTCGGTGCCTTGGTCGGCGGCCAGCACCTCGCGCACGAGGCCGCCCGCGACGGCCAGGGCGATGAGCGCGACCGCGGCGACGATGACCACGATCGTGAGGTTGCCGCCGCTCAGGGTCAGGCTGGACGTTGGCTCTGCGGCCAGGTAGTGCGTAAACATCCGTTCTCCTCGGCAAGACGGTACGTCCTGCCCGGGTGGTGCTGCGATGTCTCGGTTGGTGCGGCACCATCCGGGTAATGGGTGCCGCTTCCGGTTGAGTCCGCAGTTCCGCCGGATCACCTTGGCCGGTGCCGGGGAGTCTACGCAGCGGTTCCTCGGATATGAAGGCTCTCGGGCCCGGCAATTGTTCGCGCGTCCAGTAAGCCCCAGACTGGGGCCCGATTTGGACCTTGACTCGGGAATTTCCCGGGGTTTACGGGCATGACAGGCGCCAGTAAACGGTCGCCCGAAAATGCATGATCGCGTTTCGCGACATGATCGCGTTTCACGCGATCTAAGATCATTATCCGTTACGGCCCAGCCGCCCCCACCGCCGCCCCCCGCCCCGCGCCGGCGGCCTCCCCGAGCGCCACCCTCCTCACACCACCCCACCCCAACGCCGCCCTGCCACGCCTCCGAGCGGGAACCCCCGCCTAACCCGTGCGGCGATCGCACCGTGAGCGATCGCACCGTGGACACCCCGATGAACCACCACGCCGCAAACGACCACGCCGGGGACGACCCGACGAACCACCACGCCGCAAACGACGCGGTGAACAGCCGCACCGCAAGCGACTACACCGCGAACGGCCCGACAAACGCCCACTCCACCAGCGACCACGCCATAAACGACCCGGTGAACAACCACACCGCAAGCGACTACACCGCGAACCGCCCGACGAACGACCACATCATGGACACCCCGGTAAACAGCCACACCGCAGACGACCACACCGCGAACCACCCGACGAACGACCACACCGCGAGCGATTAGTCCCGGTGAGTCATCGTCGTAAGTGGTCACGCTGTTGGAGATCGCACTGCGGGAGGTCTTCGTTAACGGCCACGCCACAGGCCCCGTGCATAATCCCGGTGGCAGTGCGGCCATGCCTCCGTGGTGGCCATGCCTCCGTGGTGGCCATGCCTCCGTGGTGGCCATGCCTCCGTGGTGGCCATGCCTCCGTGGTGGCCATGCCTCCGTGGTGGCCATGACCTCGTGACTGTGCCGCGGTGGCCGCGTCGCTCAGCCTCGTGACTTTGCGGAGTTGGCCATGGGCTCTGCCACGTTGGCCATGGGCTCTGCCGTCCCGGCCTGCGCGTCACCGGGCCCATCGCCTGGTGAGTCGGCCGTCCGCTTGCCGACTTCTTGGTCCGAGGGCGCCGACTCCGAGTCTGGGATGACGCCCGGAGCCGGCGCCCTCGCCAGCGAGTTGGGCGATCGCCGGCCCGGGTTCGATCTTTGGGGCTGGGCGGGTCCCAGATCCCTTCCAGGGGCTTACCGGGCGGCGTCGCGATGATCGGACCCGGGCGGGTGAGGAGCGTGCCCCTGGAGGGGCCTGAGGGGTTGCGGCGGGTGGCGTTCGGGGGCTTCGCCGTAAAAGGGTCTTATGAGGACGGGATCGCCACGGCCGGCCAGCTCATCCGAATGCGCATCCCCTTGGGACTGGGGATGACCTCGACATCGTCGGCCAGCCCCACGATGACGGCGATGCCGAACCCCGACATGAAGGAGTCGGACAGCATGCCGAGATCGAGCGGCTGCTCCGGCTGGATCTCGTCGCTCGGGGCCTGGTCGGTGACCGTCACCTCGAAGCGGCCGGAATCGTCGCGCAGTTCGATGCGGATGGGCTCCCCCGGGCAGTGGGCGCGGTGCGCCTCGACAGCCCGGGAGCAAGCTTCACCGACTGCCAGCCTGACCTCGTCAAGCAGCGACTCGTCCACACCGGTACGCCGGGCGATCGCCGTCGCGACCAGCCTCGCCGTGCGCACGTGTGCGGGAAGAGCGCTGAACGTCAGCTCGACGGTAGCCATGGCTACTTGTCTTTGCCGTGAGCTTCCTTGGCTTCCTCGACCGAGGCGTAGATCCCGAAGACCTTGGTCAGCCCCGTGATCCGGAAGATCTTGAGGATGCGCTCCTGCGTGCAGACCAGTTCAAGCGAACCGTCGTGCGCGCGCACCCGCTTGAGCCCGCCGACCAGAACGCCAAGGCCGGTGGAGTCGAGGAAGTCCACCTTCTCCATGTTGACCAGAAGGTGGAAGTTGCCCTTGTTGACCAGATCGATCAGCAGCTCACGCAATCTGGGCGCGGTGTAGACATCGATCTCACCTTCGACCTCCACAATGGTGAGTCGGTCTTCGTTGTGGTGATCCAGCTTCAGATCCACAGATCCTCCAGCGCCTCGCCTGCGAAAGTACCCTCATGGGCCTGGCAGTCTGGAGCGGCGCTCCAGACCGTCGGACCCTGACGCGCGGCATTCAACCACGCGTCTGGCTTGTGTCTATACGAAATCACGATTCCCGGCGACTTTGCCCACCGATGCCAGACTGGAAACAGTGACTTCCTCCGCTTCCTCCCCACGCCGACCAGGTCCACTCCTCCGTCACCTGCTCGGCGTTCCTGCACGTCACGAGCGCGTCACTCATGTGGAGCATGTTCCAGCACGTCAGGCGGGTCAAGTCGGATGGCCGAAGTGGGCCCCGGAACCGCTCGTTACGCGCTTGGCGAACCTGGGCGTCTCCGGACTCTGGACACATCAGTACGAAGCCGCCGAACTTGCACACCGTGGCCGAAACGTGATCATCTCCACAGGCACGGCATCGGGGAAGTCTCTCGCCTACCTGACCCCGGCGGTCGCCGCCTGCCTCGACGGGGGCACCGTCCTGTACCTCACGCCGACCAAGGCCCTGGCAGCCGACCAGCGCCGGTCGCTGCGCGACCTGGGGATCGCCGCCGTGCGCGCCGCCTGTTTCGACGGGGACACACCCTTCGAGGAACGTACGTGGATCAGGCAGCACGCCAACTACGTCCTGACAAATCCTGACATGCTGCACCGGGCGCTGCTGCCGCGCCATTCGCAGTGGTCGGCGTTCTTCCGACGGCTCCGGGTGATCGTCGTCGACGAGTGCCACGGCTATCGCGGCGTGTTCGGCTCCCACGTCGCCCAGATCCTGCGCCGCCTGCGCCGGGTGTGCGGTCGTTACGGCGCCTCGCCGGTCTTCGTCCTGGCCTCGGCCACGGCCAGCGAGCCCGGCGTGTTCGGGAGGCGACTGACGGGGCTTGAGATGGACGAGGTGACCTTGGACGGCTCCCCCAAGGGTTCGACCACCTTCGCGCTGTGGGAGCCGCCCCTGACGGATCTCCGGGGCGAGGGCGGGGCTCCTGTCCGCCGCACCGCCACCGCCGAGACCGCCGATCTGCTCGCGGACCTGGTTCTGGCGAACGTACGCACACTGGCCTTCGTCCGCTCCCGCCGAGGCGCCGAGACCGTCGCCCTGACGGCCCGCGCGAAACTCGCCGACGTCGCCGCCTCTCTGGCCTCCCGCCTCCCCCGCCCCACCCCCGCTCCGGCCTCCTTCCCACTCCACGGACACCCCGCCCCAGCGCACACTCCGGATCCCCGCCCCAGCCACACGACCGACCCGGCACGACCCACGTCCGCCCCCACCCCGAACTCCGCCCAAGCCACTCTCACCCCGAACTCCGCCCAAGCCACTCTCACCCTCGCTTCGGACCCCACCCAGCCTCCCCTCGCCCCCACGTCGGACCCCGCCCAGACCGCTCACAGGCCCACCCCGGACACCGGCTCGGCCATCCCGGCACCCGCTTCCGACGCCACGCGGCCCACCCCCGCACAGCCCGTCATCGCGGAGTCCGTCCCCCCACCCGCCCCTGAGCCGGCCCAAGCCGCTCCCCCCGACCTGGCCCGGATCGCTTCCGCGCAAACGGTCCCCACCTCCGAGCCCACACCCGCACAAAC
>NZ_BAAAHQ010000064.1:0-9018 GCF_039525605.1 Nonomuraea longicatena | reverse complement strand
GGGTGCTGCTCGCCGCATGACGACTGGTGTCCACACTTCGGGGAGAGCCCCCCAGCTTCTCCACCGTCTGTCTGGCCAGTTCGTTGACACCCTGGCCGGGGTTGATCAGCTTCTTCGACCCCAGCTTCCGGGCGTCCTTCAGGACCTGTTCCAGGCGTCTACGGACCTTGTCGTCGTGCACCTGCGACAGCGCGGCCACCACGGCGGAGTCCATGCCAGCGGCCCAGGACTGGAGTACGGCCTTCTCGGCGGCCTTCTTCGCCACCGAGTCGAGCCGCTTGATGATCTGCTGGGCATCCTTGCGGAGCTGCCCGATCTCGGCGAACCGCTGCTCCTGCCACTTGCTGGCGTCCTGCTCGTCCCCGCCGGTCGCGTGCTTAGCGATCTTCTCGGCGAGTCGTTGCTCCGCCTCCGCGTACATGCGGGCCACGAGCCGGGCCTGTTCGAGAGCCTGCTCGATGGCCTGCTCAGGCGTCGGCCCGCTAGTCGTCGTCGCCATCGCCCGGGACGTACGTCTCGTTGAGCTCGGCCGGGTCCGGCAGGTTCAGCCCGAGTTCGTCGCGCAGGCGCCGCACCTCGGCCTTGACCTGGCCGTCGTCCCAGTCTGGGTGGAGCATCCGGACACGGGTGTCAACGCTGGCGGACTGGGCCCGAGTGAGCATGTCCAGCGTCCGGCTCAGGCTCTCCGGATCAGGCATGACCCCGTCCGGCCACTCGATCGTTGCCTTCTCCGCGACGACCTTCGTGCCGAACACGGCCAGGTCGATCGACAGGAGGGCCTCGGCCAGCCAGGCCAGCGCGGGCGTCCAGTAGTTGAGCTTCTTGCCGCGCGTGACGAACGACTTGCGCTCGCGTGAGTGGATCTCCGTCGCTGTGGCGGCCTGGCCCTCGCCTGCCTCACCGAAGCTCTGCACGGAGTAGCCCGCGCCGCGCAGGATCTGCGCCAGCAGGGTGCGGGCGGTCTCCTTGTGCTCGGCGACACGGATGTCGAACTGGCTGATCGTGATCATGCTGGGGCCGCCGTTGGCGGGCGGCATCATGCCCAGGCCGGAGTACACCTCGCGGTCCGGATCCCAGGTGGAGCCCCGGCCGCGGCCTGTGTTGGCCAGGTAGACCTCGGGCACGATGATCCGGCCCTTACCGAGCCGCAGGTCCCGCATCCAGGACGTGTAGGTCTCATCCAGCGCGTCCATCAGCGGCTCGACACCGCTGTAGTCGCTGCGGCCGAGCGAGGTACCGCGCAGCAGCCGATGGGGCTTGATGTTCGGCACGTAGTAGGTGAGCAGGCCCTTGTCGTAGCCGGTGTCCAGGCCGCCCTCGGCGTCTACGATCTCCGCGAACCCAGCGGTTTCGGGGTGGTCCTCCAGAGGCACCTGCATGCCGAGCCGTTCACGGTCCCCGCGGTACAGCCCGTGGTAGATCCGGCCCTGCTCGTGACGTTCGAGGTGACGCCAGACCGCCTTCTCTTCCTCGTGGACCACCTTCCAGAAGGTCACCGCGCCGAGTCTGTTGTTGGCGAACTCCGGTACGGCCGCGTCGGCGGGGACCAGGTCGAGGATGGGGTAGTCCGCGATCTCGCTGTTCCAGCCGACCCGCAAGTAGACGCCGCCGTACGCAGAACCGATCTCTGCGGACTCCAGGAGCATGCTGTAGACGCCGCCGTCAGCAAGGACGCGGTCCAGCCGCGCCTGCCCCTTCTTTCCTGAGACGCGGAGCGTGGGCGGCTCGGAGAACAACAGGTCCGCGCTGGTCGCGCTGATGTCGGCGGCGATCGGGACGTGCAGCTTCGTGCTGCGCGACTGACCGGCAGGGATCGGTGAGCCCCAGAACCAGCGGGCGACCCGCCCGACGACGCCGCCAGCGTACTGAAGCGGTCGGTCCCAACCCTTCAGATCCAGGCCGAGGCCCGGCGTCACGCCCGCGCCGTACACCTGTGCCAACCGGTCGGGGTCGCCTGAGTACCAGGCCCCCCACTGGGCGTAGAGCTTGTTCTCTTGCCGTGTGTGGGGCGGGGGCCAGTCCATATCACGGTCGGGAAGCGGCACCGCCACCTCCCTTCTTGCAAGCGGAACCGCTTGCGGGAATGGCGAGCCGATAGAGCTCGTGCTACGGGATGGGAAAGGGGATCAGGCTGCGGGTCAGACCTGCTCGGGCCAGTGCCAGGTGCCGCCGCGGTGGGCGGGCGGGTTCACGCCGTATGTCTCGTGGTGCTCGCAGCCTCCCTGCGCGAGGGAGTGGAAGAACAGGCCCGTGGGGTTCATGACGGCCAGGCCCACGGTGGTCCCGTCGGGCGCGACCTCCGTGATCTGCGCGGCCCGGCACTGGGAGGTGAACTCACCCCCTGGCGTTCCGTATGAGACGTAGTGAACGATGCGGCCGATGCTGGGGTGCTGGTTCATGAGTTCTCCACTAGATGATCGGGACTAGCCCGCTGGGTAGGACCGGTCGCTCTTCCCGACGGGTGGTGCGCACCCACACCTGGTAGGTGCCATCGGCAAGAGTCACGGCTCCGTTCGGACCGACGAGAATGTGTGCGACAGCGCCCAAGTTCTTGGTTTCAGCCCAACTGGCGGTCTTCCAGTCCGCAGGTCCCGGCTCGATGCCGGGTGTGGTGAAGGCCATCTCCACGGGTTCGGTTCCGCGAGCGTGCCGGACGAAGACGCGCACGTACTCCAGCGATAGTGACGAGATGGGGTCCACGACTCCTCCTCTCAGCAACTCGGGCGCGCTCACGCCCCACAACCGGTCCGGCAAGCCCACAGCGAGCGGCGGAAGCAGCGGAGAGAGGACAGCAGCCGCGTTTCGGTCGGCGGTGGCCCCGATGACCCCGGCCTTCGTCCACCTCAGCGCTATACCGGCCTCAGAAGAGAGGGCCCGCGCGAGCGTCCGGCCGCGTGCCAGCACCACACCCTTCGCGCTGCTGTGCTCGATCGCCGCGCTCAACGGTCGGGCCTTGACCCGCGTGAGCGGCCGAGTCTGCGACTCGTCGCGCGCTAAGCCGAGGCTCAGCTCGCCGTACAGCCGTCGGCTCTCTTCGCCGTTAACGACAGCGGCGATAGTGGCAATCTTAATGGCGTCCAGCGGGCCAGCCCGCCCGTCCTCGCCAGCGGCGCCGATCACGTGCATCCTGCCCGAGCGCAGGGCCAGCGCGGACTCCGACGACGACGCCGAGAGGATCACGTGCTGCTTGCCGCGCTGCAGCGTCCGCGCGGTGTCAGTTCCAGGGACCAGGGCCATGCTGTGCCGCGATACTCGGGGCAGCACCTTGGCTACGCCGGACTCGACGGCCGCGCCCATCGACGCAGTACGAGGCAGCCCAACCGGGCCCAGCTTGGTGTCCGCCACAGCGATGTCGTCCACCAGCGTGTGGCCGCCAGCATCACGGACAACGTAGAACCTGAACCGGTGAGGTATCTCCGCGACAGCGGTAAAAGAGGAGACGACGTGCTGGTCAGCCGTCGCGGAGTCGGGGTCGTGATAGGCCCATGCCTCAACGTGGCCTACACCTGCGGTGACCGTGAGACCGACCTCGATGCGCACCCAACGGTCAGCCGGGATCCCGGTGAGCGACGGGCCGACCGTTCCGGCGAAGTCGAGCCTCAAGCTGTTGGGCAAGTCGTTCCACAGGTCAACGACCCAGGCCGATTCGGAGGTCATGTCGAACACGGTCTGCCGACGTCCCGTGTTGTCCACGGCGCGCCAGTAGAAGCGGGCGAAGATCGTAGTACCGGTCAAGCCCGGCGGGCCGGTCCACCGCACCTCGGCCTGTCCATCAGCTGTGGCGCAGTCGAGCGCGAGACCACCCGGTCGCCTCGGCCGGTCGCCGGTGTACCTGGGCTCGCCGGTGGTGAGGGTGAACGCCATCCCGTTCAGCCCGCCCGAGTTCTCCGCGGTGATCGGCGCTCCGTGCTGTCCGGCGTCGAAGTTGTTGGCCACCGCTTCAGGCGGTTCCGGGGTGGCGTTGTAGAAGGTGAGGTCGTCGATCCAGACGGTGTCCTCGCCGCCGCCGTCGATGTGGTCTCTGGAGTAGCGGAAGGCGATCGCGGCGTACGCGCCTACCCGGACCGGGTTAGCCCAGGTGTGCCAGTCCAGGATGCCCCAGGCGCCGTCGAGGAGAAGGTACTGGCCTTCCCCGGTGATGCCGTAGAGCTCCAGCGGATCGTAGCCGCCGCCCTCGGTCGACAGGCGCATCTTGGACTGCATGTGGGTGGCCTCGGCGGGAACCCGCACGACCATCTCGGTCATCTGGCTGTGGCCAATGGGCGCGCTGCGCATCGACCAGGAGCCAGAGCCAGCCGAGGCGTTCGTCCGGATCCAAGTGCCAGTGATGTCCAGGACGAAAGTGTCGTCCTCGAAGTCCTCGCTGATGAAGACCATGCATCAGGTGGCGCGGTAGAAGCCGATAGCGTCAGTCTGGACGACGATGTTGGCGCCGTCCGGGATCATCGGAAAGTCGTGCGCGGTCAAGGGGATGATCTGCGAATCGGGGACGACCGAGCCGGGCCGGTAGCAGATGAGGATCTTGCCCCAGGCGCCGCCCGCTGCCTGCACGTTGACATAGGTCTGGTCGGGGATGTCGAGATCGACCCGATCGTTGACGTTGTCCACGACCACCTCGGCCAGATCCGCGCTCAGCAACGCCTTTCTCTCGTATCCGGCATTGCTGGCCTCGGTGGAACCCGTGAGCACGTCCGCGAGGCTCACCCGGTCGTTCATCAGACCATCCGCCTCAATCGCGGCGGCAGCCAAGACGACCATGACCAGGGCGGCGCCGGGAGGGCCTGCCTTGACCTGCCGGTAGAACTCGACCACGCGGCCCTTGGCGGCGTTGAACGTGAAGTCGGCCACGTGGGTCCTCTCCTCAGTCGGCGGGGTTACGGCCGGTGTCTGGCCGTGCGCTGCCCCTCAACAGGGCACGACCAGACACCGGAGTGCTCAACGCCCGGACTGGGACAGTCCAGGCGGAGCGAACCCGCTCAGGGCCGCGAGACTCCCGAGCGAGGGTCTATCTGTAATTGGGGACGGGCTCCAGAAGTTGCGCCCAGGCCGCCTGAGTGGTGTGCAGGCCGTACCGGGCGGCGTCCAGCGAGTGATCATCGGTCTTGATCGGGGCGTCGTCTCCGCGCTCGGCCTTCTTCTCGTCCCACGAGTAGCTCCCGATCTCGCCGAGTAGCCCCGTGCAAGATCGGTGCACTCGCAGGTGATCGGCGGCAATGAGGTTGGAGACGGTGCGGATGCCGTCCAAGACGGAGTTGTCGCCCATCATCGGCAGGAGGCCGTCACGGTGGAGCTGGGTGGTGAAGGAGGCGGCGGACGGGTCGACGATCAGCCACTCCGGCCGCACGCCGCGGGTTCCGGGGCCGTAGGAGTCCGGCATGCCGTCGAGCCATTCCTGAAGCCGGGATGAGTACTCGGCGTCGGTCAGCTGGCGGCGTTCGACGCGGGAGTCCCACCGCAGTTCGGAGGCCAGGTAGAGGCGCCGCTGGCCCGCCTTGTCCGGGATGGAGACGCCGATGAGCAGGGCTGCGAAAGGATTGACCGTGCCATAGTCGACGCCCACCGAAAGCCAGCGCTCCATGAGTGGGATGTGATCGACGATGTGACGGTCCGGGTCCCACATGTCATAAACGGCGCCCTCGGCCATGCACCACTCGCCGAGCACGTAGCGTCTGAACCACAAGCCGGTGTACTCGGCCTTGAGGTTGGCCACGTAGAGGGGGTCGAGGCTGTGGTTGTCGTCCAGCTGAAACTGCCACCACCGCAGGTCCAGCTCGTGACTCCGCAAGAGGAAGCGCTTGCGAAGCCAATGGTTCGGGGCGTCAGGGTTGGTCGTACAAAAGATCTTGGAGCCGGGAACCGAGCAACGGGCGAGGAGCTGGTCCCAGAACGCTTCCGGGATCAGGGTCGCCTCATCGACATACGCGCCCGCACAGGTCATGCCTCGCAGGCGGGACTCGGCGCGGACGTCGTTGGCGCTGATGATCTCGATCCGGCGGCCGAGGATGTTCGCGGTCGGAGCACCCCGGTTGTAGAACACCCTGCGCGCCACAGGCCCGGTCAACGCGGGATCCATGAGCGGCTCGAACACGTTGCGCGAGATGGTGTCGCTCGTCTTGCCGACGATCACCAAACTGCCGCCGCGAGGAGCTCGGGAGACGTACATCAGCCACCTGAGCAGCGACGCGATCGTCTTCCCGGACCTGACCGCGCCCGTCCAGATGTTGATGCGCGCGACGGACTCCGCGATCGACTTCTCTTGCTTGGGCGATAGCCGGACCAGGGCCAGACTCACCCTTCGTCCTCGTCGTCCGGGTCGTCGTCTTTGCCACCGGGCTTGATCTCGCCTACTACGTGCGCTTCGACGACTTCGCCCGGCACGTGCTGGACGCGCAGCGAGTCGAACAGCGACCCGAGCAGCGACAGCACGTCGCCGTCCTGGGCGCCGCCGCGGTTCATCTGGTCCAGGCCGAGCAGGTAGCTGCGGCGGGTGATGAGCTTCTCGCAAGCCTCGACGGCCTTGACGTCGCCGTCGAGGGCCTTGGGCCAGAGGGCCTGCATCAGCCGGTCCAGCCGCCGAATCTCGATCTCAAGCAGCTGCTCCGAGGACTCCTGCTGCGCCTTCGCCGCAGCCGCCAACGCACGCGTCATGTCCTTGGAGACCGCGTAGGCCCCACCCTTGATGCCAAGCTGCCGCGCGATTGCGTCGTGACTCATTCCAGCCAGACGCATCTGAACGATTTTCGCTCGCCGCTCAGCGACCTCAACTCGCTTTGCAAGGGACACACTCATTGAGCAGCACCCCCTAAAAAAAGTAAAGGTTGGTCTGCGTCTAATTCGCTTATCGGTGAGCTATCCTGCGATAATGCGAATGATTAAAGCGATCACCATTAAGCAGCCCTGGGCGGCGCTGATCGTCGCCGGCCTGAAGGATGTCGAGAACCGCTCGTGGGATACCCGCTACCGCGGTGAGCTGCTCATCCATGCCGGCCAGAAGGAAGACTCCCGCGGCTGGGCTCGGGTGGCCGAGCTGGGGGTGACGCTCCCGGAGGAGCTGCTTCAATTCGGCGTGATTCTGGGGTCGGTCGAGCTTGACGACATCGTGCGCGAGCACGACTCGGCGTGGGCCAACCCCTACCAGTGGAACTGGGTCTTGTCCGGAGCCCAGTCCGCGACCAGGTTTGTCGAGGTCAGCGGCAAGCTCGGGCTGTTCGCGCCGCCGCTCGACTGGCGGCGCGGCTTCACCGATGTGGACGCGCCGGGGATGACGGGCTGGTCGAAAGTGCGGGACCTCGCGGTCACCGGGGGCTGATCGGGGCGTACTCGAAAGACACGGTGCCCAGCCGCCGCGGGTTGAGGGAGTGCGCGTGCAGGTGCTTCTCCTTCGAGGTGGTGCGCAGGCTCTTGTCCTGCCCGACCAGCCTCCAGCGCGGCGACCGGGAGCGGTAGGCGATCAGTGCCGGATGCGACAGAACCGCGCGCAGGCGATAGCCGCGCTCGTACAGATGTTGCCCCATCCATTCCGTCAAAGCGCCGCCGATCGACAGCCCCTGATAATCCGGCAGAACCACAGTCCTATGCGCCATTTTGATATTGCGCGTCTTTGGATGCGGGAAATGGCGATACGAAGTGAACGCCACCAATTCTCCGGCGATATAGCCACCGAAGCATTTCGCGGCTTTATGCAGAGTGCCGGTCAGATAGTGATGACGCTGAAAGATCGCCCAGGCCGACCGATCGACCTCGCGGACGTCGAGCTGGAGCGCTGGCCGGGGTTGAACCGACCTCCACGTGAAGGAGCTGGTCGCAACGTCGAGCACCCAGTCGGGCTGCAACCAGTCGAGCACGTCGTAGTGGCACGTCACAGCAACAAGCCGCCGACCGCTGCGGCGGACAGCCTTGGATACCGCGTGCGAGGCGACCTTCGCTACCTGGCGATCCACAACCGAGGTGAACTCGTCCACCACGACCAGGCCGTCCGTGTCGGCCAAGGCCCGCGCGATCGACGCGCGGAACGCCTCCCCGTTGGACAGCGTGCCGAACGGCCGCAGCCACGCCGGCGGGCTGGACAGGCCGACTGCGCCGAGCAACGCCACGATCTCCTTGATGCCCATCTCTTGCGGGAAGTCGTCCACGAGCGCCTGGTCGCTCCACGTCTGGGCGCCCATGATCTGGTCGGGCCATAGGTGTCGGGCGATCGTGGACTTGCCCGCGCCGGATGGCCCTACGATCAGTCCGACGTTCCACTGCTTCTGCTCGATGGGGAGCTCGATCGTCCAGGAGTTGGTCAGTTTCTCCTCGATGGCGACGTCGAACATGCCTTGTAGCTGGAGGACTCGGGCCGACGCCTGGACAGGGGACGACAGAGTGATGTCAGCGCGCACCGCACCGCCTTTCGCAAAGCTGGGGATTGAGGGAATGATGCTGCGGATCTAGCGGGCACAGCCCTACTCTCGGTCATGTGACGATCCTCGACCGCGACCACTTTGTGGCATCGGCGCAAGACTTCGCCCGACGTGCTCTCGATGCCTACCTCGACGACGACGCGCGGGTGATTCTGATCAATGCCGCGCTCTCGCTTGAGCACCTCAGCAAGGCGTACCTGTTCGACAAACATCCGGCGCTGCTTGTGGAGCTCCGCAACGGCAACTTTGATTCGTTGCTGCACCTAACCGGCTTGGGTGCGAGCGCCCGCAAGCTAAAGGAGCCCCGGACGATCAGCGCGAGGGAGGCCCTTACAAGGATCGACCAGCTGATGCCGGTGCGGACACCCAAACCGCTACTGGAACAACTCATCGATGTGCGAGACGGCGTCGTACACGCCGGGTACCTGAGCCCAGCCAACACACGGGAGGTCTTGGCGGCCTTCCTCCGCTTCTCCAACGAGCTTTACGACGAGATCAAGCTAGAGGAGCCACTCCGCTGGAGTAGCCATGCTGAGCTCGCCGCGTCCCTCATCAGAGATTCACGGGGGCTCTCCCCGAAGTGTGGACACCAGTCGTCATGCGGCGAGCAGCACCC
>NZ_BAAAHQ010000063.1:0-69711 GCF_039525605.1 Nonomuraea longicatena | reverse complement strand
CTCGCCGACGTGCTCGACCACGCCGTCCTCCAGCGGGCGGCGGCCCCTCGGGCTCGGGCCGGACACGAGCCGGTCGACCGTGCGCCAGGTGACGTCGAAGGCGTGCGCGATCGTCCGGCCGGACTCGGCCAGCCTGCGCATCAGCGCCTCGGCGTCGAGCAGGCCGAGTTGGGCCGCGACGGCGTCCTGCTCCTGCAGCACCAGCCGGTCGCCGCCGCGCGAGGTCACGACGTGCAGCGCGTGCCGTACGTCGAGGATGAACTCGTACGCCTCGCGGGCGCGCGGCCCCGGGGCGGAGGCGACCCAGGCGGCGGCCACCGCCTGCATCGCCTGAAGGTCGCGCAGGCCGCCCCTGCCGTCCTTGAGGTCGGGTTCGAGCAGGAAGGCCAGTTCGCCGCTGCTGCCGGCACGGCGGTCCGCGGCCTCGCGGAGTTCGGCCAGGCGGCGCCGGGAGTCGGCCCGCCACTCGGCGAGGACGGTCTCCCGCGCCCGTCTGGTCAGGT
Organism: Nonomuraea longicatena; assembly: GCF_039525605.1. Taxonomy (NCBI): domain Bacteria; kingdom Bacillati; phylum Actinomycetota; class Actinomycetes; order Streptosporangiales; family Streptosporangiaceae; genus Nonomuraea; species Nonomuraea longicatena. The sequence continues at coordinate 69,208 of NZ_BAAAHQ010000063.1, read as the reverse complement.
CGGCCGACCCGGCCACGTGGCGGGCCTGGATGAGGCCGAGCACCGCCTTGAGGTCGTCGCGGGCCACGCGCACGGCCTCCTCGACCGTGCGGACGGAGTGGTCGAGGCCGACGCCCGCGTCCCACACCGGGTACCAGACGCGCTCGGCGACCAGCGCGATGTCGTCGCGGCCCTCGTGGAGCAGCACCAGGTCGAGGTCGCTGCCGGGCGCGAGTTCGCGGCGGCCGAGGCTGCCGACCGCGACGAGCGCGGTGCCCGCGCCGTCGTCCGCCGTGCGGAAGAGGTCCTTGAGCCAGCGGTCGGTGTCGGCGGCCCGCGCGGCGCGGGCCGAGGCGAACGAGCGCGCCTGGCCGCTCACAGCGCCTCCGGCCCCCGCTCTCCCGTGCGCACGCGGACCACCGTGTCCACGGGTACCGACCACACCTTGCCGTCACCGATCTTGCCGGTCTGCGCGGCCTTGACGATCACGTCCACGACGTCCTCGGCGTCGTCCTCCTCGGCCAGGACCTCGATCCGGACCTTCGGCACCAGGTCGACCTGGTACTCGGCGCCCCGGTAGACCTCGGTGTGACCGCGCTGCCTGCCGTAGCCGCTGGCCTCGCTGACCGTCATGCCCCTGATGCCGAACTGCTCCAGCGCGGCCTTGACGTCGTCGAGCTTGAACGGCTTGACGACGGCGGTGATGAGTCTCATGCGTCCACCTTCTTGGTGCTGGTCAGGGGGCTCTTGCCGGTGACCACGCCGGAGGCGTGGACGCTGCCGAGGTCGTAGCCGGTCTCGGCGTGGGTGGTGATGTCGACACCGGTGACCTCGGCGTCCTCGGCGATCCTGAAGCCCATCGTCTTGTCGATCACCTTGCCGATGATCCATGACAGGGCGAAGGAGTAGCCGCCGACCACGACGGGGCCGAGCACCTGGAGTCCGAGCTGGCTGAGCTGGCCGCCCTCGATCAGCACGCCCTTGTTCTGGCCGGGCAGGAAGGGGTAGGCGGCGACGAAGCCGAGCGCGACGGCGCCGACCACGCCGCCGACCAGGTGCACGCCGACGACGTCGAGGGAGTCGTCGAAGCCGAGCCGGTACTTCAGGCCGACGGCGAAGCAGCAGCCCACTCCGGCGAGCAGGCCGATGAGGACGGCGGCCCACGGGTCGACGAATCCGCACGCGGGGGTGATGGCGACGAGCCCGGCGACCGCGCCGGAGGCGGCGCCGAGAGTGGTGGCGTGGCCATCGCGCAGCTTCTCGACGACGAGCCAGGCCCCGGCGGCGACGGACGCGGCGACCTGGGTGTTCATGAAGGCGAGCCCGGCGGTCTGGTCGGGGGCGAGCTCGGAGCCGGCGTTGAAGCCGAACCAGCCGAACCACAGCAGGCCGGTGCCGAGGAGCACGAGGGTGAGGTTGTGGGGACGCATCGGCTCCTTCCGCCAGCCCTGCCGCCTGCCGAGCACCAGGGCGAGGGCGAGGGCGGCGGCTCCGGCGTTGATGTGGACGACGGTGCCGCCCGCGAAGTCCTCGATGCCGAGCTGGCTGAGCCAGCCGCCGCCCCACACCCAGTGGGCCACGGGGAAGTACACCACGGTGGCCCACACCAGCGAGAACACGACCCAGGCGCCGAACTTGGCACGGTCGGCGACGGCGCCGCTGATCAGCGCGACGGTGATGATCGCGAACGTCAGCTGGAAGGCGGAGAAGACCATCAGCGGGAAGTTGTCGGCGGCGGCGGCCTCCGGGGTGACCTGGCCGCCCGCGACGATCAGGTTCTCGTAGACGGCGGTGAAGACCCCGCTCAGCCCGACGTAGTCGAGGCCGCCGATGAACTTGTTGAGGAACCCGCCGGAGTCGCCGGCGGCGTCGAAGGCCAGCGAGTACCCGTAAAGGACCCAGGTGACGGTCACGACCACGATGCTGACGAAGGACATCATCATCATGTTCAGGACGCTCTTGGCCCTGGTCATGCCCCCGTAGAAGAACGCGAGGCCCGGAGTCATCAGCAGCACGAGGGCCGTGCACACGAGCATCCAGGCGGTGGTGCCGCTATCGATCATCGATGCGAGCCTCCTCAGATCGGCCTATGCCCGGAAGCGTCGTGCGCACCGGTTTCGCGGCTCGACCAAGCGTGTTTCACCTGAGTGAATCTCGCCTCGGGGATATTTCCCCGGTGTTTCGGATCCCGCACAGCGCCGTTTTCGGCTGCCCGCCCTTCCTCTCTACGACGGCCCGGCCCCGGGCACCGCCACCCACCGCCGAGGCTGAGGGCCTCCAGGGGCACGCTCCTGCCCTCCCGGCCTCCCGCCGCGACGACCTGCTGGGACGACCTACCGGGAGGCGGCGGTGCTGGAGGCAGCGGACCGGACGAAGCGCAGCACCGTCGCGAGTTCGGCGTCGGAGAAGCCGGAGAGGTCCGCCCTGGTGCGTTCGACGAGTCCGGCGTAGGCGGCCGCGACCCGGGCCAGACCCTCCTCGGTCGGCTCGATGAGCACCTTGCGGCGGTCGGCCGCGTCGGGCACCCGCCGTACGCATCCGGCGGACTCCAGCCGGTCGATCATCCGGGAGGCCGAACCGGAGGTGAGGTTGACCTGCCTGGCCAGGGCGCCGGGGGTGGCCGGGCCGTACTGGCCGAGGACGTGCAGGCACTGCACGTCGGTGTCGGTGACGCCGAGCTGGGCGGCGACGACGCTGTTGAGGCTGACCACCTCGATCGCCCATTCGGGCAGCGCCTGGCCGACGAGCGCGTCCATCAGCTTGTCCCTGTCCATACCCGTCACACCATTCCGCTGCGCGACGCAGCAATTTCTCGGCTATAGTGTCTGCGCCACGCATTAACTGCGTGACACAGAGAATTTTACCGCACCAGGGAGCGCCATGCAGATCTCCGGCCGTAGAGCCGTGATCGTCCTCAGTGTCATCCTCATCGCCGACTTCATGGAACTCCTCGACGGCACGATCGTCAGTGTCGCCGCCCCCGCCATCGCGGCGGAACTCGGCGCGGGCGAGGCCGCGCTGCAATGGCTCGTCGCCGGATACACCCTCGCCGTCGGCGCCGGCCTCATCACCGGCGGCCGCCTCGGCGACCAGTACGGCCGCCGCCGCATGTTCCTGCTCGGCCTCGCCGGGTTCCTGGTGGCCTCGATCGGCTGCGGCCTCGCGCCGGACTCCGGAACGCTCATCGCCATGCGCGTGCTCCAGGGACTGGCGGGCGGCCTGATGATCCCGCAGGTGTTCGGCGTCATCCGGGCCACCTTCGCCCCCGAGGCCCGCGCCAAGGCGCTGGGGGCCTACGGCGCGGTGCTCGGCGTGGCCTCGGTCGCCGGGCCGCTGCTCGGCGGCCTGCTCGTCGGCAGCGGCTGGGGCTGGCGCTCGATCTTCTGGGTGAACGTGCCCATCGCGATCATCGGACTGATCGTCGGCGCCAAGTACATGCCGGAGTCACGCGTCGACGAGCGGCAGCGCCTCGACGTGCCCGGGGCGCTGATGTCGGCCGCCGCCGTCCTCCTCCTCATGCTGCCGCTCGTCCAGGGCCGTGACTGGGGCTGGCCCTGGTGGGCGTTCGCGCTGATGGTGCTGGCCGTCCCGCTGGGCTGGGTGTTCATGGGGCGGGAGCGGCGGCTGGTCGCCCAGGGCGAGCAGCCGATCTTCGACCCGGGCCTGCTGCGGGTGCGCGCGTTCACCGGCGGGCTGGCCGCCTCGCTGCTGTTCTTCGGGGCGCTCGGTTCCTACTTCCTGCTGCTGTCGCTGTACCTGCAGCTCGGCACCGGGCGCACGGCGATGGAGACCGGCCTGGTGATCCTGCCGTACGCGCTCGCCTCGATCGTCACCTCCGGCATCGGCGTGCAGTTCGCCAACCGCGCGGTGATCGTCTCGGGGTCCGTGCTGCTGGCGGCCTCCCAGGTGATCCTGCTGCTGATGATCGGTGACGGCGGCAACCCGTCCTACTGGGCGCTCGCCGTCCCGCTGACGATCGGCGGCCTCGGGCTCGGCCTCACCGCACCTTCGCTGATCAACGTGGTGCTCGCCGGCGTCCCCTCCGAGAACGCGGGCGCGGCGGGCGGAGTGCTCACCACCGTGACCCAGCTCGGCAACGCGGTCGGCGTCGCCATCCTGGGCGCGGTGTTCTTCAGCACGCTCGGCGCCGAGAACGACTACGGCGCCGCCCTGGAGTCGATCCTGCCGTGGCAGGTGCTCTGCTACGTCGCGGCGGCCGGGCTGATGTTCCTGCTGCCCAAGAAGGCGATGCAGACCGAGCACGCCTGAGCGCTCACGAGGCGGCACGGGCCCGGCCCGCGCCGCCTCACAGCACGGTGACCTGGAAGTGGGCGGCCTTCCACTCGCCGTCGAGCCGTACGAGGGCGGTCGTCGCGTACACGCGCATCGTGCGCGTCTCTCCGTCGGTGATCATGTCGATCTCGACCTTGGCCGTGTGGACCACGCTGTCGTCGGTCAGCCGGACCACCCGATGCTCCGACTGCTCGGTGCGGATGTAGGGGTTGTGGTTCTCCGCGAAGCCCTTGAGGATCGCCGCCCGGTCGCTCACCACACCCCAGGGCGAGACGCTGAGCACGTCCTCGGTCAGGTAGCGGTCGTAGAAGTCGGGGTCGCCGTTCCTGTTGGCCTCCCAGGCCCGCTCGGTCAGCTCGATGATCTCGTCCATGACGTACCCCTTACTCCGCGACACCGGTTTAACTGGTGTAAAGCTACACTTCACCTATGGACGGTGCAAATGGGATGTGGCTGGAGCCGCGAGACGGGCAGCGCTTCCGCTTCGACGCCGGGACGCTGTGCCTGGAGTTCCTGCTCACCGGGTGTATGGAGCCGTGGGAGCTACTGCACGCCGAGGGCGACCTGGCCGCCTGGATCCCCTCCTCCCGCCTGCGGATCGAGGGCCCGGTGGTCGAGGAGAGCGGCGACCTGGCCTCGGCCAAACGGCTGCGCGCGGCCCTCTTCCACCTCGCGCTCGCGGCGGCGGACCCCGCCTTCCCCGTACCCCGGGCGCCCGAGCCGGAAAGCCTCGCGGTGCTCACCGGCATGGCGGCCGCGCCGCCGCCCGCGCCCACGATCACGGCGGGACGGGAGCGCGGCTGGGCCTACCCGGTGACCGCGCGCCAGTTCATGTCGGCCGTGGCGCGCGACGCGATCGGCCTGTTCGGCGGCGGAGATCTCAGCCGAATTCGCATCTGCGGCGGCGAGCGCTGCTACCTGCTGTTTCTCGACACCTCACGGCCGGGGACGCGCCGCTGGTGCTCGATGGACCGATGTGGAAACAGGCAAAAACTCCGGACTCGCCGTAAGATCGCCGAATGAGGGATCTTGTCGGTGTTGCGGCGGCCGGCGACGCCGTCCGGTGACGTCGAGCCCGGGGAAGACCTCAGCACCGGCGAGATCACCTACAGCGCCCCCTCGGCCTTCTCCCCGGCGGACGAGGCGACGGGCCCGCCCCCCTCGAACGGGCCCGTTCGCCGGCGTTTCAGGGTTCCTGCGGCTATGCCGCCGCGTCGGCCATCTTCCGCAGCCGGGCCAGCGCGTCGCGCTCGATGCGGCGGGCACGGTCGCGGCCGATGCCGTACCGCTCGCCGACCTCGGTGAGCGTGTGCTCACGGCCGTCCACCAGGCCGTAGCGCCAGCGCAGCATCTCGGAGGCGCTGCCCTCCAGCCCGGTCAGCCACTGGTCGAGGCGCTCCTTCTCCAGGATCTCGATCGCCTGCTGCTCGGGGTCGGCCCACGTCTCGTCGGCGATCATGTCGCCGAGCTCGGTCTCGTCCTCGTCGCCCACGCCCAGTTGCAGCGAGACCGGGTCGGAGGCCCAGCGGCGCAGCTCGCGCACCCGCTCGACCGGCAGCTCAAGCACCGTCGCGAGGTCGTCATCGGTCGGCTCGGCGTCGAGTTCGGCCATCATGTCGCGCCGCACCCGCATCAGCCGGGTCATCTGCTCCCCCGCGTGCGTGGGCAGCCGCACCGGCCGCGCCTGCTCGTGGATGGCCCGGCCGACCGACTGCCTGATCCACCAGGTGGCGTAGGTGGAGAACTTGTAGCCCCGCTGGTAGTCGAACTTCTCCACCGCCCGCACCAGGCCCAGGTTCCCCTCCTGGACCAGGTCGATCAGGGGCATCCCCCGCCCCGAGTACTTGCGCGCCACGGCGACCACCAGGCGCAGGTTGGCCTGGATGAACTCGTCCTTGGCCCGCTGCCCCGATATCGCCAGCCGCTCCAGCTCCTCGTCGGCGCAGTCGCCGACGCGCGGCTCCGCGCCCCCGCTGTCGAGCAGATGCTCGGCGAACAGGCCGGCCTCGATGCGCTTGGCGAGCTCGACCTCCTCGTCGGCGGTGAGCAGCGGGACCCTGCCTATCTCCGCCAGATAGGTTCCGAGCAGGTCGCGGTCGGCGACCTCCTGCGTGCGACTCCCCGTAGGCCTTGCCATCCCCAGGCACCTCGTTCCCGCAGCTGCGTTCTATATCCGGCCAACGAGTCGCCCGCCGCAAAGATTCCCTAAAGGACTACGCCGCTGGGAGGGTTTCCGTGCTCCTACCCAGGGAGGAGACACGCGCGACCAAAGGAACCCCCGGCCGGTATGCGAGGTGCACATACGAGGGTGCGTCGAGCACCGCCCAGTCCGCCCGCGCGCCCGGGCGCAGCACGCCGACGTCGTCGCGCCGCAGCGCCCTGGCGCCGCCGTACGTCGCGGCCCTGACCGCCTCCAGCGGGGTCATCCGCATCTCCCGTACGGCCAGCGCCACGCAGAACGGCATCGACGAGGTGAACGACGAGCCCGGGTTGCAGTCGGTGGCGATGGCCACGGTCGCCCCGGCGTCGATGAGCCTGCGCGCGTCCGGGTAGGGCGAGCGGGTGGAGAACTCGGCTCCCGGCAGGAGGGTGGCCACGGTGTCCGAGGAGGCCAGGGCGTCCACGTCGGCGTCGCTCAGGTGCGTGCAGTGGTCGGCCGAGGCCGCGCCGAGCTCGACCGCGAGCCGTACGCCCGGCCCTTCCGTGAGCTGGTTGGCGTGCACGCGCGGCAGCAGCCCCGCCCGCATGCCCTGGGTGAGGATCTCCCTGCTCTGGTCGCCGTCGAAGGCGCCGCGCTCGCAGAAGACGTCCACCCAGCGCGCGTACGGCGCGCACGCGGCCAGCATCTCCCCCGTCACCAGCCGCACGTAGTCGTCGGCCGACACGCCGTCCGGGACCACGTGGGCGCCGAGGTAGGTGGTCTCGCTCGTCCAGTCGGCGGCGATGCGCAAAGATCGCAGTTCGTCCTCGACGGTGAGGCCGTAGCCGCTCTTGATCTCCACCGTGGTGGTGCCCTGGCGGCGCATCTCCTCGACCAGGCCCGCGACGCGGGCCCGCAGGGTCTCGTCGTCGGCCGCGCGGGTGGCGGCGACGGTCGTGCGGATGCCGCCCGCGCTGTAGGCCCGGCCCGACATCCGGGCGGCGAACTCGGCGGTACGGTCCCCGGCGAACACCAGGTGCGCGTGGCTGTCCACGAAGCCGGGGATGACGCAGCGGCCGCCGACGTCCTCGCGCAGGTCGGTGTCCGGCGCCCGGCTCGCGGGCCCGGTCCAGACGACGCGGCCGTCCTGGACGACCATGGCCGCGTCGGCGATCTCCTCGCGCTCGGGGTCGCCGGTGTAGAGCAGGCCGATGCCGTCGATCAGCACGGAAGACCGGCCGGGGGCCGCCCCGGGGGCGGACGCGGGCGTGGGGGTCGGGCCGGGGGCCTGGCCTTGAGTCGGGGTCATCGCAGTGCTCCAATCGCGTCGGACAGAAGCTGACCGACATTTCCCAAAATATGGTGACCATCTATGACCACCTGGCGGCCTGAGGACACCACCGAGTGCACGTCCGCCGCCGTCGCCGCGAACACCGCCGCCTCGGCTCCGGTGGCGCCGGCCGTACGGACCGAGTCGAGGCGGACCGAGACCAGGTCGGCCCACGCGCCCGGGACGATCACCCCCGCGTCGGGGAAGCCCAGCGACGCGTGGCCCGCCGCCGTGGCGGCGTGCAGCAGTTCGGCCGCCCGCCAGTGCCCGCGCCGCTCGCTGGCCAGCCGTTCGTTCAGCTCGACCGCCCGCGCCTCCTCGAACAGATCGACCACCGCGTGACTGTCGGAGCCGAGCGTGATCGGCGAGCCGCGCTCGAACAGCGGGCGCGCGGGGCCGATGCCGTCGGCGAGGTCGCGTTCCGTCGTCGGGCACATGCACACGTGGGTGCCGGAGCCGCCCAGCAGGTCCTGATCGGCGCCGGTCAGGTGGGTGGCGTGGACGGCGGTAGAGCGCGGGCCGAGCGCGCCGCTGTCGTGCAGCACCCGCACCGGCGTCGCCGAGTACGCCGCGAGGCACGCCTCGTTCTCCGCCCGCTGCTCGGAGACGTGCGCGTGCAGCGGCGCGTCGTGGCGGCGGGCGAAGTCCGCGACCACCGGCATCTGCTCGGCGGGCACCGCCCGCACCGAGTGGACGGCCGCGCCCACGACCACGTCCGGCGCGCCCGCGTACCGTGCGGCGAGGTCCTGCGCCCGCTCGGCCCAGCGGGCGGCGTCGCCGTCGCCGAAGCGCTCCTGCGGGCCGCTCAGCGGGGTGCCGATGCCGCCGGTCAGGTAGCAGGTGTCGAGCAGGGCGACGCGCAGCCCGGCCCGGCGGGCGGCCTCCGCCAGCACCTCGCCCATGATGTTCGGGTCGTCGTACGGCCGCCCGCCGGGCGCGTGGTGCAGGTAGTGGAACTCGCCCACGCACGTGATGCCCGCCATGGCCATCTCCGCGTAGGCGGCGGTGGCGAGCGCCAGGTAGGAGTCGGGGTCGAGGCGGGCGGCGACGCCGTACATCTGCTCGCGCCAGGTCCAGAAGTCGCCCCTGCCGGTCTGCGTGGCGCCGCGCAGCGCCCGGTGGAAGGCGTGCGAGTGGGCGTTGGCGAGGCCCGGCAGCGTCAGGCCGGGCAGGCGTACGGCGCCGGGCGACGGCCCGCCGCGACCGAGCGCGGTGACCCGCTCGCCCTCGATCTCCACGAGCACGTCGGCGGCGAGCCCGCCGGGCAGCCACGCCTGCTCGCACCAGTACGTCACCGGCACAGTTCCTCCAGCACCTCGGCCAGGGCGCGGACACCGGCCGCGCAGTCCGTTTCCTCCGCGTGCTCCTCGGGAGAGTGGGAGACGCCCGTGGGGTTTCGGACGAACAGCATCGCCGACGGCACCCCGGCCGAGGCGAGGATGCCCGCGTCGTGCCCGGCGCCGGTCGGCAGCACGGGCACCGGCCCGCCCGTGCTGCGCGCGGCCGCGGTCGCCACCCGGTCCCGCAGGGCCACCTCGAAGTCCACGACCGGCGTCCAGGACTCCTCTCGCACCTCGACGGCTCGCGAGGGCGCCACAGGACCGTCGGCGGCCGAGTCACCGGGCGGGGGCCCGCCGACAGTGGGCGCGACCGTGCCGGACCGGGGCAGGTTCACCAGGTCGGTCAGCTCCTCGACCAGGGCGCGGACCTCCTTCTCCCCGGCGCCGCGCGCGTCGAGCCAGGCCGAGACCAGCCCCGGGATGGCGTTGGCGTTGTTGGGCGAGACCCGGACCTTCCCGAACGTCGCCACCACGCCGTGCCGTACGGCGGCCTCCCGGGCGGCGAGCACGGCGGCCGCGTAGGCGAGCATGGGGTCGTCGCGGTCGGCCAGCAGGGTGGTGCCCGCGTGGTTGGCCTGCCCCCGGAAGTCGAAGCGCCAGCGCCCGTGCGGCCAGATCGCGGCGGCCACCCCCACGGGCGCGTCCAGGTCGGCCAGCGCCCGGCCCTGCTCGACGTGCAGTTCGACGAAGACGCCGACGTGGGCGCGCGTCTCAGGGTCGGCGCCGAGCGCGTGCGGGTCGCGCCCGGCCCCGGCCAGTACGTCCGCGAGGCTGTCACCGGCGTCGTCGCGCAGACCTCTGGCCCGGTCGGGGTCGAGCAGCCCGGTCATGAGCCGCGATCCCATGCAGGGAACCCCGAACCGGGCGCCCTCCTCGTCGGTGAAGCACGCGATCCCGAGCGGCCTCGCGGGCGTGACGCCTCGGGAGCGGAGCACGTCGAGGGCCTGGAAGGCGGACACGACGCCGAGGGGGCCGTCGTAGGCGCCGCCCTGCCGTACGGAGTCGAGGTGGCTGCCCGTGACCACGCCCGGCTGTCGCGAGGGGTCGCCCCACCAGGCCCACAGGTTGCCGTTGCGGTCTTCCCGCAGGTCGAGGCCGCGCCGCCGGGCCTCGCCCGCGAACCATTCACGAAGTCCGAGGTCGGCGGCCGACCAGGCGTCCCTGACGTAGCCGCCGGTGGTGGGGTCGCGGCCGATGAGCGCTAGTTCGCCAAGCATGGGATCACTGTAGTGAATGAATCCATTCAGCGGGGGGTTAGGTGACCGGTCCGCCTCTGGGCCGCAGCGTGAGTTCGGTCAGATGGGCGTCGGGGCCGGCGTTCAGGCAGGCGAGGACGGCCCGCGCCACCGTCTCGGCCGCGAGGTAGCGGTCCGGCTGGTACTCGCCGCCCTCCTGTTCCCGCACCTGGCGCTGCATGTCGGTGTCGATGCGGCCGGGATAGACGGTGGTGACGCGCAGCGCGGGCTCCTCCTCGCGCAGCGCGTCGGCGAAGGCGCGCAGAGCGAACTTGGAGGCGGCGTAGGACGCCCAGCCGGGGTTGGCGCGCTGGCCGGCGCCGGAGTTGACGCAGAACACGTGGCCGCCGGACGCGCGCAGGGCGGGCAGCAGCAGACGGGTCGACTCGGCCACGGCCACGATGTTGAGGTCGAAGGTCTCGCGCCACACCGATGCGGGCGTGTCGGCGATCCGGCCCAGCCTGGCCAGGCCCGCGCTGTGGACGAGCACGTCGAGCCGGGCGAGTTCGGGCAGGTCGGCCGGGGTGAGGCGGGTCAGCTCCACCGGCCAGGCGACGGCGTCGGGCAGTTCGGCGGCGAGGCCGGCCAGCGCGCTCTCGTCACGGCCGCCGAGGATCACACGGTGGGTGGGGCCGAGGGCGCGGGCCACGGCCGCACCGACTCCCCGGGAGGCCCCTGTCACCAGCGCCGTTGGTCGTTCGATCATGGCGCTCAGCGTACGCGCTTGACAGTCACTCAAATTTGTATTCAAATTTGAGTGTGTCATCGACTCGCATCCTCATCCTCGGCACCCTGCTCGACGGCCCCCTGAACGGCTACCAGATCCGCCGCCGGCTCGAACTGTGGGGCACCGACAACTGGGCCAACGTGGCGTTCGGCTCGATCTACCACGGGTTGTCGAAGATGGCGGACGAGGGACTGCTGGAGATCGTCGAGAGCGGGAAGGGCGGCAAGACCGTCTACGCGCTCACCGACGACGGCCGCTTCGAGTTCCACCACCAGCTGATGGCCAACTGGGGCGAGATCAAACCGATCGTGGACCCCTTCCAGGTCGCCGTGACCTACCTGGACCGGCTGCCCCGGGAGCAGTTGGTCGAGGTCCTCGGCATCCGCATCGAGCAGACCCGGCTCGCGGTGGCCGGCATCGAACGCACACTCTCCACCAAGGCCCGGTTCGGGGCCCCCAAGCACATCGACGAGAACCTCCGGCTGGCCCAGGCCATGCTCGCCGCCCAGCTCGACTGGTGCGTCCAGGCCCTGGCGAAGGTGGAGGCCGACGAGCTTCCCTAGGAGCAGGATGATCATCTCCGCGCAAGGTCTGACGAAGACCTTCACCACGAAGAGCAGAAAAGGCGCCAAGAAGGTCGAGGCCGTGCGCGGCGTCGATCTGCGGGTCGAGAAGGGCGAGATCTTCGGCGTTCTCGGCCCCAACGGCGCAGGCAAGACCACCACGATCCGCATGCTCGCCACCCTCCTCGTCCCCGACTCGGGGCAGGCCACGGTGGCCGGGCACGACCTGGTCGCCGACCCCTCCGGCGTACGGCGCAACCTCGGCTACGTGAGCCAGGCGGGCGGCGTCGAGGAGCAGAACACCCCGCGCGCCCAGGTCGTCTTCGCCGCCCGTGCGCACCGGGTGCAGAATCCGGTGGAGGCGGCCGACCAGGTGCTGCGCCGCTTCGACCTGCACGAGATCGCCGACCGGCCGGGCCGTACGCTGTCGGGCGGCCAGAAGCGGCGCGTCGCCATCGCACTCGGGCTGGTCCACGCGCCACCCTTACTCTTCCTGGACGAGCCCACCACCGGCCTCGACCCGCAGAACCGGGCCAACCTGTGGGAGCGCATCCGCGAACTGCGCGACCTCGGCACCAGCGTGCTGCTCAGCACCCACTACCTGGACGAGGCCGACGCCCTCTGCGACCGCCTGGCGATCGTCGACCACGGCGTCGTCGTGGCCGAGGGCACCCCCGGCGACCTCAAGCGCGAGCTCTCCGGCGACGTCGTCACGCTGCGCACCACCGAGACCGAGCGGGCCGCGCGGGTGCTGGCCCCGCTGGCGCGTGAGAGCCGCGTGGACGACGACGTGCTGCGCGTCTACGTGGACGACGGCGAGCACACGCTGCCCGTCCTGCTCAGACGGCTCGAAGAGGAAGGGCTGGCGCTGAAGTCCGTGGCGCTGGACCGATCCACCCTCGACGACGTCTTCCTCGCCAAGACCGGACGCTCGCTCAGGGACACCGGCGCGGAGACGGGGGCCACGGCATGATCCGCGACACCGCCCTGTTCTTCGCCCACGAGGCCAGGAACACCCTGCGCAACCCGATCTGGCCGCTGTTCGGCATCACCCAGCCGGTGCTCTACCTGCTGCTGTTCGCGCCACTGTTCGCGGGCGGCTCCTTCCAGGGCGAGATGGGCACGGCGCTGTCCACCTTCGCCCCCGGGATGCTCGTCATCACCGCCCTGTTCGGCTCGATGGGCGTCGCCTACGGCACGATCTTCGAGCTGCGCAACGGCGTGCTGGAGCGGATCGCGGTCAGCCCGGTGTGGCGGCCGTCCATCGTGCTCGGCCGCATGCTGCGCGACGTCGCCGTGCTGATGGTCCAGTCGCTGGCCGTGATGCTCGTGGCCATGGCGATGGGGCTGCGCGTCGGACCGCTGGGCGTGCTGCTCATGCTGGCGCTGCTGGCCGTCACGGGCCTGTTCGCCTCCGGCGTCGCCTACGGCCTGGCCCTCAGCCTGCGCGACGAGAACGCGATGGGGCAGATCATGCAGTTCTTCGCGCTGCCGCTGATGCTGCTGTCCGGCGCGCTGCTGCCGATGGCCTTCGGCCCCGACTGGCTGGAGACGATCTCCTGGTTCACGCCCTTCTACCACCCGGTGGAAGCCGGCCGGGCGCTGTTCGCCGGGGACTTCGGCGACGTGTCGGTACCGCTGGCGTTCGGCATCATGCTCGGGCTGGCGGCGCTGACGGTGACGTGGTCGGTGCGCTCGCTACGCAGGCTCGCCGGGTAGGAACGTCCCGGTCTCCTCGGTCATCCGCTCGAACTCCTCCAGCCGCGCCTGCGTGCGCAGCGGCGCTGCGTCGGCCATGGCCTCCACCAGGGCCATGGCCAGCGCGAGCGGCGCGGCGTGGGAGTCGAAGACCAGCCGGGCGCCCACGGGCGCGTCGAGCACCACGTCGGCGGGGAAGTCGGGGCGGTCGCAGATGACGGCCGTGCGCAGCCCCGTCCGCCGCGCGTACTCCAGCGCCTGCACGGCCTCCGCCGGGTAACGGGGCAGCACGACGGCCAGCAGCCAGCCCGCCCCCGCCCGGCGGACGGCGTGCAGGCCGTCGAGCAGCTCCGAGCCGCCGTGGGTGAACAGCCGCACGTCCGGGTGGATGCGCCTGGCGTAGTAGGCGAAGGTCGTGGCCAGGCCGCCCGAGACCCGCAGGCCCAGCACGGGCAGCGGTTCGCTGGCGGCCAGGGCCTCGCCGAGTTCCTTGAGCGGCGTGGTGGCCAGCCGCTCGCGGACCGAGGTGAGGTTCCTGATCTCGTCGTCGATGGCGCTGTGGATGAGCGAGCGCTCGCCCGCCCGGTCGCCCAGCACCAGCGGGCGCAGCGCCTGCCGCAGCTCGGGGTATCCGGCGAAGCCGAGCACCATCGCGAACCTGGTGACGGACGGCTGGCTGACGCCCGCCCGCTCGGCCAGCTCGACCGAGGACAGGAAGATCGCCTCGTCGAGGTGCTCGGCGAGGTAGTGCACGATCCGCCGCTGGACCGGCGAGAGCCTGCGCCCGCCGACCAGCTGTTCCAGCCCGCTGTGCGTCACGCCTCCTTCCAACGCCCCGCCCTCCCAACGTCATCCCGAGGCCAACGTCATCCCGAGGGCCGCAGGGGCTTCGTTCCACGTCCGGCCCTCGCCGTCATGCCGAGGGACGCGCTCAGGACTCTCGCATCGGCACCCGCACGCCCCGCTCCCGCGCGACCTCGACGGCCTCGTCGTACCCGGCGTCCACGTGCCGCATCACCCCGGTACCAGGGTCGTTGGTGAGCACCCGGTTGACCTTCTCCCCCGCCAGGGCGGTGCCGTCGGCGACCGTGACCTGCCCGGCGTGGATCGAGCGGCCGATGCCGACGCCGCCGCCGTGGTGGATCGACACCCAGGAGGCGCCGGAGGCGGTGTTGAGCATGGCGTTGAGCAGCGGCCAGTCGGCGATGGCGTCGGAGCCGTCGGCCATCGCCTCGGTCTCCCGGTACGGCGAGGCCACCGACCCGCTGTCGAGGTGGTCGCGCCCGATGACGACCGGCGCCCGCAGTTCGCCGGAGGCGACCATGTCGTTGAAGCGCTCGCCCGCCAGGTGGCGCTCGCCGTAGCCGAGCCAGCAGATGCGTGCCGGAAGCCCCTGGAAGTGCACCTTCTCCCCCGCCTTGCGGATCCACCTGGCCAGCGGCTCGTTGTCGGGGAACAGCTCCAGGACGGCCCGGTCGGTGGCGGCGATGTCGGCCGGGTCACCGGACAGCGCGGCCCAGCGGAAGGGGCCTTTGCCCTCGCAGAACAGCGGCCGGATGTAGGCGGGCACGAACCCGGGGAAGTCGAAGGCGCGGCCGTACCCGGCGAGCTGGGCCTCGCCCCTGATGGAGTTGCCGTAGTCGAAGACCTCCGCGCCCGCGTCCTTGAAGCCGACCATGGCCTCGACGTGCCTGGCCATGGACTCGCGGGCCTTCTGGGTGAATCCGGCGGGGTCCTTCTCGCGCGCGGCGGCCATGTCCTCGAAGGCCACGCCGAGAGGCAGGTACATGAGGGGGTCGTGGGCGGAGGTCTGGTCGGTGACGATGTCGATCTCGGCGCCGCGCGCCAGCAGTTCCGGCAGGGCCTGCGCGGCGTTGGCGACGAGGCCGATGGACAGCGGCCTGCGGGCGTCGCGGGCCTCGTAGGCCAGGCGCAGGGCCTCGTCGAGGGTGGCGGCCTCGACGTCGAGGTAGCGGTGCTCGATGCGGCGGGCGACGCTGCGCGGGTCGCAGTCGAGGCAGATGGCGACGCCGCCGTTCATGGTGACGGCCAGCGGCTGGGCGCCGCCCATGCCGCCGAGCCCGGCGGTCAGCGTGACGGTGCCTTCGAGGGAGCCGCCGAAGCGCTTGGCGGCGACGGCGGCGAAGGTCTCGTAGGTGCCCTGGAGGATGCCCTGGGTGCCGATGTAGATCCAGGAACCGGCGGTCATCTGCCCGTACATGGTCAGGCCGGCGGCCTCCAGCCTGCGGAACTCCTCCCAGTTCGCCCAGTCGGGCACCAGGTTGGAGTTGGCGATGAGCACCCTGGGCGCCCACTCGTGGGTGCGGAAGACCCCGACCGGGCGCCCCGACTGCACGAGCAGGGTCTCGTCGCCGTCGAGCGTGGTGAGCGTCCTGACCATCGCGTCGAACGACGGCCAGTCGCGCGCGGCCCGGCCCGAGCCGCCGTAGACGACGAGCTGCTCGGGGTGCTCGGCGACCTCGGGGTCGAGGTTGTTCTGGAGCATACGGAGGGCCGCCTCCTGCGGCCATCCCTTGGCGGTGAGCTGGCTGCCCCTCGGCGCGCGCACGACCCGACTCATAACACCTCTCCTGAATGAACATATTCAGCTATGTCACTCGAAGAGTACAGCTCAGCCGCCTAGGCCACCAGGAACTGTGTGGCGGCCAGCTCTCGGTACAGCTCGTCGGCGCCGACGAGGTCGTCGTGGCTGCCGACGGCGCGCACCTGTCCGGCCTCCATGACCACGATGCGGTCGGCGCCGGTGACGGTGGACAGCCGGTGGGCGATGACCAGCACGGTCGTCTCCGCCGCGACCTCGGCGATCACCTCGCGCAGTCGCAGTTCGTTGACGGCGTCGAGCTGCGAGGTGGCCTCGTCGAGCAGCAGCAGCCGGGGACGGCGCAGCAGCGCCCTGGCGATGGCGACCCGCTGGCGCTCGCCGCCCGACAGCAGCACGCCCCGGTGGCCGACGGCGGTGTCGAGCCCCTCGGGCAGGCGGGCGACCAGGTCGTCGAGGCGGGTGCGGCGCACTGCCCGCGTCAAGTCCTCCTCGGTGGCGTCGGGGGCGGCGAACAGCAGGTTCTCGCGCAGGGTGCCCGCCAGGACGGGGGCGTCCTGCTCGACATAGCCGAGCGCGGCGCGCAGGTCGGCGAGCGGCCAGTCGCGGATGTCGCGGCCGTCGACGGTGATCGTGCCGCTCTGGTGCTCGTAGAAGCGTTCGAGCAGCGCGAACACGGTGGACTTGCCCGCGCCGGAGGGGCCGACGAGCGCGGTCAGGCCGCCGGGCGGCACGTCGAAGGTGACGCCGTGGTGGACGCGTTCGCGGTCTTCGCCGTACTGGAAGACGACGTCGTCGAAGCGCACGCCGACGGGGGTGCCGTCGCTCGCGCCGGTGGCGCCGGACGGCTCGCCGGGCAGGTCCTCGACCTCGCGGATGCGCTTGAGGGCGGCGAGGCCGTTCTGGAACTGCACGGCGCCCTCGACGAGCTGGCCGATCGGCGCGACCAGGTAGAACAGGTAGAGCAGGAAGGCGATCAGCGAGGAGATCTCCATCGCGCCCGAGGCCACGCGGGCGCCGCCGACGGCGAGGACCGCGAGGAAGGCGATCTGCACGGCCATCCAGGTGGCGGTCCCGGCCATGGAGGTCCAGACGGCGACGCGCAGGCCCCGGTCGTGCGCCTGCGTGGCGGCCTGCGTGACGTTGCCGATCTCGCGGTTCTCCGCGCCGCTGGCCTTGACGGTCCGGTACGACTGCAGTGCCCGGTCGAGCACCGCGCCCATCTCGCCGACGGACTCCTGCGCCTGGAGCTGGGCCCGCTGGATGCGCGGCATCAGCAGCGCGACCAGGCCGCCGATGACGACGATGACGAGCAGGGTGACGAGCAGCAGCACCCCGTCCATCACGATCATGAAGGCGATGGCGCCGGCCAGCGTGAACACCGCGCTGATCGAGTTGACGATGCCGTTGGTGAGCACCGCGCGCAGCAGCGTGGTGTCACCGGTGACGCGGGAGAGCAGGTCGCCGGGCTTCAGCCGGTCCACGTCGGCCACGCGCAGCCGAAGCAGCCGGTCCACGAGTTTGCGGCGGGCGCCGAGCACGACGCCCTCGCCGGTGCGTTCCATGAGGTAGCCGCCGAAGGCCGACACGACCGCGCCGACGAGGACCGCGGCGGTGAGGCCGAGAAGCGGGCCGGTCATCGACCCGCCCTCCCCGAAGGCGTCCACGACGTACTTGGCCAGCAACGGCATGGCCAGCCCCGCAGCGGAGCCGACGAGGCTCAGGATCCCGCCGAGCAGGAGCACCTTGCTGTGCGGCCGGACATACTCCACCATCAGCCGCCATGGCGCCTTGTTCTCCACGCCGGGGGTCCTTTCCTCCAGAAGATCTACCAAGGGGACAACGTGCGAACGGACCGAATCCGCACCCGTCAACATAAATTGACGACCTAAGTATGTCAATAGATGTTGACGCTCCTCCCTGGGGAGTACTCCTCTCAGTCGATCGCCGGTACGTCGGAGACGTCCACGGGGATGTCGCCGTCGTCCGCGCGGCGCAGTTTGACGTCCTCCGCCCACGCGCGGGCGAACCCGCGCACCCGTCGCGCGCCGTCGGCGCCGAGGCCGGGGAACGCCTTGTCCGACAGCAGGTCGGCACCCTCCAGCCGGTCGATCAGCTCGTCGAGCGGGAGCCCGTCCGAGTGCCGCCCGGCCAGCCGCTCCAGCTCGCGGAAGGAATAGCCGCCCGCCGTACCCGCGACGTCGGCGAGGTCGCCGGGCAGGCCGCGCTCGTACAACGCCCGCACGGCCAGCCCGACCGCGTCGTCCCTGCCGACGACCTGCGGCAGGCCGGGCCGGTCCGGCACGTCGAGCGGCCGCTCGCGCAGGTGCTCGGTCCGCAGCGTGATCGCGCACTCCAGCCCGGGCACCTCGTCGGTGACGGACATGTCGCGGACCGGCACCCGCCCGCCCGCGACCGGCCCCACGATCAGGCCCGTGGCGCCGACGCGGGCCGCGAGTTCCTCGGCCAGGCCCTCGGCGGCGCCGGTCACGGCCAGTTCGAGGCCGGGGCGGGGACGGTCGGAGAAACCGTGGACGCGCATCGCGAGGCCGCCCGCGAGCAGCACGCCACGGCTGCGGCACACCGGCGCGACGGCCTCCAGCACCCGCAGGTGAAGATCATCGAACATGTCAGTCAGTATGCCGCCGGATACGCCGCGTGGAGGGCAGGTCGTGGCGCCCTGACACGAACTCCTGAAATGCGATCTTGGCCCGGATCACCGGCCGCCGCCAGCGCTCCTCCCGGTGCAGCGCCCTGGCCAGCTTGCGCGGCGAACGGGGGACGAAGAACCAGTGCGCCCACGGCGAGCCGGGACGGGCCAGCCGGATCGCGCCGACGACGAGCAGGCCCGGCACGAACAGGCCGACCAGGCCGGTCCAGATCTTGCCCTTGAGCAGGGTGACGACCGCGAGCGCGCCGTTCGCCACGACGAGCATGCCGGGGCTGACCGGGGTGCCGTAGTCGTAGGCGAGCGGGCGCAGGCCCATGAGCAGCAGGCCGGTGACGGCGACGGCGACGAAGACGGCGTCGACGGAGGTGCGCCCCTCCTCCTCCCAGTACACGTCGTGCAGGTGCAGGATGAGCGCGAACTCGTCCAGGACCAGGGCGGAGCCCACGCCGAAGACGGAGGCGGCCACGGCGTACCAGACCTGCTGGCCGGACACCAGGAGCCCGGCCACGCCGCCGAGCAGCATCAGGACCACGCCGAACACCACGTGGTGGATGTGCATCTCACCGACGGTGACGTTGCGGAACCAGCCGACCTTCGCCCGGATCAGCCGGACGTTGATCCGCGTGAACACGAAAGTCAGGATGAGCGCGACGAAGAAACAGAACAGCGGCAGCCGCCCCGTTGCGATGACGTTCTGATCAAACCACCCCATAGTCCCCTCGATGCTACGAGCTCGCCCGGCCTCGCGGCTCCCATGCCGCCTCTCGTTTAGCCCCATCCAGCCGCAAAGCGTGTGATCTGGGATCATGTGGACATGCAGCTGCCAGCAGAGGACCGCGCGCTCAGCCCGTACACCGGATGGGGGCGGCCCCACTGGGAGGCGGTCGCCGACGGCCTCCTGCGCGCCGTCGAGCCCCACCGCTCGGCCGACGGGGCAACCGTCCTCCTGCCGGGCCGGGCCAGTGTGTCGCGCTGCGACGGGCTCGAAGGGTACGCCAGGACGTTCCTGCTGGCCGCCTTCCGCGTGGCGGGCGGCGGCCCGCCCGCCCTCCTCACCCCGTACGCCGACGGCCTCGACGCCGGCCCCCGCGTGTGGCAGCCGATCCGCGACCGCACCCAGCCCATGGTCGAGGCCGCCTCTCTCGCCATCGGCCTCTGGCTCACCCGCGAGCACCTGTGGGACACCCTGCCCTGGCCCACCCGCGAACGCGTCGCCGACTACCTCGCGGACGCCCTCCACCACGAGCCCGTCGACAACAACTGGTGGCTCTTCCCCGTCATGACCGGCGCCTTCCTCGACGCCGCCGGGCTGCACACCGGGCCCGCGCGGGCCGCCGTCGAACGCGGCCTGGCCCGGATCGAGGACTGGTACGCGGGCGGCGGATGGTACTCCGACGGCCCCAACCGGTCCTTCGACCACTACAACGGCTGGGCGATGCACCTGTACCCCGTCCTGCTCGCCCAGTTGAGCGGGCGCGAACCGGGGGCGTACGGGGCGCGCCTGCGCGACTTCCTCACCGGGTACGCACTGACCTTCGACCGCGACGGCGGCATGCTCTACCACGGGCGCTCGCTCACCTACCGCTTCGCCGCCGCGACCTCGCTGTTCGCGGGCGCGCTCGCCGGGGTCAGCCCGCTGCCGCCGGGCCGCACACGTGGCATCGCCTCCTCGGTGCTGCGGCGCTTCCTCGACCGGGGGGCGCTGTCGGCCGACGGGCTGCTCACGCTCGGCTGGCACGGGCCGCACCCGGCCTCGCTCCAGGGGTATTCGGGGTCGGCGTCGCCGTACTGGGCGGCGAAGGCGTTCGCCGGGCTCCTGCTGCCCGCCTCCCACCCGGTGTGGACCGCGCCGGAGGAGCCCGCAAGCACCGGTGTGGCGGCGCTGGCCGGGCCGGGGTTCGTCGTGCACAACACCGGACGGGTGGCCCGGGTCGTCAACCACGGCAGCCAGCATCACGTGGGCGACCCGCTCTACGACCGCTACGCCTACTCCACGCGGACGGGGCCGACCGAGGCCGGTGACGTACCGGACAACCACATCGGCCCGCCCGGCTCCGGACGCGGCCGCATCCGGCCCCTCGGCGCCGGGACACTCGCCGCCCCCGGCGCGAGGGCACCCGGAACGGGCGGTGCCGAGGCACCCGACGCACCCGGCGCCCTTCAGGCGCCTGTCGTCCGGGAGTCCCCCGCGTCCGCCGCATCCTCCGAGGTCGCGTGGGCGGCCTCGGTGGCGGAGGAGACGGGGGTCGAGAGCCTGAGCGTGGTGCGAGGGGCGGTCGAGATCCGCATCCACCGCACCCGCCCGGGGACGCTCCTGCGGCAGACCGGCTGGGCGCTGGCCGCCGCCTCGCCCGAGCCGGGCGCACAGGGCGCAGCGGGCGCGCGCGACGCGGACGGGCTGATCTCGCGCCTCACCCCGCTGTACGGCGCCGCCCAGCAGAGCCCGTCCGTGCTGGTCGCGGAGGCGGGCACCGCGTTCGGCGCCCCCGCCCTGGTGCCCGCGCTGACCGGGGTGACACCGACCGGCTGGGTGGTGACGGCGGCCGTCCTCGACCACGCCCCGGCCGAGGCCCTGGCCACGGCGGACCCCGGCGCCGCCACGACCGATCTCCGCCTGCCCGAAGCCGTGGTCGCGGCGGACACGGTGACGCTCACCTGGCCGGACGGCCTGTCGCACACCTTCACGGCGGCGGGACCGCTGTAACGGGCGGCGGCGGAACCACCCCGCCGACCGCTGCGGGTCAGCCCGTGACGGACAGCTCGGCCGCCGTGATCGCGTTGCGGAGCAGCATCGCGACCGTGGTCGGGCCGACGCCGCCGACCCGGGGCGTGATCGCGCCCGCCACCTGCTCGACGGACTCGTCCACGTCGGGCAGCAGCCGCCGTCCCTCGTAGCGGACCCCGCCGCCGACCACGACCGCGCCCGGCTTGACGTGCTCGGGCTGGATGATCCCCGGCACCCCGGCCGCCGCGATGAGGATGTCGGCCCGCTGCGTGTAACGGGCCCAGTCGGGCACCCCGGTGTGGACGACGGTCACGGCCGCGTTCGCGGTAGGCCGCTTCTGGCTGAGCATCATCGCCAGCGGACGCCCCAGCGTGGCCCCGCGCCCGAGGATGACGACCTCGCGCCCGGCCACCGGGATCTCGTAGTGCGCCAGCAGCGCCTCGATGCCCGCGGGCGTGCACGGCAGCGGGCCCGGCATGCCGAGCGCGAGCCGCCCCATGTTGATCGGGTGCATGCCGTCCACGTCCTTGTCGGGGTCCATGGACATCAGCGCGGCGTCGTAGTCGAGGTGGCCGGGCACCGGGTACTGCACGAGCAGCCCGTGCACGGCGGGATCGTCGTTGTAGGCGGCGATGGCGGCGTGCAGGTCGGCCTGGGTGGCGTCGGCGGGCAGGTGCGTGTGCGGCGCGTCGAAGCCCATCTCGGTGGCCTTGCGCTGCTTGATCCGGATGTATCCGGCGCTCGCGTCGTCGTCGCCGACGAGAAGGGTGGCCAGCGTGGGGGTGACCCCCTTGGCGGTGAGTACGGCGGCGCGGGCTGCCACGTCCTCCAGTACGCTCTCGGCGACCGGGCCGCCGGGTAGCAGTCGTGCGGACATGCTCCTCCTCCGGGAAGTGGTCGCCCAGGCGGTCGGCTTCCACCGTTGTGCTTCCCGATGGTCGATTCCATCCTCTTTGCCGCCAGTCGCTCCCCCTAAGCATGCCCGACTCGCGGGCGAACTCACGACAGGAAGCCGCGCAGCAGCGCCGCCGTGCCTTCGAGGTGCTCGGAGACCGCGCGGCGGGCGGCACCGGGGTCGCCCGCGAAGATCGCGGTGACGATCGCCTCGTGCTGCGCGGCGGCGTGCTCGATGTTGACCTGGAGCATCGGGATGGCGTTGAGCAGGTCGCCGACCCGCAGGCGGGCGTCGGCGCAGGCGGCGGCCAGCAGCGAGGACCCGGTGAGTTCGGCGATGCACAGGTGGAAGGCGGTGTCGAGGCGCCGGTAGTCGCCGGGCCCGGCGGCGTTGAGCTCGTCGAGGCGGGTACGCAGGGTGGCGCGCTGGGCGGCGGTCAACTCGGTCGCGGCGAGCACCTCGGCCGCCCCGCACTCGACGGCCATGCGGAAGGTGAGGGCGTCGGACAGGTCGGCGGTGCCCATGTCGGTCACGGCTCTGCGCAGCGCCCCGGTGCCGGGCCGGGGTGGGACGTAGGTGACGAAGGCGCCGCCGTACCGGCCGCGCCGTACGTCGAGGAAGCCCGCGTCCTGGAGGGCGCGGATGGCCTCGCGCAGAGTCACGCGGCTGATGCCGAGCAGGGCGGCCAGTTCGCGCTCGGGCGGCAGCTTCTCGCCGGGGCCGACGGCGCCGAGCTTGATGGCCTGAAGGAGTCGTTCGACCGTCTCCTCGAAGGCGTTGCCCGCCCGGACGGGTCGAAGCACCGTCAACGGGTTCACCATCGTCTCCCCCCATCGGGCCGGTGGGCCTTGACAACAGATCCCGCCGTCCATCTCAATGGTCTGACACTAGCCCAATTAACGGGAGACCGTGGCGGCCAGATCGGAGCGTGGTGACGTGAACACCGGAATGCTTTCCGTGGAGGAGTTGCGCCAGGAGGTCGCGGCCGGGCGCATCGACACGGTCCTGCTGGCGGTCGCCGACATGCAGGGACGTCTCCAGGGCAAGCGGCTGTCGGCCCGCTACTTCCTCGCGGAGGTGCTGCGGCACGGCTCGGAGGGCTGCGACTACCTGCTCGCGGTGGACGTGGACATGAACACGGTGGACGGCTACGCGATGTCGTCGTGGGAGCGTGGGTACGGAGACTTCGTGATGAACCCGGACCTGTCCACCCTGCGCCGCGTCCCGTGGCAGGAGGGCACCGTCCTGCTCATGGCCGACCTGGCCTGGGAGGACGGCACGGACGTGACGGCCTCCCCACGCCAGATCCTGCGCGCCCAGCTCGCCCGGCTGGAGGAGCGGGGCCTGCGCGCCTACGTCGGGACCGAGTTGGAGTTCGTCGTCAACGACAACAGCTACGAGGACGCCTGGAACCGCGCCTACCGTGACCTGACACCGGCCAACCAGTACAACGTCGACTACTCCCTGCTCGGGACCGCCCGCGTCGAACCCCTTCTGAGACGGATAAGACGCGATATGGAGGGTGCCGGGCTCTATGTCGAGTCCGCCAAGGGCGAGTGCAACCTGGGCCAGCACGAGATCGCCTTCCGCTACGCCGAGGCACTCGCGACCTGCGACAACCACTCGATCTACAAGAACGGCGCCAAGGAGATCGCCGCCCAGGAGGGCCGCTCGATCACCTTCATGGCCAAGCCGAACCAGCGTGAGGGCAACTCCTGCCACATCCACCTGAGCCTGCGCGGCGCGGACGGCGAGCCGGTGATGGCGGGCACCGGCCGGCACGGCCTGTCGGAGCTCGGCGCCCGGTTCGTCGCGGGCCAGCTCGACCGCCTGCGCGAGTTCACGATGCTGTACGCGCCCAACATCAACTCCTACAAGAGGTACGTCCCCGGCAGCTTCGCCCCGACCGCCGTCAAGTGGGGCGTCGACAACCGCACCTGCTCGCTGCGCCTGGTCGGCCACGGCCTCGGCCTGCGCGTCGAGAACCGGGTGCCGGGCGGCGACGTCAACCCCTACCTCGCGGTATCCGCGATGATCGCGGCGGGCCTCGACGGCATCGACGCCGAGCTGCCCCTCCCGGAGCCGTACGAGGGCAACGCCTACACCTCGGGCGCCGAGACGGTCCCCCACACGCTCCGCGACGCGCTCGCCCTGTTCGAGGGCTCGAAGGCGGCGCGGGAGGCGTTCGGCGAGGACGTGGTCGCCCATTACGCCAACTACGCCCGCGTCGAGCTCGCCGCCTTCGACGCCGCCGTCACGGACTGGGAACTGTTCAGGGGGTACGAGAGACTGTGAAGATCATCAATCCGGCCACCGAGCAGGTCGTCGCCGAGGTCGAGGCGGCGGACGCGGCCGAGGTGGACCGCGCCGTCGAGCGGGCCGCGCGGGCCTGCCCGGGCTGGCGCGCGATCGCGCCCGGCGACCGGGCCCGGCTGCTGCGCCGCTTCGCCGACCTGGTGGACGCGCACGCCGAGGAACTCGCCCAGCTGGAGATCGCCAATGCCGGGCACACGGTGGGCAACGCGCGCTGGGAGGCGGGCAACGTCCGCGACGTGCTGCACTTCTACGCGGGGGCGCCGGAGCGCCACCACGGCAAGCAGATCCCGGTGCCCGGCGGGGTCAACGTCACCTTCCAGGAGCCGCTGGGCGTCGTCGGCGTGATCGTCCCGTGGAACTTCCCGATGGTCATCATGACGTGGGGGGTCGCGCCCGCGCTCGCCGCCGGCAACACGGTGATCGTGAAGCCCGCCGAGTGGACGCCGCTGACGGCGTTGCGGCTGGCCGAGCTGGCGCTCGCGGCGGGCCTGCCGGAAGGGGTGCTCCAGGTGCTGCCCGGCGTGGGCGAGGTCGCGGGCGCCAGGCTGGTCGAGCACCCCGAGGTGGCCAAGATCGTCTTCACCGGGTCGACCGAGGTCGGCAAGGAGATCGCGGCCAAGGCGGCGGCCCGGGTCAAGCGGATCACGCTGGAGCTCGGCGGCAAGTCCGCCAACATCGTCTTCGCCGACGC
Source organism: Nonomuraea longicatena (assembly GCF_039525605.1). NCBI lineage: Bacteria > Bacillati > Actinomycetota > Actinomycetes > Streptosporangiales > Streptosporangiaceae > Nonomuraea > Nonomuraea longicatena. The sequence goes on along the minus strand of NZ_BAAAHQ010000063.1, from coordinate 44,045 downwards.
CGATCTGGACAAGGCGGCGCGGACCGCGCCGTACGCGGTGTTCGACAACGCGGGGCAGGACTGCTGCGCCCGCTCGCGGATCCTGGTGGAGCGCGGGGTGTACGAGGAGTTCCTGTCCCGGCTGTCGCAGGCCGTGCTGGGCGTGAAGGTCGGCGACCCGCGCGAGGAGAGCACCGAGATGGGCCCGCTGATCAGCGCCGAGCACCTGGCCAGGGTCAGCGGCTTCGTCGAGGACCCCTACCTCCAGGGCTCCTGCCCGGCCGGTCCCGGCTACTGGTTCCCGCCGACCGTGCTCACCTCCGGTCCCGGCGACCGGGCCTTCACCGAGGAGGTGTTCGGGCCGGTGGTGTCGGTGGTGCCGTTCGTGGACGAGGCGGACGCGGTGCGGATCGCCAACGACACGAGGTACGGCCTCAGCGGCTCGATCTGGACCCGCGACACCGGGCGGGCGCTGCGAGTGGCCCGCGCGGTCGAGGCGGGCAATCTGTCGGTGAACTCGCACTCGTCGGTGCGGTACTGGACCCCGTTCGGCGGGTTCAAGGAGTCGGGGCTGGGCCGCGAGCTGGGCCCTGACGCGCTGAGCGCCTTCTCGGAGACCAAGAACGTCTTCCTGTCATGGGACTGACGCCCTTTACGAAGTAAGCCCATATTTCAGGAAGTGGGAGTTATGCACCGTTTGCAGGACCGGGTGGCCGTCATCACCGGCGCGGGCAGCGGCATCGGGCTCGCGACCGCCCGCAGATTCGCCGAGGAAGGCGCCAAGGTGGTCTGCGCCGACGTGGACGAGGAGGCGGGCACCAAGGCCGCCACCGAGGTCGGCGGCCTGTTCGTCAAAGCCGACGTGACCAGCGACGACGACGTCGCGCGGATGTACCGGATCGCGCACGACACCTACGGCAGCGTGGACATCGCCTTCAACAACGCCGGGATCTCCCCGCCCGACGACGACTCCATCCTGGAGACCGGCCTCGACGCGTGGCGCCGGGTGCAGGAGGTGAACCTGACCAGCGTGTACCTGTGCTGCAAGCACGTCCTGCCGTACATGCGGCGCCAGGGCAAGGGCTCGATCATCAACACGGCCTCGTTCGTGGCGGTGATGGGCTCGGCCACCTCGCAGATCTCCTACACGGCCTCGAAGGGCGGCGTGCTGGCGATGTCGCGCGAACTCGGCGTGCAGTTCGCGCGCGAGGGCATCCGGGTCAACGCGCTGTGCCCGGGGCCGGTGAACACGCCGCTGCTGCGGGAACTGTTCGCCAAGGACCCCGAGCGGGCGCAGCGGCGGCTCGTGCACGTGCCGGTCGGCCGCTTCGCGGAGGCTACGGAGATCGCGGCCGCGGTCGCGTTCCTCGCCAGCGACGACGCCAGCTTCATCACCGCGTCGGAGTTCCTGGTGGACGGCGGCATCTCCAGCGCGTACGTGACCCCTCTCTAGCCCCCTTACGGCTCGGCCCATCCACCGCCACCCGCCGACGCCACCCGGTGGCCTCCAGGGTGACGCCCCTGTCCCCCGCCGCGTCCCGCCGTGACGCCGTGCGTCGTCACGGCGGGACGGTGCGCGGGGAGGAGCGTCTTCCTGGAGGCCATGGTGGGATCACGGTGGGTGGCGTTAGGGTGGCTGGCCGTAATGAACTACGGTTCGGCGGCGATCAGCACGAGAGCGGAGAGCACCATGCGGCCCGTCATCGGGGTGTCGTGTTATGTGGAACGGGCGCAGTACACCGTCTGGGACCTTGAAGTCGCGCTGCTGCCCCGGATGTACGTCCAGAAGATCGTCGACGCGGGCGGCCAGCCGGTGCTGCTGCCCCCCGAGGGCGACCCCGCCTCGCTCGTCGAGCGGCTCGACGGCCTCATCCTGGCCGGTGGCGGCGACATCTCGCCCTGGCGCTACTCCGAGCCGCCCGACACCCGCACCGGCTACGTCCGCGAGTTCCGCGACGACGCCGAGTTCGCCCTGGTGCAGGCCGCGCTCGCGATCGATCTTCCCTTCCTCGGCGTCTGCCGTGGCATGCAGATCCTCAACGTCGCCCTCGGCGGCAGCCTCCACCAGCACCTTCCCGACGTCGTCGGCCACACCGACCACGCCCCCGAGCCCGGCGTGTTCGGCGTCATGCGCACCCTGCTGACCGAGGGCGGCTCCCTCGCCAAGATCCTGGACGCCGACGAGGTCATGGTCCCCCACTACCACCACCAGGGCATCAAGCGCCTCGGCGAGGGGCTCGTCGTCACCGCCGTCCACACCGACGGCGTGATCGAGGGCATCGAGGTCGAGGGGGCCGGGTTCGCGCACGGCGTCCAGTGGCATCCCGAGGCCGGTCAGGACCTCACCCTCTTCTACGCGCTGGTCGAGGCCGCGAAGGGGTCGTAGGACCAGCCGCTCCACCGCTCGACCGCGACCACCACGACCGGCCCCTCCGGCGGGGCCGCGATGTACTGCGGGTAGCGGGCGGCCAGCCGCGCCACCCATCGGGCCCGCTCGCCCGGCTCGGCCACGATCTCGGCCCGGCCGTCGGCCCGCGCCCACCACAGCCGCGTCCAGTCGTCCTCGTAGTGGTCGGCGAGGAGGCAGACGCACGGGTTCGCCGCGATGTTGCGCAGGCGCCGCAGGTCGGCGCTGCGCTTCGGCTTGTGGTCCACGGCGAAGGCGAGCGCGTCGCCCTCGACGGCGAACACCACGGGCACGAGATGCGGAACCCCGTCCGCCCCCGAGGTCGCCAGCCGGGCCACCCGCGCCGCCGCGAACCTCTCCCGCGCCTCCATCCCCACATTGAACCACCCTGCAGCCTTACGATCAGGGGATGTCCGTCAGACTCGCCCGCCCCGAGGACGTCCCCGGCCTGCTGCGTCTGGCCGCCCAGGTGGAGCACTGGTTCGGCCCGATGGTCGACGAACCCGGCTTCCACGACGCCCTGCACGCCCACATCCGCGACTCCATGGCCCTGGTCGCCGAGTCATCGGGCCCCGACCTCCTCGGCGGCCTGCTCTTCGGCGCGGAACCCCCCGTGTACCACGTGCACTGGTGCGTGGTCTCGGCGCAGGCGCGCGGCACGGGCGTGGGGCGCAGCCTCATGGACGCGGCCGTCGACGCCTACGTCCGCACACCGGGCACGCTGGAGGTCGTCACCTTCGGCCCCGACCACCCCGGCGCCGTCACCAGCGGCGCCCGCGCCTTCTACGAGCGCCTCGGCTTCACCCCCGCCGAAGCCACCGACCCGGGCCCGGAGGGCGGCTCCCGCCAGATCTACCGCCGCCCCGTCACCGCGAGTACGGCGTCGCCCGAGATCACTCTGCTCTGACACCCGAGGGCGGACGGAACCGGTGGTTCTCGCGAAATCGCGGGCGGCCAGGTGGCCCGACCTGGGGTGATGCCGTGTCAGCGGTGGCGTCAGCGCGGTGACGGTGCGGTATCAGGGTGGTCGGCGAACGTTGTCCACATGAACGGTTCAGCGATTGCGGCCTCGGGGCTGCGAAAGTCTTACAAGGACAAGGTCGTGCTCGACGGCATCGACCTGAACGTCCGGGCAGGCACGATCTTCGCGCTGCTCGGTCCCAACGGCGCCGGCAAGACCACGACGGTCAACGTGTTGACCACGCTGCTGCCCGCCGACGCCGGGAAGGCGCTCGTCGCCGGTCACGACGTGACCACGCAGACCAAGGCGGTGCGCGCCGCGATCGGAGTGACCGGTCAGTTCGCGTCGGTGGACAACCTGCTCACCGGCGAGGAGAACCTGCGGCTGATCGCCGACCTCCTGCACCTGCCCAAGTCGCAGGGCAAGCGGGTCATCCGCCGGTTGCTCGACCGGTTCGAGCTGACCGAGGCGGCGGGCAAGCCGGCGGCGTCCTACTCGGGCGGCATGCGCCGCAAGCTCGACCTCGCCATGACGCTGGTCGGCGCCCCGCAGATCATCTTCCTGGACGAGCCCACGACCGGCCTCGACCCGCGCAGCCGCCGCACCATGTGGGAGATCATCCGGGAACTGGTCGCCGACGGCACGACCATCTTCCTCACCACCCAGTACCTGGAGGAGGCCGACCAGCTCGCCGACCGCATCGCCGTACTCGACCAGGGCAAGCTGGTCGCCGAGGGCACCGCCGCCGAGCTGAAGCGCCAGGTTCCCGGCAGCCACGTCCGGCTGCGGTTCGCCGACCGGCCCACGCTCGACCTCGCGGCGCAGGTCCTGGACGCCTCCACGAAGGACGACGAGGAGCTGGCCCTCCGGGTGCCCGGCGACGGCGGGGTGCGGTCGCTGCGCGCGCTGCTCGACCGGCTCGACCGGCATTCCGTCGACGTCGAGGAGCTGTCGGTGCACACACCGGACCTGGACGACGTCTTCCTCGCCCTCACCACCAACACGAACACGAAGGTCAACGCCCGATGAACGTCATCTCAGACTCCACAACGCTGCTCCGGCGCAACTTCCGCCACTCGATCCGTAACCCCGTCGCGCTGTTCAACTCCGTCATCATGCCGATCGTGCTGATGTTCCTGATGGTCTACGTGCTCGGCGACGGGTTCAGCGTCGGCACCGCCTACGCCGACTACGCGACGCCGGGGCTGATTCTGACGACCATCTGCTACGGCGTCAGCGCCACCTCGATCGCGGTGAACTCCGACATGACGACCGGATTCATCAACCGGTTGCGCGTCATGGAGGTCTCCAGGGCCGCGGTGCTGAACGCCCATGTGATCATGACCGTGCTCCGGAGCCTGGTGGCCATCACCCTCGTCATCGGGGTCGCGCTGCTGATGGGTTTCCGCCCGGAGGCGAGTTTCACGCAGTGGCTCGGCGTGCTCGGCGTCGTCGCGCTGGCGGTGCTGGCGATCGGCTGGCTGACCGTCGCGTTCGGCCTCGCGGCGAAGACGCCGGAGAGCGCGGGCATGGCCGCCGTCCCGCTGATGATGCTCCCCTTCCTGAGCAGCGCGTTCGTACCCGCCGAGAAGATGGGCGCGGGCGTGCGGCAGTTCGCCGAGTTCCAGCCGTTCACCCCGATCATCGAGACCCTGCGCGGCCTGCTGGCCGGTACGCCGTCGACCGGGCCGATCCTCACGGCGGTTGTCTGGTGCGTCGGAATGGCGCTGGTCGGCTACCTGTGGGCGAGCGCCTCGTTCAAGAAGCGAGCGTGATCTCGGCCAGCTCCCGCCAGTCCGCCTGCCCGCCGTCCAGCATCGCCTCGGTGAACACCTGTTCACCGAGGCGATCGCGTGCGGCGGCGGCGTTCCGGGCGGCGTCCGGCTGCGACCGGTCCGGCGTACCGCGTACGCCGTCGCTCGCCCCGAGCAGGCGGGCCGCCTGCTCGTACTGCCCCTCGCGCGCCGCGAGATCCGCGAGCCCGATCAGCGTCTCGGCGACCAGCGGGTAGAACCCCTGTCCGTACGCCATCGCCGCGTGGAAGGCCTCGATCCGATACGCGCGGGCCTCCTTGAGGTCCTCGGTGAGGTAGGCGCGCACATCCGCGCTCACGGCACGGATCATGCTGTTCATATGGACGCCGCCCTGCACCACCTCCGCTGCGGCCAGGTACCGGTGGGCCGCGTCCGGCTCGCCCCGCCGACGCGCCAGCTGCGCCTTCTCCAGCTCCAGGTTGGCGAGGACGTCCGGCCAGGCGATCCCGCCCGCGCACCGCTGCGCCTCGGCCATGGCGTACGCGCTGGAGCGCTCGTCGCCGAGCAGCCAGTAGAGCTGAGCCTGCCGTGACCGGGAGTAGACGACGTCCTCCATCGCGCCCATCTCGGTCGTCGCCACGATCGCCACCTCGTAGTGCTCACAGGCGCGGGCCAGTTCACCGCGCATGGCGAGTTGGTCGGCCAGGAAGCTCTGCGCCAGGGCGATCCCGAACCGGTCGCCCACCGAGCGGAACTCTGCGAGGGCCATCTCGGCGTCGATGTCCACGTCCGTTGCGTCTCCGCCGAGCGTGAGCCGAAACCGGGCGCGGGCCAGCCTGGCCTGCGCGCGTACCCACGGATCGTCGCTGGCGACGAGCGGCTCGAAGGCGGGCATGAACTCGGCCGGCCCCGCCAGCAGCCCTTTCAGCACCCCGAGGAACCCGAGCATCGGATGGTTGTACCCACTGCGCCGAGCGTGATGATGCGCCTGCCTGATCCACTCCTCCGCCTCAGCCGGACCGGCGCCCGGCCAGGAGGTCACGAACATCGTCACCCACGCGTAGGCCAGCGCCCGCACCTCGTCGGTCACCTCGCCCGGCAGCGAGGCCGCCGCGATGCTCAGTTCGGTGCCCTCGGCCCGTTGCCCGCTGAGGAACCAGTACCAGCCCCCGAACCCGGACAGCCGCATCGCCTCCTGCGCCCAGCCCTCCGCGATCGCCCCGCGCAGGGCGGCGCCGAGGTTGTCGTGCTCGGCGTGGAGGACGGCCATCCATTCCAGTTGCTCGGCCCGGCGCAGGTGCGGTTCGGCCGTCTCGGCCAGCTCGATGAAGTAGGCGAGGTGCGCCCGGCGCGCCGCCTCGCTCTCCCCGGCTTCGGCGAGCCGCTGCGCCGCGTACTCCCTGATGGTGTTGAGCATCCGGTAGCGCGCCTGGTCCTCGCCGTCGGCGAGGACCAGCGACTTCTCGATCAAAGCGGTCAGTACGTCGAAGACCGGCTCCCCGTCCGCGGAGTCGCACACCCGTTCGGCCGCCTCCAGGCTCGCCCCTCCGGAGAACACCGACAGCCGCCGCAGCACGCCGCGTTCGGCCTCGGTGAGCAGGTCCCAGCTCCAGTCGACGACCGCGCGCAGCGTCTTGTGCCGGGACAGCGCCGTCCGGCTGCCGCCGGTCAGCAGCCGGAACCGGTCGTCGAGCCGGCGCGCGAGCTGGTCGACGGACATGGTGCGCAACCGGGCCGAGGCCAGTTCGATCGCCAGCGGCATCCCGTCGAGCGCCCGGCAGATCCGCGCCATGGCCGCGATGGTGTCCGGGTCGGAGCCGATGTCCTTGCGCACCAGGTCCGCGCGGTCGCGCAGCAGCCGTACGGCGGGCGAGGACGCGGCCTCCGTGGGCCCGGCGTCCTGCGGAGGCAGCGCCAGCGGCTCGACCTGCCACAGGACCTCGCCGGTGATGCCGAGCGGTTCCCTGCTCGTGGCCAGGATCCGCAGTCTCCGGCACTCGCCGAGGAGCTGGTCCGCGAAGGCCGCGCTCGCCTCGATGACGTGTTCGCAGTTGTCCAGGATCAGCAGGATCGCGCGGTCCCGGATCGCGGTGACGAGCCGGTCCGCCGCCTCGCCGCCGCGCGGCTCGCCGAGCAGGGGCTGGTCGCGCAGCCCGAGCGCGTTCAGCGTGGCCTGCGCCAGGTCGCCGCCCGCCTGCACCGAGGCCAGTTCGACCAGCCAGGCGCCGTCGGGCAGGTCGGCCAGCATGGTCCGCGCGGTCTCGGTGGCCAGCCTGGTCTTGCCCGAGCCGCCGGGTCCCGTCAGGGTGACCAGCCGGTGTCCGGCGGCGAGGCCGGCGACCTGTGCGATGTCGTCGTCCTTGCCGACGAAGCTCGTCAGCTCGGCGCGCAGGTTCGTCCTGCGCTCGTCCGCCCGCTCGCCCAGTTCGCCCCGGAGCAGTGCGGTGTGCACCGCGGACAGCTCCGCCGACGGGTCGGCGCCCAACTCGTCGGCGAGCCGCTCGCGGGTGCGCTGGTACACGGTCAGCGCCTCGTTGCCGCGCCCGGCGTCGGCGAGCGCTCGCATGAGGGCGGCCACGAATCCCTCGCGCAGCGGGTACGTGGCCACCAGTTCGGTCAGTTCGGGAACCAGTTCCGAGCCCCGGCCGAGGCGAAGGTCGGCCTCCACCCGGTCGCCGAGGGCGGCGACGTGGAGTTCGTCCAGGCGGGCGACGACGGCGTCGAACGTGTCGCTGTCGCGCAGGGCGATGTCGGCCAGGGCCGTACCGCGCCACAGGGCGAGGGCCGAGCGCAGCAGCTGTGCCCGCGCCGCGGGTTCGGCGGCGCGGGCCTGGCCGACCAGGTCCTCGAACCGGCACACGTCCACGGCGTCGGGGGGCACGGCCAGCCGGTACCCGCCGGCCTCCGCTCCGATCACGCCGTCCGGCAGTACCCTGCGGAGTCTGGACACCAGCGCCTGCAGGGCGTTCACCTCGTCGGCGGGCGGCTGCTCGCCCCAGATCCAGTCGACCAGCCTCGCGCGTGAGACGATCCGGCCGGGGGTGAGGGCGAGCGCGGCCAACAGCGCGCGCAGCCTGCTTCCGGGGACCTCGACCACGGCCCCGTCACGGTCTCTGACCTCGAACGGCCCAAGCAATCCGACTCGCACATCGGTATTGTGCCGAACCTGGGAGCTGTCGGAAACGCCGGTGGCGGGCGTGGCCCGCCGGGCAGAATCGTCGGTCATGGTCCCACATGGTACGTGTATTCACGATATGTCGCGAGCTAGTGCGCACCCATGGACGGCGTGACGCCGGTCAGCCGCTCGGACAGCTCCCAGAGGCGGGCGGCGGTGGCCGCGTCGCGGATGGCGCGCTCGCGAGTGCGCCGCGTGGGCTCGCCCCGCAACTGCAGGACGCCGTCGGGCACGATGTAGCTGCCCCCGGGCAGGCCGGGGACGGTCGCGGCGTACAGGGAGGTCTTCGCCCCCTCCGGAGTCGGCCGGAAGGCCGCGCGCACCAGCAGGCGCACGAGGGTCGCGTACAGCCGTCCCCTGCCGGCGTTGGCGCCGCCGGTGAGCACGTTCGTGCGGGTGAGTCCGGGGGCGACGGCCATGCTGCGCAGCCTCAGCCCTGCGGCGTCCGCCCGGCGCTGCAGTTCGATCGCGAAGTAGAGGTTGGCCCGCTTGGAACGCACGTAGGCGAACGCCGCCCGGTAGCCGCGCTCGGCGTCGAGGTCGCTCAGGTCGAGGCGGGCGAAGCGCTGGCCCTCGCTGCTGACGGTGACCACCCGGGGATCGCGCGCGGCCAGCAGGTCCAGCCGCCGCAGTTCCAGTCGGGCGCCGGGCACCTCGCGCCGCAGGCGGGCGAGGGCGGCGTGTCCGCGTCCGGGGTCGCGGCAGGCCAGGACGACCCGTGCGCCCCGGCGGGCCAGTTCGCGGGCGGTGACGTAGCCGATGCCGCTGTTGGCGCCGGTCACCACGGCGATCCGGCCGGTCTGATCGGGGATGGCGTGAACGGTCCAGCGAAGCATGATGCGCCCTTTCAGAGAATTATCGCAACTTCAAGTTGCGATATCGTCATCTTGTCACCCGTTTCACGACTATCGCAACTTGGAGTTGCAATGCAGCCTGAGCAGCCCTCCGCCCGTACGGTCGGCCGTGGCGCCAAGGTGCGCGCCGCCGTACACGCCGCCGCGCTCGCCGAACTCGTGGACAAGGGGTACGCGGCGCTGAGCGTCGAGAACGTCGCCCTGCGCGCCGGAGTCCACAAGACGACGGTGTACCGGCGCTGGAAGGATCGCGAGAGCCTGCTCACCGACGCCCTGGGCGAGCACCTGGCGATGGACATCCCCGTGCCGGACACCGGGGCGGTCGAGACCGACCTGCGGGCGCTGGCCCGCTCGATCGTCCAGACGCTCACCGGCCCGACCGGGCAGGCCGTCCTCGCCGCCATGTTCACCGGAGCGGCCCACCTCCCGGAGATCGCCGAGGCCCGGCGCCACGTGTTCGACGACCGCCTCACCAGAGCCGAACCCGTGGTCACCCGCGCCGTCCGGCGCGGCGAACTGCCGGAGGGCACCGACCCGGCAGAGCTGCTGAAGACCCTGGCCGCGCCGATCTACCTGCGCCTGCTCATCGCCGCCGACCCCGTCGACGAGACCACCGCCGACCGGGCGGCACACATCACGCTGGCCGCCGCCCGCGCCGGCGCCCTGCGAGCGCCGGCGTCGTAGCCGAGGGAACCCTCGACACACAGGTGGACCACGGGCGGCCGGTTCAACAGGCCGACGGCCTCGGCCGGCCGACCTGTCCAGCGGGCCGGCGGACCACAGGTGGCCGGCCGGTTCGACGCACCCGCGGGCCTCGGGCGGTCGCCCCGATCCAGGCGGCATAAGGTTGGGGGGTGGCGACACGACTTGTGCAGATTGCGATGAATGCCAAGGACGACTCCGTGGTGGGGCGGTTCTGGGCGGAGGCGCTCGGCTGGGGTCTGTCCAGCGAGGGGCCCGGCGTGACCAACGTCGAGCCGGAGGGCTTCGTCTATCCGGACCCCGTCGCCGTCTGCGTCGACGTCCTCGCCGTCCCGGAACCCAAGACCGGGAAGAACCGCGTGCACCTCGACCTCGCGACCACCTCGGCGGCCCATCAGGCGGAACTGGTCGCGCGCCTGAAGGGCCTCGGCGCGACACCCGCCGACGTCGGCCAGGGCGAGGTCCCCTGGACGGTTCTCGCCGACCCGGAGGGCAACGAGTTCTGCGTGCTGGAGCCCCGGCCGATCTACCGGGACACCGGGCCGATCGCCGTGGTGGTGGTCGACTGTGTGGCCCCCCGGGCCATGGCCGCTTTCTGGGACGAGGCGATGGACTGGACCCTGCACGAGGTGACCGACGACCACGCGGTCCTGCGCTCGGCCAAGGGGGTCGGGCCGTACCTGGAGTTCCTTCGCACACCCGGCGTGAAAACCGTGAAGAACCGCATCCATCTCGACCTCCGCCCGTACGCCGGTGACGACCAGGCGGCGGAGGTGGCCAGGCTGCGCGCCCTCGGCGCCACCGACGTCGATCTCGGCCAGGGCGACGCACCGTGGACGATCCTCGCCGACCCGGAAGGCAACGAGTTCTGCGTCCTCACCCCGCGCTGACCGGCGCCCTCACACCGAGCAAGCCCGTCCGCCTTGTCGTGAAGGGTGGGCGTCGTGGTGACATCCCGGCTCACGTCGGCGGCGGCGTCGCGTTCCGCCGTCTCAGGCGGATCTCGCCCGGTAAGCGGCCTTCTCCTCGGCGGTCAGGTGCTCCATCGCGTAGGTCAGCATGGTGCGCGGCATTGCGGCGGCGTACCGGTCGAGGAACGCCAGCAGGCGCGGGCGATCGTTCTTCCCGGCCCCCCGCAGGACTCCCCCGACGGCCTTGTGGATGAGGTCGTGAGGGTCGGCGATGAGCAGTTCGGCCAGGCGGTAGATGTCGTCGTCGTCACCCTTGCGGGTGAAATAGAGGGCGGCATAGACGGCGGTACGGCGTTCCCAGGGGTTGGCCGAGCGGGCCAGGTCGTCCAGGACGTCGCGGGGTTTGTCTTCGAGGTAGCGGCCGACGGCCCAGGGGGCGGCGAGGTCGACCAGGTCCCAGTTGTCGATGACGTCCATGCGCGACAGGTACAGGTCGTACAGTTCCTTACGGCGCCCCTCGCCGGTGCGCTTCAGCCGGGCCTGCTTGTCCATGATGCTGAGGGCGCCGACCCGCGCCTCGCGGATCGGGCTGTCGAGCAGGACGTTCAACTCGGCGGGCGGCAGGTCGACGAACTCCTTGGCGAGGTCGAACACCTCCCCCATGCGGACCCCGATGGCACCGGACACGCCGCCCTTGAAGTAGCGCTGGATCTTCTCCTGCTCTTCCGGGGAGGCCAGCGCGGTCAGGCGGTCGATGAATCGCTCAGCTCTCATAGGCGGTTGGCAGCCTGCCGGGCCGTCCAGGCGCCTGCCTTTCCGGGCCGCAGACCATGATCTCCTCAGCTCTACTTTCAACGGATGCGTGGCCGGTCGAGTTCTAGCCGGTCGCGCCATCCGGGCGCGTCAGGGCCACCACCTGGATAAGTCGGTCAAGGCCGTCGAAGTCCTTCGGGTTGGCGGTGTACAGGGGCAGTTCGTTCGCGGCGGCGATCGCCGCGATCATCAGATCGGCCGTTCGTCCTCTCGGTTGGCGGCCGATGGAGTACACGGAGGCACACACCTGACCGAACATACGGGCCGACTCGGCGTCGTACGGCAAGGGGTCGCCAAACGCCGCCTCAGCGTGCTGGAGGACTGAGATGCGGCCTGCTCGCTTTACCGGATCGTCGGTGGCGTACGGTCCTCGTGATAGTTCGCCGAGTGTGACTGCGGTGATAGCGGCCTCAATCGGAAGTTCGGCAGGATCGAAAAGCTTGAAGGCGGCGGCGACGTTGGTGTCGAGGATGCCGCGGTCGTGACGATTCATAGCCCGGTCCCTTCAAACGGATCGCGCAGTGAATCGTCGATCACATCGTCCCACTCGGCACGCACGTCTGCCCAGTCGATGGCAGGGGCGGTGGCGAAAATGGCTTGAGCCTCAGCCGTGGGCACGAAGCGGCGACGCCGAATCGGCTTCACCTCGGCGAGCGGCTCACCGTTGATCGTCAGAATGTATCGCTTGCCCTCCCGTAGACCACGCGTCACGCTGCCAGAGTCATTGACGAACTGGCGGACGCTGACCTCGGTGGCCCGCATCGTTGGCTTCATAGCCTCATCGTACCTCAGCGTGCCACGGCGTGCCATAGTCGGCGGGCGGCGCCTACGCAAGTCCGCGCAGCGATCTATTCTCAGACACGCTCAAGGGATGCGAGCCGCTGATGCCCCATTCGGCGGCGAGCTTGTCGCGGGTGAATGTCCGCGTGGGGCCGGGATCGCTGGCGTTCGCCATGATGGCGTGCAGCGCCTGTTGACGACCGACCTCGCGGCGCAGCCGTCGGACCCCGGCCTTGAGCGCCTCGTACTCGTCGCGAGGGACGGTGACGACCTTGTCGTGGTGATACGCCGTCATGCCCCAACGCTAGCCGCTCGCTGCGACAGATTCCGGGCGCACCAGCCAAGTGGCGGCCAGGCCGCCCCACGAGATCTCCCGGTGTTTGTCCCAGCATGTCCCGCAAGGCCCCGACCGGTGGGCTCGATCACCGCGCCCGGTGCGGCCGACCTTGCTCGATGTACCGACCCACATCACAACGCCCGAATGGCTGCGTCGACAGGTGCGACCGGGGGACACTGGACGAGAAGGATTGCTCCCGCCCCTCCCATGACGAGGTGTGGCATGGCCGCCGAACTGCCCCGCGCCCTTCCGACCTGGGCCGAACTCCTACGGGAGAAGCGGCGCCAAGCCGGTTGGTCCCAGAAGCAACTCGCCATCCGGCTGTTCAAAGCAGCGGGCGGTGGTATCAGCCTTCCAGAACTCGACTCGGTGATTCGTCGAATCAAAGATCACGAAGCCGGTAGACATCACCCCGCCGACCCGTACCCCTTGCTGTACGGCCGAGTTCTCGGCCTGAGTGAGGCGATATTCATCGACCCGCCGCCGGCCCCTGGTAAAGCCACCGAGAGTGACGAGGTTGAAGCGCTGGAACTCGCGCGCAGAGTCACGGCGAGCGATGTCGGCGAAGAGACACTTCAGCGCCTCGAAGCCACTGTGGACGAGCTGGCTTCGATCTACTCGAAGACACCGCCTGCGGCGCTCCTCAGGAGAGTGCGTGTGCATCTCGGGTATGTCAGCCGTTTGCTGGACGGCAAGAAGACGCTCGCGCAACACCGTCGCCTTGTCGTAACCGAGGGCTGGCTGTCACTTATCGGTGCCACTTGTCACATCGATCTCAAAAACCAACCTGCCGCCGCCGCACAACTGCGAACTGCAAGGCACCTGGCCAAGCAAGCCGAACATCCGGAAATCATCGCGTGGTGCCTGGAGACAGAAGCATGGCAGGTACTCATCGACGGCGATTACCGGCGGGCCGTGACGCTTTCTCAGGAGGCACAGGCCGTGGCTCCTCGCGGAACTTCGGTCCATGTGCAGGCGATCGCCCAAGAAGGCCGGGCATGGGCACGTCTCGGGGCGGGCGCCGAAACCCGGGATGCGCTCAATCGGGTTCACGGCCTGGTTTCCCCGATGCGCATGCCGGATCGCCCGGAGCACCATTACCGCTACGACCCGGCCAAAAGCGACGCCTACACCGCCACGACACTTGCGTGGATCGGCGACACCGCCGCCGAATCGTACGCCAGGCAGGTGCTGACCCGCCTGGAGGCACCCACGGACGGCGGTCCCCGACCTCGTCGCGCGGCCTCCGCCCGACTGGATCTCGCGCTGGCACTGTTGGCAAGCGGCCAACTCGAAGAAGCAGGCCACGTGACCGGCGAGGCTATGACCAGCGGCATGCTGGTGCCATCGAGTCATTGGCGTGCCGCCGAAATCATCGCCGAGGTGGGAGCACGTGGTCTACCCGAGGCAACGGAACTGCTAGAGATGTACCGGGAACTTCGGCGTCACGCCGCCGCCGTATCGACGTGACCCGGTGTCCGTTCTTCCCGAAAACGGAACACGTCCGCACCCTGCCGTTCCGAATTCCCAGTCTCAGCGAGATCACGAACCCCAGCCACGCGGGGAGCGCTCGCCCGGGGTGTGGGGCGAAGCCCCACCGTGACAGCCCGAACCCCGAGGCGCGAAGCGCCGCTGGTGAGGACCTTGCCTTCAGGACCTTCAGCACTCGATGACGTTGACGGCCAGGCCGCCGCGTGAGGTCTCCTTGTATTTGTCCAGCATGTCCCGGCCGGTGTCGCGCATCGTCTTGATGGCCTTGTCCAGGCTGACGAAGTGGCGGCCGTCGCCGCGCAGGGCGATGCGGCCCGCCGCGATGGCCTTGATCGAGGCGACCGCGTTGCGTTCGATGCACGGGATCTGGACCAGCCCGCCGATCGGGTCGCAGGTCAGCCCCAGGTTGTGTTCGATGCCGATCTCGGCCGCGTTCTCCACCTGCTCGGGGGTGCCGCCCAGGACCTCGGTCAGGCCCGCGGCCGCCATCGAGCACGCCGAGCCCACCTCGCCCTGGCACCCTACCTCCGCCCCCGAGATCGACGCGTTCTCCTTGAACAGGACGCCGATCGCGGCCGCCGTCAGCAGGAAGCGGACGACCCCGTCGTCATCGGCCTGCGGGACGAACCGGGTGTAGTAGGTCAGCACCGCCGGGATGATCCCGGCCGCGCCGTTGGTGGGGGCGGTGACGATGCGGCCGCCGGCCGCGTTCTCCTCGTTTACGGCGAGGGCGAACAGCGACACCCAGTCCATCGTCTGCAGCGGGTCCTTCTCGGGGGACTCACTGCACAGGCGCCGGTGGAGCTGGTGGGCACGCCGTTTGACCTTGAGGCCGCCGGGCAGCACGCCCTCCTTGGCGATGCCGCGCCGTACGCACTCGCCCATGACCTGCCACAGGTGCAGGATGCCGCTGCGGATCTCCTGCTCGGTACGGCCGAACGCCCTCTCGTTGGCCAGCATGAGCCCGGAGATGGACAGCCCGGTGTTGGAGCAGTGCTTCAGCAGTTCCTCGGCGGTGGTGAAGGGGTAGGGCAGGACGGTGTCGTCGGGCTTGATGCGGTCGGCGCCGGTGGCGTTCTCGTCGACCACGAAGCCGCCGCCGACCGAGTAGTAGATCTTCTCGCGCAGGACGGTGCCGTCCTCGGCGCGGGCGGTGAAGCGCATCCCGTTGGGGTGGCCGGGCAGGGAGATCTTGCGTTCGAAGACGAGGTCCTCGCCGACGACGAAGGGGATCTCCTTGGTGCCGTAGAGGCGGACGGTGCCGGAGGTGCGCATCTCGGCGAGTCTGTCGTCGACGGTGTCGACGTCGACCAGTTCCGGCTTCTCTCCGGACAGGCCGAGCAGGACGGCCTTGTCGCTGCCGTGGCCTTTGCCGGTCAGGCCGAGCGAGCCGTACAGGATCGCCTCGACGCGAGCGGTGGCGTCGAGGAGGCCGTCGGTGTCGAGACCTCGGGCGAACTTGTGGGCGGCGGCCATCGGGCCGCCGGTGTGCGAGCTCGACGGACCGATGCCGATCTTGAAGAGGTCGAAGACGCTGATCGCCATGGGATGCGCCCTTCCGCGCTGGTGGTGCGCCGGGGCCCGGCAGGGCCCCGGCATGGTGGGTCAGGACTCGGCGGAGGTGAGGGCGGCGTACTCCTCGGCCGTCAGGAGGTTCTCGGGGTCGCCCTCCAGGCGGATGCGGAACATCCAGCCGTCGCCGTACGGGTCGCTGTTGCAGAGTGAGGGGTCGTCGACGACGGCCCGGTTCACCTCGATGACCTCGCCGCCGACGGGGGCGTAGATCTCGCTGACCGACTTGGTCGACTCGACCTCGCCGATGGACTCGCCTTCCTCGACGTTCACACCCACCTCGGGAAGCTGGACGAAGACGACGTCACCGAGGGCGTCGGCGGCGAAGGCGGTGATCCCGACGGTCAGCGTCAGGCCGTCGTCGAGGCCGGCCACCCACTCGTGCTCCTTGGTGTAGCTCAGCTCGTCAGGGATGTTGCTCACTTACTTCCTCCTGTAGAAAGGCAGCTCGACCAGGTCCACGCCTTCGTGGCTGCCTCGGATGTCCACGGCCAGTCCTTCGGTGACTCCAGTGTCCACGTAGGCCATCGCGATCGGCTTCCCGAGGGTCTGGGAAGGCGCTCCGCTGGTGACCTCGCCGACGACGGCGCCGTCCTTGGTCACGGGGTACCCGTGGCGGGGCACCCTGCGGCCCTGGGCGACGAGTCCGACCAGGCGGCGCCGGGGCGGAGTGTCCTTGACCGCCTCCAGCGCCGCCCGGCCGACGAAGTCTCCGGGCTTGTCGAATTTCACCACTCGTCCCAGTCCCGCGTCGAACGGGGTGAGGGCGGTGGACAGCTCGTTGCCGTACAGCGGCATGCCCGCCTCCAGGCGGAGCGTGTCGCGGGAGGACAGCCCGGCGGCCACCAGCCCGTACGGTTCCCCCGCCTTGGTCAGCGCGTGCCAGAGCGAGACGGCGTCGGCGTTCGCGACGAACAGCTCGAATCCATCCTCACCGGTGTAGCCGGTGCGCGCGATGAGCGCCTGGGCTCCGGCGACGGTGCCGGGCAGTCCGGCGTAGTACTTGAGGCCGGGCAGGTCGGCGTCGGTGAGCGTGGCGAGGATCTCCTGCGCGCGCGGTCCCTGCACCGCGATGAGCGCGTACTGGTCGGAGCGGTCCTCGACGGCCGCGTCGAAGGCGCTGGAGCGGGTGGTCAGCTCACGGGCGACGAGTTCGTAGTTGGAGGCGTTGGCGACGACCATGAACTCCTCGTCGCCGAGGCGATAGACGATGAGGTCGTCGAGGACGCCGCCCTCGGCGTTGACGATCATGGTGTAGCGGGCGCGGCCGACGGCGAGGGCGGACAGGTGGCCGACGAGGGCGTGGTCGAGGGCCTGCCCGGCCTGCGGGCCGGTCACGAAGATCTCGCCCATGTGGGAGAGATCGAACAGTCCGGCTGCGGTGCGTACGGCGGTGTGCTCGATGGACTCGCTGCCGTAGCGCAGGGGCATGAGCCAGCCCGCGAAGTCGGTCAGTGTCGCGCCGAGACTCTCATGGATGTCTCGCAGCGGCGTCGGTCGGGACATGTGCGCACCTCAGGGCAGGATCGGATGCCAGCATCCTCCCCCTCTGTCATGGTTGCCTGAGAGCTTCGCCCGGGTTTTGCCGGACTTTCACCTTCGGCGAGGTCGCAAGGACCTGCTTTCCAGAGGCCACCTCGCCCGCGCGGTCCTTTGCCTTGAGAGGTTCGCGGGGAGGGCTTGCTCCTTCAGGGTTCCTGACCGGGTGTCAGGACGCTCTCCCGCGTGGGTTCATCGGTGCCACCGCCAGCCTAGTGCCGCCATGGGGGTGTTGTCGCGTTCAGGATGTGCTGTCCACGAACTGGGAGGCGTACTCCTCGGTGGGCGGAATGTTGGTGATGATGTCGATGAGGAGGCCGTTGGGGTCGGCGACGATGAAGTGTCGCTGCCCGAAGTCCTCGGTGCGGAGGTCGAGTTCGGCTTTCAGGCCCTCCTTGACGACCAGGCGCTCCCATTCGGCGTCCACGTCCTCGACCTCGACGTTGAGCAGGACGCCCTGGGCGGTCTTGCGGTAGGCGGCGGGCACGGTGGGGTGGGCGTGGTCGAGCAGGGCCAGTTCGTGGCCGCCACGTCGCAGGCTGACGTACCAGTCGGCCTCGAAGGTGATCTCGAAGCCGAACAGGTTCACGTAGAAGTCGCGCGACTCCCGGATGCGGGAGGTGCCGATCACGGGGTAGAGGCTCTGGAGTTTCACGGTGAATCCTTTCACATACCGCTGGTATGCGAGTAAGCTAGTTCGCATACCAGCGGTATGTCAAGGAGGAGTCCATGCCGAGCACGCGAGCGGAACAGCGGGCCCAGACCAGGCGCGCCCTGATGGCCGAGAGCAGGCGGCTGTTCGCCACCGAGGGGTACGCCGCCGTGGGCCTGTCGGAGATCGTCTCGGCCGCCGGGGTGACCAAGGGCGCGCTCTACCACCACTTCGCCAGCAAGGCCGAGCTGTTCGAGGCCGTGCTCGCCGAGGTCCAGCAGGAGGTGGCCGACCGGGTCGCCACGGCCGCCGACCGGCAGTCCGACCCGTGGGAGCAGCTGACCACCGGCTGCCGCACGTTCCTGGCGGCCAGCACCGCGCCGGAGATCCAGCGGATCATGCTCATCGACGGCCCGGCCGTACTCGGCTGGTCGCGCTGGCGCGAACTCGACGAGGCGGGCTCCGGACGACACCTGGAGGAGTCGCTGTCGGCCCTCATCGCGGCGGGCGTGATCACGCCGCAGCCCGTCGCCCCGTTGACCCGCCTGCTGTCCGGGGCCATGAACGAGGCGGCGCTGTGGCTGGCCGACTCCTCCGGCCCCGACGACCTCGCCGCCACCCAGGCCGCCCTCTCCCGGATGCTGGCGGCCCTGCGAACTTGAGACTGCGGGCTTAGTTCTTGCGCACGTGCAACCGGATGACCGTGCCCAGGTCGTCGTCGCGGACCTCGCGCCGGATCCGGCCGACGATGTCCTTGTCCAGCTTGCCGACCACCGCGCCGACGTCGGTCGTCGCCGGGCAGGTCAGGTTGACGCGGAGGCGGTCGGCGCGGCCCACCACCCGCACCACCGCACGGGACAGGCCCTCGACGTCCTTCAGGCCCACGCACAGCATGGCCGTGCCCGTGCCGTCGCGCGCGCCCCTGCGCCCCCAGCCGAGGCTGAGCAGCAGCCAGCGCAGCGTGGTCAGGGCCAGCAGTACCAGAGCCAGGGCCGTGAGCCACAGCGCCCACGGGTGGGCGGCGACCGCGTCCGCGCTCTCCTGCGGCAGCAGCTTGGCGCGCGGCGCCTGGCCCGGCAGCTTGGACTGGCCGCGCAGGTAGGCGTACACGCCGACGGCGAGCAGGACGAGGCCGACGACCGCGAGGCCGATCCGGTTTCCCGAGTACTGCTTCATCTACAGCCCCCTCCGGCGCAGCCGTACGACGACCTCGCCCGCGCACAGCGCGCCGAGGCCCGCCAAGCGGTCGCCCACGGCGGTGCCGACCTGCCTGAGCATGGCGCCCGAACTCTCCGGGCCGGTGACGACGGTGACCTCGATCGTGCGCTTGCGCAGCCGCACGCGGGCGTGGCCGACGCCGTCCACCGCCTGGGCGACCGCGCGGACCGTACGGCGCAGGCCCGAGCGGGTGATCCCGATGACGATCAGCGGGTCGCCGGTCTCGACCGGCACCAGCCTGGTACGGCCCGGCAGCACCGCGAGCCCCAGCATCACCGTCCCGGCGACGGCCACGACCAGCGCGACGAAGGAGATCTCCCACCACGTCGTCCGCCCCGCCAGCGCGATGGCGCGCTCCAGGGGCAGCCAGCGGAGCGGGCGGCCCACGAGCGCGCAGACCACCTCGGCGGCGCTCAGCCCGAGCAGTGCGGTGAGGGTGAGGGCGAGGACCGATCCTGCGGGGGTTCGCGCGGGTTTGAGCACCCGGGTGGATCTGCGAAGCGGGGTCTCCGGCTGGGCGAAGGCGGCCGCGCCGGGCAGCAGTTGCTGGAGCGTGGTCATCACAGCTCCCAGGGGTATCGGCTCCCGTATCCGCCGGGCCGCCTCCCCGCCGCCGGTTTGCCGGATCATTACAGGCCCGCCCGATTAACGCGAACCATGCTCATGTTATTTTGCCCGGTATGCAACTACCCTGCTGATATGGATGACCGCCAGCGCTACGATCGCGCGACGTCCGCCCTTGAACCCCCCTTCGCGATCCTCGACCTGGCGGCCATGCGGGCGAACGCGGCCGACCTCGCGCGGCGGGCCGGCGGCAAGCCGATCCGCGTCGCCACCAAGTCCGTGCGCTCGCGCCCGCTGCTCGAACTCCTCCTCTCGCTGCCCGGCTTCCGCGGCCTCATGGCGTTCACGCTGCCCGAAGCGCTCTGGCTGGTCTCCCACGGCTTCACCGACGTCCTCGTCGCCTACCCGAGCGCGGACCGGGCCGCCCTCGCGCGCCTGGCCGCCGACCCCGTCGCCGCGCGCGAGATCACGCTCACCGTCGACTCCGCCGCCCACCTCACCCACCTCGACGAGGCCCTGGCCGATGCGGGAGCGCGGGAGGAGCTCCGGCTCTGCCTCGACCTCGACGCCGGGTACCACGCCCTCGGCGGGCGCTTTCGCGCCGGGGCGCTGCGCTCGGCCGTGCGCACCCCGGACCAGGCAGCGAGCCTCGCCGCCGCCATCGGCAAGCGGCCCGGACTACGGCTGGTCGGACTTCTGGCCTACGAGGCCCAGATCGCCGGAGTCGGGGACGACCCGCCGGGCAGCGCCGTGCTCGCCCGCGCGATCCGGGTCATGCAGCACCGCTCGGCCCGCGAACTGACCGTCCGCAGAGGGCGCGTCGTGGCCGCCGTACGCCGCCACGCCGACCTCGAGTTCGTCAACGGCGGCGGCACCGGCAGCATCGAGCGGACCGTGCGGGAGAAGGCCGTCACCGAGGTCTCGGCGGGCTCCGGGTTCTTCCATCCGAGGCTGTTCGACCACTACCGGAGCTTCACCGGCAGGCCCGCCGCCCTGTTCGCGCTGCCGGTCGTCCGCAGGCCGGGGCCCGAGGTCGCGACCGTGCTCGGCGGCGGCTACACCGCCTCGGGGGCGGCCGGGCCGAGCCGGTTGCCGCAGCCGTACCTGCCCGGGGGGCTCGGCTACGCGGCCGGCGAGGGCGCCGGGGAGACGCAGACCCCGCTCATCGGACCCGCCGCGCGGGACCTGCGGATCGGCGACCGCGTGTGGTTCCGGCACGCCAAGGCGGGCGAACTGTGCGAACGCTTCGACCGCCTGCACCTCGTCGAGGGCGAGGCGGTCACCGGCGTCGTGCCCACCTATCGGGGCGAGGGCCGTACGTTCCTGTGATCAGTGACGGCGCCTGCGGCGCCACAGCACGACGAGCGCACCCACGACCAGCGCCGCGCCCACGCCGACCAGCACCGGGGCGAGGCTCGGCGGCTCGTCGTCCCACAACCCCTCCGCGTCCTCGCCCACCTCGACCGGACGGGCCGACAGCCCGAGAGCGTCGCCCACGCGCGCCTTCACGTCGGCCACCGTACGCTCGGCGACCTTCTTCGGGCTCACCCGGTCGGCGATGGCGTCGACCGTGTGCGCCAACTCGGCGCGGGTGCGCGTGATCCGCCGCTCCAGCTCATCGGGGTCGGTCTCGGCCATGGCTCTCCTCAACGCTCGTGCGGCGACCAGTCTGTCAGGTCGGGCCTTCGTACGGCACGGCGACCGGCCCGGTAGGTTCGGGGAATGACCGAATCCAAGCTCGCAGCTGGTGATGTCGCGCCGGACTTCACGCTACCCGCCGCCGACGGCGCGGACATCTCACTCGCTGCGTTGCGCGGCAAGCGAGTGATCCTTTACTTCTACCCCGCCGCGATGACCCCCGGCTGCACCAAGCAGGCGTGCGACTTCCGCGACAACCTCGGGCAGCTCACCGCCGAGGGGTTCGTCGTGCTCGGCGTCTCGAAGGACAAGACCGACAAGCTCGTGAAGTTCACCGAGCGCGACTCCCTGACGTTCCCGCTGCTGTCGGACCCCGAGCTGGAGGTCCACAAGGCGTACGGCGCGTACGGCACCAAGAAGCTGTACGGCAAGGAGGTCGTCGGCGTGATCCGCTCGACGTTCGTCATCGACGCCGACGGGAAGGTCGAGCTGGCGCTCTACAACGTGAAGGCCACCGGGCACGTGGCGAGCCTGAAGAAGAAGCTGGGCCTCGCCTGACGGAAAATGCGGGTCCTCCTGCGCGGAGGGCCCGCTAGACTCTGGTGCGAATCAGACGCGGGCGTGGCGAAATTGGCATACGCGGCAGGTTTAGGTCCTGTTGGTGGAGACACTGTGGGGGTTCGAGTCCCCCCGCCCGCACTCGGCCGTGGATCGGGCCGGATGGCGCTTCCTCTTCGCCACCCGGCCCGACGTCTCGATCATGATCTCCCTTTACCGCCCCTGGGGGCGCTCCCGAGACCAACCTTCCCAAATCCCCGGTAAGGCCCGCATAAGACCTGATCGGGCATCAGACCAGGGTCGTAGACACGGTTCCGTCTTCAGGCGGATCGCGCGCCCGCCGGTTGTACGTATCGTGATGGTGTGTTCGGCAGGATACGCATGTGGTCGAGGCGGCACACCAGGGCGATGGACGCCGTCAGGGTGTCGCCGCTGTTCGCGTTCTGCCTCCTCTCGATGAGAGACTTCTCCGTGCACCAAGAGGGCTCGCCCCTCCTCGACGTCGCGACCTCCCTGGTCCTGCTGGTGCCGCTGCTGTGGCGGGGCACCAGGCCGCTGCAGGTCTTCGGGTTCCTCTCCCTGGTCAGCTTCGCGCAGTGGGCCCTCGACTACGTGGTGCTCCCCGCCAACCTCGCCGTCCTGGTCGCCTTCTACTCGGTGGTACTGCATCGCGGCCGGGTGTGGGCCGTCGCCGGGCGGCTGGTCTGCGAACTCGGCGTCGTGCTGGCCTTCAAGCTGTACGACAGCCCTTCTCCTGGCATGTTCGTCACCAGCACCACCCTGGTCCTGACCGTCGGGCTCACAGCTCTCTACACCAAGACCCGCCGCAACTACATGGAGAGCCTGGAGGAACGCGCCGAGCGGGCCGAGCGCGAACGCGACCAGCAGGCCAGGATCGGGGCGGCCACCGAGCGGGCCCGCATCGCGCGGGAACTGCACGACGTCGTGGCCCACAACGTGAGCGTCATGGTGGTGCAGGCCGACGGCGCGCGCTACGCGATCGACGGCGACCCGGAGCAGGCGCGGCTGGCCGTACAGAACATCTCGCGGACCGGCAGGGAGGCCCTGGCCGAGATGCGCAGGCTGGTCGGCGTGCTGCGCGAGGACGCGCTGGACGGCGACGGCGCGGAACAGACCGACTACCTGCCGCAGCCCGGCCTCGGCCAGCTCGAAGAGCTGGTCGGCGGCGCCGGAGTGCCCGCGGAGCTGTGCGTGTCCGGCGAGGCCGGCGAACTGCCCGAAGGACAGCAGCTCGTCGTCTACCGGATCGTCCAGGAGGCCCTGACGAACACCCTCAAACACGGCGGACCAGGCACCCGGGCGAGCGTCGAACTCGCCTTCGGGCCGGCCGAGCTGATGGTCAGGATCACCGACGACGGCAGAGGCGCCGCCGCCCCGCCCGTCGTCGGCGGACACGGCCTGCTCGGCATGCGCGAGCGCGTCAGCATGTACGGCGGGGTCGTCTCGGCCGCCCCCCGCGCGGGCGGCGGCTTCGAGGTGCTGGCCCGGCTGCCCGTCTCGACGGCGAAGGCGGCCTGACCGTGATCCGGGTGATGCTCGTCGACGACCAGGTACTGCTGCGCGCCGGGTTCCGCATGGTGCTGTCCGCACAGCCGGACATCGAGGTGGTGGCCGAGGCGGGCGACGGCTCCCAGGCGCTGGAGGTGCTCGCGCACACCGAGGTGGACGTGGTGCTGATGGACGTGCGCATGCCGAAGATGGACGGCGTCGAGGCCACCGCCAGGATCGACGGCCCCAAGGTGCTGATCCTGACGACGTTCGACCTCGACGAGTACGCCTTCGCGGCCGTGAAGGCGGGCGCGTCCGGGTTCCTGCTGAAGGACGTGCCGCCCGACGACCTGCTGACGGCGATCCGGCAGGTGCACGCCGGCGACGCCGTCATGGCGCCGAGCACGCTGAGCCGCATGCTGCGGCGCTTCGCCGCGCACCTGCCCTCAGGCGGCGGCGACGGCGCCGTCGCCGGGTTGACGCCCCGCGAGCACGAGGTGATGATCATGGTGGCGCGCGGCCTGTCGAACACGGAGATCGCCGACCGCCTGTCGGTCGCCGAGGCCACGGTCAAGACCCATCTCGGCCGCGTCCTCGCCAAACTGGGGCTGCGCGACCGGGCGCAGGTCGTCGTGTACGCCTACGAGGCGGGACTGATCGTGCCGTCGAATCGACCGAAAGTCTGACCCGGGTCATCTCAGGTGGCACACGAAGTCCCTCCTCAGGGGCCATAACGGGGCGGAAATCCGCCCCTAGCTTGGGTGTCGTTCCACGAAAGACGACCCAGGAGTGAACGTGACCATCACGCACACCACGCGCCAAGCGCCGCCCGCCGTGGTGGCCAGGTCCCTGACCAAGGTGTACGGCCAAGGCGACGCCCAGGTGCACGCGCTGCGCGGCGTGGACGTCGCCTTCGCCACGGGGGCGTTCACCGCCATCATGGGCCCCTCCGGCTCCGGCAAGTCCACGCTCATGCACTGCCTGGCCGGGCTCGACGCCGCCACCGGCGGCAGCGTCCACATCGGCGACGTCGAGCTGACCGGCCTGAACGACAAGGAGCTGACGCTGCTGCGCCGCGAGCGCATCGGTTTCATCTTCCAGGCGTTCAACCTGCTGCCGACGCTGACGGCCGAGGAGAACATCCGGCTGCCGCTGGAGATCGCCGCACGCCAGGCCGACCAGCTGCTGTTCGACCGCGTCATCGACACCGTCGGGCTCAGGGACCGGCTCGGCCACCGGCCGACCGAGTTGTCCGGCGGCCAGCAGCAGCGGGTGGCGGTGGCCCGCGCCCTGATCAGCAAGCCGCAGGTCATCTTCGCCGACGAGCCGACCGGCAACCTCGACTCGCGCAGCGGCGCCGAGGTGCTGTCGTTCCTCCGTACCAGCGTGCGCGAGCTGGGCCAGACCATCGTCATGGTCACCCACGACCCGGTCGCCGCCTCCTACGCCGACCGGGTCGTCTTCCTGCGCGACGGCTCCCTGGTCAGCGAGTTGGACGCGCCGTCGCCACAGGCCGTCCTCGACACGCTGATGAAGCTGGAGGCGTGAGGTGCTGAAGACGACTCTGGCCGGGCTGCGGGCGCACCGGCTGCGCCTGCTGCTCACCTCGCTGGCGATCGCGCTGGGCGTGGGCTTCATCGTGGGCACGTTCGTGCTCACCGACACCATGGAGTCCGGCCTCTCGCAGAAGGTCACCGCCGACGCCGGCAAGGTGGCGGTGGCCGTCCTGTCGGAGGAACGTGACAAACCGCTGGCGCCCGAGGTCCTGGACACGGTCAGGAAGGTCCCCGGGGTCACGGAGGCGCACGGGCTGACCATGGCGCCCGCGCCGCTGATCGGCAAGGACGGCAAGGCCGCCGGCGACCAGCCGACCACCGCCGTCTCGATGATCAGCGGGCCGCTGGCGCGGGCCGTGATCACCAGCGGCACCGGTGTCGGCACCGACGACCAGGCCGTCGTGATCGACAAGAACACCGCGGAGAAACAGGGGTTCAAGCTCGGCGACACCGTGACCGTGCTCGACCACCGGCAGGACGAACACCGCTTCCGGCTGGTCGGCACCATCGACACCGGCGTCGACCAGATACTCGCCTACACCGGCATGGTGGGCTTCACCCCGGAGACCACCCAGCGGATGACGGGCGTGAAGGGGTACGCCGAGATCAACGCGGCCGGCGCCGACCCGGACGCGCTGAAGAAGGCCGTCGCCGCCGCCGTCGGCACCGGCCCGTACGTCCTGACCGGCTCCGAACTCGCCGCCGAACTCGCCGAGGCGGCCGGGGTCTCCAACCAGGTGCTCACCATGGGGCTGCTGCTGTTCGGCCTGGTGGCGATGCTGGTGGCGGCGCTGGTCATCTACAACACCTTCAACATCCTGGTGGCCCAGCGCACGCGCGAGATGGCGCTGCTGCGCTGCATCGGCGCCACCCGCGGGCAGGTCTTCTCCTCGATCCTGTTCGAGTCCGCCGTCGTCGGGCTGCTGTCGTCCCTGCTCGGCCTGCTCGCCGGGTACGGCCTCGGTGCGGGCGCCATGGCGATCCTGGACGCCGTCGACGCGCCGATGGCCGCCGGGGTGGGCGCCACCCTGTCGCCCAGGACGATCGCGGTCGCACTGGCCGTCGGCCTGGTCGTGACGGTGGGCGCGGCGCTGCTGCCCGCACGCGGGGCGACCCGGGTGGCGCCGATCGCGGCGCTGCGCTCCCAGGTGGAGGAGCAGACGTTCCGCACGGGCGTGGTCCGGGCCGTCTTCGCCGGGCTCTTCCTGCTGGCGGGCGCGGGCGCGACCATCGCGGGCGTCATGATGCCGCCCGGCGAGATGCCCTCGCTGATCGCCGTGGTGGCCGGGGGCGCGCTGACCTTCCTCGCCGTGCTCATCCTCGGGCCGGTGCTGGTCCGGCCGCTCAGCGCGGCCGTCGGCTGGATCCCGGGCAAGCTGTTCGGCGTGCCCGGCCGGCTCGCGGTCGACAACTCCGGCCGCAACCCCCGCCGGGCCGCCACCACGACGATCGCGCTCACGATCGGCGTGACGCTGATGACGCTCATCTCCATCGTCACCGCCTCGACCCGCGAGACGATGACCGGCAAGCTCGACGACCAGTTCCCCATCGACTACATGATCATGTCGCAGTCACAGGAGGCCGGGATCCCGCCGAGCGTCGGCAGGGACCTGCGGGCCAAGCCCGAGTTCGAGTCGGTCGTGCAGATCCGCGACGCCACCGCCAGGATCGACGGGCGCGAACACTTCGTCGGGACGTACGAAGGGCCGGTCCGCCTCACCCCCAAGGCAGGCTCGCTGGCCGGGTTCGCCGCCGGTCAGGTCGCGCTGAGCGAGGACATGGCCGAGGAACTGAAGGTACGGGTGGGCGGCACGATCGAGGTCACCACCAAGAAGGCGGGCCGGGTCGGGCTCAAGGTGGCCGCGATCATCGACAACGAGTCGTACGCGCCTGCGGTCACCGTACCCGGTGATGCCTTCCGCGAGTACTTCGGCGACGTGCGGGACGTGCGGGTCATGGTCAACATCAAGGACGGCGTCGCGCCGGAGCGGGCCCGCGCGGCCGTCGACGCGGCCACCGCCGCCTTCCCGACCGTGAAGGTGTCGAGTTCGACCGACGTGCGCGGCCAGTTCGACGAGGCGCTCGACATGGTGCTGATGATCGTCACGGCGCTGCTGGGGCTGGCGATCCTCATCTCGCTGCTCGGCATCGCGAACACGCTCTCGCTGTCGGTCCACGAACGCACCAGGGAGTCGGCGCTGCTGCGCGCCCTCGGGCTGACCCGGCCCCAGCTACGGCGCATGCTGTCGGTCGAGGCGCTGGTGCTCGGGCTGATCGGGGCGCTCGTCGGGGTGGCGCTCGGCGGCGTGTTCGGCTGGGCGGCCACCCAGGCCATGATCAACGGGGCGGTGTTCTCGCTGCCGGTCGGTCAGGTGCTGCTGTTCGTCGCACTGTCGGGACTCGCGGGCGTCGTGGCGGCGGTACTGCCCGCCCGCCGCGCGGCCCGCGCGTCCATCGTCGGCTCGCTGGCGGCGGGCTGACCCACCGGATCCCGCGCCCGAACCACAGCTCGGGCCCGGGTCCAGGGTGGCTCACCGGGTGACCGGCCCAGGCCGCTGCTCGGCCACGGTCCCGGGCTGAGTCACCGGGTGACGCGCCCGGGCCACTGCTCGGCCACGGTCTCCGGGTCGAGCAGTGGCCTGATCACCACTTCGCCGGTGGTGCGATCGACGACGACGCAGCCGCCGCCCACGACCTCCGGCAGCGTCGCCGGATCGTCCGGCTCCGGCTCGCGGGTCCACGCCACGTAGCCCTCGTTGAACGCGTGCACGCCCACGACCAGGGCCTCTCCCGGGGCGCGGACCCCGTTGAAGTACTCCTCCGCCAGCGCTCTGGCCTGGTCCAGGTTCATCGCGGCTCCCCCTGCCGGTCGACGATCACACAGAAGACGCCCGTCACGGTCGTGTACGTCGGCTCGACCGCCATGTGGCCGCGCTGCGCGTCGATCCAGATGATCTCGCCGCCGTGGTTGACGGCGTTCCAGGCGTGCGCGCCGCCGCCCGGCCAGCGCACCACCAGGACCGCCGCCGCGCCGTGACCGGCCTCGACGAGCCTGCGGGCGATCAGCGGGTACGCCTGACGGCCCTGGCCCGCGCACTCGAAACGCCGGCCGATCCAGCGTTCCATGCGGGCGGTGCCGCCACGTTCGCCGGTCAGCAGCGGGCGACCCACCCGGTCGTACTCCGGCTGCCTCGGAGCCGCTGCGGCGGGCTCGCCGTGCCAGGTGGAGACCACCGACAGGGCACAGTCCACGGCGTTGCCCGCGCGGAAGGGGTCGTCGGCGGCGCCGCCGCCGTTCACGAGCCTGATCCAGGTGCCGCGCGGGTCGGGGAACCGGGCGCCGGGGACGAGGGCGTCGGCGAGGTCGCGTTCGACCTGCGGGTCCGGGTGCGCGAGGCCGCCCGGCATCCCGTACGGCCTGCTGTCGGCCAGCCTCGGGGGCCGGTCGTCCCGGTCGAACCAGTCCGGCCCCGACCACCCGGCACCACTCCAGCCGACGCCCGCCCAGTCAGCCTCCGACCACGTGCCACCGGCCCCCTCGGGGACCGGCAATCGGCCACCGGCCCCCTCGGACCCCGGCCACGCCCCGCCAACCGCCTCGAACCCCGGCCTTTGGCCACCGGCCACCTCGGACCCCGACCACGTGCCACTCGCCCCTTCGACGTCCGGCCAACGGCCACCGGCCACCTCGGACCCCGACCATCGACCGCCGGCATCCTCGGTGCCGGGCCGTCCGGAGCCCGCCGCCTCGGAACGTCCACCGCCACCCGCGCCTGGCAACGCGTCGCCGGATGTCCCGGCGCCGGAACGGTCCTCGCCGTATCCGTGGTTGCCGAAGCGGTCGTTACCGACCCTGTCATTACCGGACCTGCTGTTACCGACCCTGTCAATACCGGACCGGTCGTTGCCGACCCTGTCAATACCGGACCGGTCGTTGCCGACCCTGTCATTACCGGACCGGCTGTCGATGGATCGGTCCACGCCGGTGCGATCGCGTCGCCGACCGTGCCGGAACCGGCCGGCCCTGGGCGGGTTGCGGTCGCGGCTGGGCTGCTCACGACCGGAACCGGGCTGGTCTCGCCCGGCGCTGACCTCCGGGCGGTCGCGCCCAGAGCTGTGCCCGTTGCCACCGGCGCCACGCGCGTCATGGGCGCCACGCGCATCGTGGGCGGGCGCGTCTGCGATGGGCACCTCAAGGCTGCGCACGTCATGGCCGCGTGCCTCATAGCCAGGCACGTCACGGCCAGGCACGTCACGGCCAGGCACGTCACGGCCAGGCACATCATGGCTGGACACGTCGTGGGCGGACACGCCATGACCGGGCACGTCATTGGCGGTTTCGTCGGCGCGCGGGCGGTCGCCCCCCGCCGCCGGGTCGCTCTCTGCCGCCCTCTCGGCGGCGGCCTCGTAGTCGCTCCAGCGGACACCGTCGGCGACCAGCGGGTCGTACCGCCCGCCGGGAAGGCTCCACCGGACGCCTGCCTCCTCGTCGCGGTTCACGCCCCTGCCTCCTGTCGTCCTCCGACGACCGATGGTAGAGGTCATGTCGCGCTGAGTCAGCGACTTGACGCTTTTCTCAAGGCCCGACGGTTCCTCGGGGTTCGTCGATTCTCAGGGTTCGACGGTGACGCTG
Organism: Nonomuraea longicatena; assembly: GCF_039525605.1. Taxonomy (NCBI): domain Bacteria; kingdom Bacillati; phylum Actinomycetota; class Actinomycetes; order Streptosporangiales; family Streptosporangiaceae; genus Nonomuraea; species Nonomuraea longicatena. Next base: position 14,442 of record NZ_BAAAHQ010000063.1, on the reverse strand, counting down.
ATCGTGTGCCAGCCGCTCGCCCCGTCGGGGGCGGGCGGTGCCACGACGGCGGTCTGGGTGTAGCCGGTCGCGTCCGTCGCCCGCACCTGGACGGTGTGCCGCCCGGCGACGGCGTCCCAGTCGAGCGTCCACTGCCGCCACGTGTCCGGCCCCGTCACCTCGGCCAGCCGCGCCCGCTGCCACTCCCCTCCGTCGATCCGCACCTCGACGGCCGCGATCCCCTTGTGCTGCGCCCAGGCCACCCCGGCGATCGCCGTACGGCCCGCCCGCACCGTCGCCCCCGCGCCGGGCACGTCGATGCGCGACTCCGTCTTGATCGGCCCCTTGGCCGACCACCCCCTCGACGTCCAATAGGCCTCGTCGATGTCGAACCGGGTCACCTTGATGTCCACCACCCACTTGGTGGCCGAGACGTATCCGTACAGTCCCGGCACCACCTGCCGCACCGGGAAGCCGTGGGCCTGCGGCAGCGCCTCGCCGTTCATGGCGACGGCGAGCAGCGCGTCCCTGCCGTCCATGACCACGTCGACGGGCGTGCCGCACGTCCACCCGTCGGCCGACGTGGACAGCAGCATGTCGGCCCCCGACCGGACCCCGGCCTCCCTGAGGACATCGGCCAGCCGCGCCCCGAGCCAGCGTGCGTTGCCCGTGAGATCGCCGCCGACCTCGTTGGACACGCAGGCGAGCGTCACGTCGGCCTCCACGAGCGGCCGCCGCAACAGGTCGTCGAAGGTCAGCTCGACCGGACGGTCCACCATGCCGTGCACGCGCAGCGTCCACGACCGGGGATCCACCCGAGGAAGGATCAGCGCGGTGTCCACGCGGTAGAAGTCCGAGTTCGGGGTGACGAACGGCGTCAGCCCCGGCATTCTGAGATCGACCCCGGCCGGAAGCGGACGTGCGGGCACGGCGGGTATCGGAAACCGCAAGCCGGCCCGTACCGCCTCCAGCGACTGCGCCCCGGCCCAGAGCCGCCCGGCGACCGCGGTGGCCCCGGCCACCAGCACTCCCCCGGCCGCCCCGACGAGCAACCTCCGCCGGTCGAACCTCTGCGCGCCGACCGGCCGGACCTGCCGCTCCGGCCCGATCTCAGCCCCACCCGGTCCGCCACCGCCCTCCGACCCGGCCGCGGGCGCGCCCGGCCCGCCGCCCTCCTGCGCAGGCCCGGCCCCGCCCTCCGGAGCGGGTCCGCCACCGCCCTCCGGGGCGGGGCCAGCGCCGCCCTCCGGCATGGATCCGCCGCTCGGTACGGCGCCGCTCGTGTCCGCGACGGCGCGGCGGAGCAGCCAGCCGAGGGTCCAGATGCCCGCGCCGACCCCGACCACCGTGGGCAGGACGTCGAGGGAACCGGCCTGGGGCCGGGTCAGCGCGGCGGCGACACCGACGACGGCGATCAGCGCGAACCCGGCCTGCGCCAGCCCGAGAGACCGCCTGGCCAGCACCCCGAGCCCGGCGGCGATCACGACCAGCACCGCGAAGACACCGGCCATGAGCACGTTCTTGTCGTTCTCACCGAAGGTGCTGATCGCCCATTCCTTGAGCCAGACAGGCGTCAGATCGACGACGGCGTCCCCCACCGCGACCACGGGGAACGACTCCGGCCGCACCACGGCGGCCACCAGTTGGGCGATGCCGAGAGCCACCGCCCCGGACACCAGACCGGCCACCGCACCTGCCCAGACGGGCACCACACTCGCGCGCACACCCTGACGCTACGCCAAAGGGCCCACGCGGGATCCGGCGTTCACGGATGACGGCGCGTCGTCACGGCGAGGGCGGGGTCCGGCGGAGGAGCGCCGGAGAGGCCGCCGACGGACGGCGGCGGGCGGCGTGGGGGCGGCTTGCCGTGACGACAAAGAAGAGAACACAACCGTGACGACCGGGAGAGACAGCACCGTGACGACCGGAAGGGACCGCACCGTGACGACCGCGAGAACGGAACCGTCACGACCGGCAGGACAGCACCGTCACGACCGGCACAACGGAACCGAGAACAGAACGCGGGTCAGGAGGCCAGCAGGGCGCGCACGACCGGAGCCAGCGCCGTGAACGCGCGCCCGCGATGGCTGATCGCGTCCTTCTCCTCCGGGGGCAGCTCCGCCGTGGTGCGCGTCTCCCCCTCCGGCACGAAGATCGGGTCGTATCCGAACCCGTTCTCGCCCACCGGAGTACGGATCAGCCGCCCCCGCAGCACGCCCTCCGTCGCCCGCCACTCCCCCGACGGCAGCGCCAGCGCCGCCGTGCACGCGAAGTGCGCCGTCAGCAGCGCGTCCGGCACGTCGGAGACCTGCCGGAGCAGCAACTCCAGGTTTCCCCTGTCGTCGCCGTGCCGCCCCGCCCACCGTGCGGAGAACACCCCCGGCATCCCGTTGAGCACGTCCACGCACAGCCCGGAGTCGTCCGCCACCGCGGGCAGCCCGGACTCCTTGGCCACCGCGTGCGCCTTGAGCAGCGCGTTGGCCTCGAAGGTGACCCCGGTCTCGACGACGTCCTCGATCTCGGGGAACTCCTCCAGCCCCACGATGTCGAAGCCGGTGAGGATGCGCCGGAGTTCGGCGATCTTGCCCTGGTTGCGGGTCGCGAGCACGATGGTCATCGGCCCAGGGCCTCCTGCTGGTGGAGCGTGAGCTCCTCACAACCGGCGGCGGCCAGGTCGAGCAGCTGGTTGAGGACGTCGCGGTCGAACGGGGCGCCCTCCGCCGTGCCCTGGACCTCGACGAAGGCGCCCTCGCCGGTCATGACCACGTTCATGTCGGTGCCCGCGGCGACGTCCTCGACGTAGCAGAGGTCGAGCAGCGGCACCCCGCCGACGACGCCGACGGAGACGGCCGAGATCGAGCCGATCAGCGGGTCTCCCGGGCACATCTTGCGCTCGCGCATCCACCGGACCGCGTCGGCCAGCGCGACGTAGGCGCCGGTGATGGCCGCGGTCCTGGTGCCGCCGTCGGCCTGAAGGACGTCGCAGTCGAGCACGACGGAGTTCTCGCCGAGCGCCTTGAAGTCGACGCAGGCCCGGAGCGAGCGGCCGATCAGGCGGGAGATCTCGTGGGTGCGCCCGCCGATCTTGCCGCGCACGGACTCGCGGTCGTTGCGGGTGTTGGTCGCCCTCGGCAGCATGGCGTACTCGGCGGTCACCCACCCCTGGCCGCTGCCCCGCCGCCAGCGCGGCACACTGTCCTGGACGGAGGCGGCGCACAGCACCCGGGTGCCGCCGAACTCCACCAGCACCGAGCCCTCGGCGTGCGCGATCCAGTCGCGGGTGATGGTGATCGGCCTGAGCTGGTCGGGCGCGCGGCCATCCTGACGAGACATGCAGATCACCCTATCTCCGTGTGCGCGCGCCCTTGACCGCCGCCCGGTTACACATAGATCCTTACCCAATGACAACGGGGGTGTTACGCAACCCGGACTTCCTTCGTTTTCTGGGCTCTCACGTGTCCAACGAGCTCGGAGCGAACATCGCGCGTGTGGCCTTCCCCTTGGTCGCGGTGCTCACGTTGCACGCCACGCCGTTCGAGGTCGGCGCCCTTTCGGCGCTGCAGTCGGCGGCGTTCCTGATCGTCGGCCTGCCCGCGGGGGTGTGGGTCGATCGGTTGCGGCGTCGGCGGGTGCTCCTCACCTCGGACCTCGCGCGCTTCCTGCTGCTCGGCAGCATCCCGCTGGCGGCCCTTCTGGACCTGCTGAGCATGCCGCTGCTGTACGCCGTGGCCCTGCTCTCCGGTATTGCACAGGTCTTCAACGACGTGGCCGACCAGACCTACCTGCCCACGCTCGTCGCCAAGGACGGCCTCGCGGACGGCAACGCCAAACTGGAGCTCGCCCGCAGCGGCGGCGCGCTCGCCGGACCCGGTCTCGGCGGCCTCATCGCGCAGTTGCTGGGACCGCCCACGGCGGTGCTCGCGACCTCGCTGGGCGCGCTCAGCTCGGTGGTGCTGCTGGCCACCATCGGCCGGTCGGAGCCGCGCCCTCCGGTATCGGAACGTTCCGGAATGTGGGCCGAGATCCGCGAGGGCCTGTCCTTCGTGTGGAAAGACCGGTTGCAACGTTCCATCGTGGTCGCCACCATGGCCACCAACCTGTGTGTGAGCGCGGTGCTCGGCCTGTCGGTGATGTTCCTCTCCAGTGTGGTGCACCTCGCGCCGGGCGTGATCGGCGTGCTGCTGGTGTCGGGCGCGGTCGGCGGCATCATCGGCGGCCTGCTCGCCGCCAGGCTGTTCGAGAGGTACGGCACCGCCAAGGTCACCTGGCTCGCGCTGGCCCTGAGTTCGCCCTTCGGCCTGCTGCTGCCGCTGACCGAGGCCGACTGGCGGATCTCGTTCTTCGCCGCGGCCTCGGTGATGCTGTCGATCGGCGCCATCCTCTACAACATCGGCACCATCACCTACCGCCAGACGGTGGCGCCCCCGCGCCTGCTCGGCCGGGTCAACGCCAGCGTCCGGTTCCTGGTCTGGGGCGCGATGCCGATCGGTGCGTTCGCGGGCGGCCTGGTGGCCCAGCAGATCGGCGTGCGCGAGGCGCTTTGGGTGTTCATGTGCGGGCGGCTGCTGTCGTTCCTGCCGCTGCTGTTCTCACCCCTGCGCGGGCTGCGGGACTTCGCCGAGAATCAGGCCAGTTCGTAGACCGCGCCGCTGCGGGCGAGTTCGACGGGACCGGCGAAGCCGCCGCCGGTCGCCTCGTCGAGCACGCGAGCCGGGTCGTGCCACGGCACCAGGTGGGTGAGCACCAGCCGGGCGGCGCCCGCCTTGGCGGCGTGCTCGGCGGCCTGGCGGCCGGTCAGGTGCAGCCCGGCGGGCAGGTCGGGGCCGTCGAGGAAGGACGCCTCGCACAGCATCAGGTCGGCGCCCGCCGCCAGGTGGACGAGTTCGTCGCACTCGCCGGTGTCGCCGGAGTAGGCGAGGCTGCGTCCGCCGTGGGCGAGGCGGAAACCGTACGCCTCGACGGGGTGGTTGACCAGGGCCGCGGTCAGCGTGAACGGGCCGACCTCGAAGGCGCCGGGCGCGAGCGCGACGAAGTCGAAGGCCGTCTCCAGGCCCGGTTCCTCCGGCATGCCGTAGGCGGCCGCCAGGCGCCGGGGCGCGTCGCCGGGGGCGTACACGGGCACCTTCGGGTACGGCGCGGCGGGCCCGTACGTGCGGGCCACGTGGTAGCCGCAGACGTCGAGGCAGTGGTCGGCGTGCAGGTGGGTGAGAGCGATGGCGTCGACGTCGTAGAGGCCGATATGCCGCTGCAGCGCGCCCAGCGACCCGCTACCGAAGTCGAGCAGCAGCCGGAAGCCCTCCGCCTCGACCAGGTAGCAGGACGCGGGGCTGTCAGGACCCGGGAAGCTTCCCGAGCATCCGACGATGGTCACCTTCATGTGGGCCTCCGTTGGTGGTACTGCCCCCGACTGGTGCGAGTTCGACGGCGTCGATCTCGGGCCCGAGGAAGCGCTGCCCGAGCTGGGCGAACAGGGCCGAGTCGCCGGTGGCGCGGAAGAGGTGCCTGGGGGTGGCCTCGCTCCCGGCCGCCAGGCCGCGGTCGTGGAGGACGCGGTAGACGTCCTTGGCGGTCTCGTCGGCGCTGGAGACCAGGGTGACGCCGTCGCCGGCGACGTAGGAGATCGCGCCGGCCAGGAGGGGGTAGTGCGTGCAGCCCAGGATGAGCGTGTCGCATCCGGCCGCCTGGACCGGCCGGAGGTAGTCGCGGACCACCTCGATGAGCTCCTCGCTGGTGGTCTCGCCGCGTTCGACGTACTCGACCAGCAGCGGGGCGGCGACGCCGGTGAGCTGCACGTCGGGGGCGGCGGTGAAGGCGTCGTGGTAGGCCATCGACTCGATGGTGGCGCGGGTGGCGATGACGCCGACCCGGCCGTTGCGGGTGGCGCGCACCGCGCGGCGGGTGGCGGGCTGGATGACCTCGATCACGGGTACGTCGTAGCGTTCACGGGCGTCGCGCAGCACGGCGGCGCTGGCGCTGTTGCAGGCGATGACGAGCATCTTGACGTTGCTCTCGACGAGGTGGTCCATCACCTCCAGGGCGTATTGGCGCACCTCGGCGATGCGCTTGGGCCCGTACGGCTGGCGAGCCGTGTCGGCGACGTAGGTGAGGGACTCCTGGGGCAGCTGGTCGATGATCGCCCTGGCGACCGTGAGGCCGCCCACCCCGCTGTCGAAGATTCCAATGCTCGCGTCCGGCACGCATCCGAGGGTAAGCGACCGGGGGCGCCTTCACCGCGTAAGAATCCTCACAGCGCCGGACGCGTCCCGGCCCTTGCGAGCTGGCGCGACTGTGCCACGAGGCGGCCGGCGGCGTCCCAGACCTCGACGTCCTCGTCGAACCAGCCGTCGGCGGCGAGCCTGCCCGTGGCGCGGACGGCGAGCCAGCCGGGTGCGGGCAGGGCGCGCAGGTGCCAGGTGAGCTCGACGGTGGGCGACCAGCCTCTGGCGGCTCCGGCCGACAGGACGACGGGCGGCAACGCGTCCACGGCGAGGGCCAGCACGTACGGGTCGGGGTCCTGCGGCTCCGCCATGCGGAAGTGGGCGCGGGCCTCCGGGACGCCGGTGGGCTCGCCCTTGAGCCAGCCGATCGTGGGCGGGTCGAACCACAGCTCCATCCGGGCGTTGAGGGTCATGCCCGAGTCGGGTCCCGGCTGGGGCAGGCGAAGGCATTCGGACAGCGGCGGCAGGTCGGCGGGAACAGGGGCCGTGTAGACGGGGGCGGCGCCGTCCAGGGTGGCGGTGGTGATCAGGCTCTCGATATGGGGGCGGCCGTCCTGGACGAGGGTGGCCCGGTGGAAGGCGGCGGTACGGCCGGCCTTCAGCCGTTCGATCCGCACCTGGGCGGGTCCTGCGGCGGGGGCGCGGAGGAACTGGCAGGAGGTGCTCACCGGGTGGGCGAAGGGCGAGTCGTCCACGACCGCCCGCAGGATCACGGCCATGAGGTAGCCGCCGTTGAGCGGCCCGCCGACGGCGTAGCCGGGGTCGAGGCACACGTCGTAGGTGTGCTCGTCCACCCTGACGGCCTGGGTGGCCTCGTCGAACTTGGTCATCAGCCGCCATCCTCAATTCAAGAACTAAATTCTAGTAAACCCCTACTCTAGGGCATCCCGCCTATCAGCGCGCCTACCTGCAGAAACGGGCGATCGGTGCCACGGTCGGACCTATGGCAGGGGTTACCGAGCTCATGGGCCAGCACGTCTGGGACTCGCAGGGCATCTGGGTCGGCCAGGTGGTCGATGTGCGCGTGGTCAGGAACCGGGGCGGGCTGCAGGAGGCGTGCACGGTCTACGGACTGGTCGTCTCGTCCCTGCGCGGGCCGGTCTTCCTCGGGCTGACGCGCGATCGGCAGGGCAGCTTCTGGTGGGTGTCCGAACTGATCGCGAAGATCGTTTATACCGGGTGCCGGTTCGTGCCGTGGGACTCCGTCGGCGACTACGGCCAGGGCGAAGTTTTCCTCAAGGCCACCAGGGATGATCTGAATCGCATTTAGTGATCTTCAGCCCATTGCAAGCGGCCGTCTAGCGGCATCCGATAGCTTCACTGTGGTCAAAAGTCCACAATGTGAGTTGAGTGATGTCTGCGAATTATCCCCCGAGTGGTCAGGATCCGGAGAGGACTACGGCGTATCGCTGGAACCAAGACCAGCCGCACGCGGAGAACCCGCAGGCGACGCCCACGCCCCACGGACACCCGTACCCGCAGCAGCAGCCCCAGCAGGGCTATGGTCAGCCCACGCACTCCCAGCAGCCCGGCTACGGCCAGCAGCCCGGCCACCCCCAACAGCACGGCCACCCCCAGCAGGGCTACGGTCAGCAGCCCGGCCAGGGTGGCTACGGTCAGCAGCCCGGCTATCAGCAGCAGCCCGGTCACCAGCAGCAGCCCGGTCACCAGCAGCAGCCCGGTCACCAGCAGCAGCCCGGTTACCAGCAGCAGCCGCCCCCGGGCTGGCAGCACGAGGGCCCTGAGGGCTTCGCCGCCGTGGAGCGGCCCAGCAGGCGCAAGGGCGGCGGTGGCGGCAAGAAGGGCCTGGTGATCGGCGGCATCGCGGCCGCCGCGGTCATCCTGCTCGGCGGCGGCACGGTCTTCGCACTCACCTCGCTCAGCGGCGGCGGCACCCAGCCGCACGAGGTGCTGCCCGCCTCCGCCGTCGCCTACGCGCGCCTCGACCTCGACCCGGCAGCGGGCCAGAAGGTGGCGCTGTTCCAGATCGCCCAGAAGTTCACCGTGTCCAAGGACACCTTCAAGGGCGACGACATGCACAAGGCGCTCTTCGACACCTTCAAGGGCCTCGGCGCCGGGGGCGACATCGACTACGCCAAGGACATCCAGCCGTGGCTCGGCGACCGGGTCGGCGTCGGTGTGCTGCCGCCGGCAGCGGGCAAGAAGGAGCCCGGCATCGTCGTCGCCGTCCAGGTCAAGGACGAGGAGCAGGCCAAGGCGGGCCTGAACAAGCTGATGGGCGAGGACAAGCCCGGCCTGTCCTTCCGCGAGGACTACGCGCTCATCACCGAGGACCAGGCCAGCGCCGACAACTACGCCAAGGCGGGCGACAGCCTCGCCGACAACACCGACTTCTCCTCGGACTTCGACTCCCTGGGTGAGCCGGGCATCCTCTCGTTCTGGACGAACGTGGGCAAGCTCAGCGAGTTCTCCGGTGACCTGATGCCGTCGGGCGCGGCGGCGGCCCAGCTCAAGAGCACCCGCATGGCACTCGCGCTGCGCTTCGACAGCGCTTATGCCGAGCTCGCCGGCGTCGTGAGCGGCAGCCAGGACATGGGCGAGTCCAAGCCGATCACCCTGGGCAACCTGCCCGCCACCACCGCCGGCGCAGTGTCGCTGTCCGGCGCGGGCGAGATCGTCACCAAGCAGTGGAAGGAGCTGGAGAAGTCCCTGGGACAAACCCCGGGCACCCAGCAGTTCACGCAACTCCTCGACGAGGCCAAGACCAAGTACGGCCTGCAGCTCCCCGGCGACCTGGCCACGCTCATGGGCGAGAACCTGACCGTCGCCGTCGACAGCCAGGGCCTCGGCGGCGACCAGATCAACGTCGGCGTCCGCGCGGTCACCGACCCGGCCAAGGCCAAGGCGGTCGTGGACAAGGTCCTGAACGGGATGTCCTCCGGCGGCCAGGCACCGCCGCTGGCCCGGGTAGAGGGCGAGGGCACCTACACCGTCGCCACCAACGACGCCTACGCCAAGAAGTTGTCGGAAGAGGGCGGGCTGGGCGACAGCGACTCCTTCAAGACCGCCGTCCCCGATGCCGACAGCGCCACGTTCGGCGCGTTCGTGGACCTCAACAAGATCGAGTCGATGTACACCGCCAACCTGCAGGGCGAGAACAAGGCCAACGCCGAGGTCCTGCGCGCGGTCGGCCTGAGCGGCAAGGCCAGCGGCAACGAGGGGAGCTTCTCCCTCCGGGTGCTGTTCGACTAGGAACCGGAAGAACGAGAGCGGCGGGCGCCCGGCGCCCGCCGCTCTTTCACGTTCTCAGGCCCAGAGCTGGCCTTCGAGGCGCTCCTCGGCCTCGTCCAGCGTGCCCTCGTAGGCGCCCGTGGACAGGTACTTCCACCCGCCGTCGGCCACCACGAAGACGATGTCGGCCCGCGCCCCCGCCGTGACCGCCTTACGCGCCATCCCCAGCGCGGCGTGCAGCGCCGCCCCCGTGGACACGCCCGCGAAGATGCCCTCCGCGCTCAGCAGCTCACGGGTACGCCGCAGGGCGTCGCCCGAGCCCACCGAGTAGCGGGTGGTCAGCACCGACTCGTCGTACAGTTCGGGGATGAAGCCCTCGTCCACGTTGCGCAGGCCGTAGACGAGTTCGCCGTAACGCGGTTCCGCGGCCACGATGCGCACCTCGGGCACCCGCTCGCGCAGGAACCGACCCACGCCCATGAGCGTTCCCGTCGTGCCGAGCCCCGCGACGAAGTGCGTCACACCCGGCAGGTCCTGCAGAATCTCGGGACCGGTCGTCTCGTAGTGCGAGCGCCAGTTGGCCGGGTTGCCGTACTGGTAGAGCATGATCCACGTCGGGTTGTCGGCCGCCAGGCCCTTCGCCACCCGCACCGCCTCGTTGGAGCCGCCGGCGGCGGGGGAGGAGATGATCTCCGCACCCCACATGCGCAGGAGCTGCCTGCGTTCCTCCGAGGTGTTCTCCGGCATGACGCAGATCAGCCGGTAGCCCTTGAGCCGGGCCGCCATCGCCAGCGAGATGCCGGTGTTGCCGCTGGTCGGCTCCAGAATCGTGCAGCCGGGCGTGAGCAGGCCGTCCTTCTCGGCCTGCTCGACCATCCACAGAGCGGGCCGGTCCTTGATCGACCCGGTGGGGTTGCGGTCCTCAAGCTTGGCCCACAGGCGTACGTCGCCGGACGGCGACAGCCGGGGCAGCCCGACGAGAGGGGTGCGACCGACGGAATCGATCAGCGAGTCGAAGCGCATGGTCAGCGCGCGCCGCCGGCGACGGCGGGGAGCACGGTCACCGTGTCGCCGTCCGCGACGGGCGTGCCGAGACCGCCGAGGAAGCGGACGTCCTCGTCGTTCAGGTACACGTTGACGAAGCGGCGCAGAGCGCCCTCGTCGACCAGGCGGGCCTTGATGCCCGGGTGCCGGGACTCGAGGTTGCTGATCAGCTCGTCGAGCGTGCTGCCCTCGGCGTCGACGGCCTTGGCGCCGTCCGTGTACGTGCGCAGGATGGTGGGAATGCGGACCTCGATGGCCATCGCAGGAGTCTCCTCTTGGGGTGTCGGTCTATGTCGGTCAGGAAACCGCTTGGGCGGGGAGTCCGATCAGCGACAGTCGTAAACGACCACAGAGCGCGTGTGCGCGAAGAGAAAGCTCTGGACGGGCCTCACCCACGCGGCGGCGGAAGCGGCGGTCCTCATGGGGTAAACCTTACCTCCTCCTCCGAAACCACCCCATCCAGGATCCGGTACGAGCGGAACTCCACGGAGTCCTCCTCGCGGGTGGACACCAGGACGTAGTGCGCGCCCGGCTCCGAGGCGTACGAGATGTCGGTGCGCGACGGGTATGCCTCGGTCGCGGTGTGCGAGTGGTAGATCACGACAGGCTCCTCGTCGCGGTCGTCCATCTCCCTCCAGACCCGCAACTGCTCCAGTGAGTCGAAGCGGTAGAAGGTCGGAGAGCGCTCGGCGTTCTCCATGGGGATGAACCGCTCGGGCACCCCGTTCCTTCCCGCGATGACCCCGCACGCCTCGTCGGGGTGGTCGGCCCGCGCATGGGCAACGATCTGGTCCACCAGTTCCTGCGAGATCGTCAGCATGTCGCGGAAACTACCAGAGCGCCCTCACGAGGCTGTCCTGGAGGTAGGTCAGCCAGTCGTAGGTCACGTACGCCGGGTAGCGGGGATCGTCCTCCGACATCGTCGCGATCTCCTCGTGGACGTCCTCGGTCACCTCCAGACGGGTGCCGAGGGCCAGCCGTACGTCGTTGAGCGAGCGCAGCCACGCCTGCGCCTGCTCGGCCGTCAGCTCGCTGCGGCCGGGACGCGCGGTCGCGAGCATCGTCTGCGCGTCCGCGCGCTTGCCGTCGCGCAGCGTCGCCTCGGTGTAGCGGCGGAACTCCGCCGAATGGTCCGCGTCCTCGTACGCCGAGGGGAACAGCCGGGCCAGCACCGGGTCGGACGGCTCCTGCGCCGAGCCGATGCCGAGCGCGCGCTCCAGCGGGTCGTCGCTCGTCTGCCCCGGCTCGACCAGCCCGAGGATCTGGCCGACCAGCGACTTCAGGATCGAGACCTCGGCGGCCTCGAACTCGGCCACCACCCCGCCGTTGTGGGACTTGAACCCAGAGCTCACCGGTGCCGCCTCACTTGGCCGAGTCCGGCTGGAGCGTCGCCCACAGACCGTAGGAGTGAAGAATCTGCACATCGCGTTCCATCTCTTCACGCGTGCCGCTGGACACGACGGCCTTGCCCTTGTGGTGGACGTCCATCATGAGCTTCTCGGCCTTGGCCTTCGAGTAGCCGAAGACCGATTGGAAGACATAAGTCACGTACGACATGAGGTTGACCGGGTCATTCCAGACGATCGTCACCCACGGCAGATCGGGCCGGACGTCCGATGACGGACGCTCGACGGCGATTGGAGCAGTGCTACCCACATCCACGAGTCTGCCCTATCTGGGCCGTAGTCTTCGACTCGTGACAATGACCATGAGCACTGCGTTGCTCACAGATCACTATGAGCTGACAATGCTGCAGGCCGCACTACGGAGCGGAGCTGCCCGGAGACGGGCGGTTTTCGAGGTGTTCGCCCGGCACCTTCCGGGTGGACGCAGGTACGGCGTGGTCGCGGGAATCGGGCGCGTCCTGGACGAGCTCGAACACTTCCGTTTCGGTGCCGAAGAGCTCGCCTTTCTCCGCGAAAACGGCGTCGCGGACGAGCCCACGCTGGAATTCCTCGCCGACTATCGCTTCTCCGGCACCATCCACGGCTACCTCGAAGGCGACCTGTACTTCCCCGCCTCCCCCATCCTCGTCGTCGAGGGCACCTTCGCCGAGGCCGTCCTTCTCGAAACCATGATCCTTTCCATCCTCAACCATGACTGCGCCATCGCCTCCGCCGCCTCCCGCATGAGCAACGCGGCGGGCAAACGGCCGCTCATCGAGATGGGCTCGCGCCGCACGCACGAGCGCGCCGCCGTCGCCGCCGCCCGTGCCGCCTACCTCGCGGGGTTCACCTCGACCTCCAACCTGATGGCCGGGCACGCCTACGGCGTCCCCACAGCCGGTACGGCGGCGCACGCGTTCACGCTGCTGCACGACAGCGAGAAGGCGGCCTTCGAGGCGCAGATCGCCTCGCTCGGGCCCGGAACCACGCTCCTCGTGGACACCTACGACGTGCCGGGGGCCGTGCGCACGGCGGTCGAGCTGGCGGGCACCGAACTCGGCGCGGTCCGCATCGACTCCGGGGACCTCGCGGCGGCGGCGCAGGCCGTACGGGAGCAGCTCGACGCGCTCGGGGCGTTCAAGACCCGCATCCTGGTCACCTCCGACCTCGACGAGTACGCCATCGCCGCCCTCGCCGCCGCGCCCGTGGACGCCTACGGCGTCGGCACCTCGCTGGTCACCGGGTCCGGGGTGCCGACGGCGGCGCTGGTGTACAAGCTGGTGGCGCGGGAGACGGCGGCGGGCGTCCTGGAGCCGGTCGCCAAGCGCTCGGTCGGCAAACCGTCGCGCGGCGGGCGCAAGCACGCCTACCGGCTGTTCGACGCGGCGGGTCACGCCGAGACCGAGTTGGTGACCACGTCCGGACCCGCGCCGGAGGGCGGCGAGCCGCTGCTGCACGAACTCGTCCGCGACGGGGTCGTGGTCGGCCGCGAGCCCCTGGAGTCCGCCCGCGCCCGCCACCGCCACGAGATCGACCGCCTCCCCCAGGAGGCCCTGCACCTCGGCCGGGGCTACGCCGCCATCCCCACCGAATTCGTCTGACCCCCACCGCCCCGCCCGTCCGGCACACCCCTCTCGCCCTCTCGCCTGGATGATGGCGGCAGCCAACCCTCGTATCCACCCTCACCTCACCCACCGATGCCGACGCCGCACGTCGTCCTCCTGCCCCTCACGTGGCCCCGTCGCCCGGCCTCTCCGGTCGACCCTCACGGCAGCCCCAGGCCCCAGCCCCACGGCACCGCCCGTCCCGGCACCGTCTCCACCCGGGCCGCCACGCTCGGCCGCTCCCCTGCGATGGTCGGTCGCCGGACGCCCTGACGGCGCCCCGCACGGCTCTCGGCGGAGGCGTCACGACGACCCGTCGCCGGGCCGTACCCGGCCGGTCTGTCCTGGGGGAATGGCGTGAGACGGCGGGTGCTGACCGCTTGCCGGGGGTTGCTGACGTATCGTGCTGCTATGAGCACGGCGCTGATCATCGTCGATGTGCAGAACGACTTCTGCGAGGGCGGGAGCCTGCCGGTGGCGGGCGGTTCCGAGGTGGCCGCCGCCGTCACCAGGCACGTGAGCGACCACGGCTACGACCATGTGGTGGCCACCCGCGACTACCACGTGGACCCGGGCGAGCACTTCTCCGACGCCCCCGACTACGTCGGCACCTGGCCGCGCCACTGCGTGGCGGGAACCCCCGGCGCCGACTTCCATCCGTCCTTCGACGTGGCCGCCGTCGAGGAGGTCTTCAGCAAGGGCGCCCACGCGGCCGCCTACAGCGGCTTCGAAGGTGCCAGCGGCGACGGCGTGAGCCTGGCCGACTGGCTCAGCGCCCACAACGTGCACGAGGTGGACATCGTCGGCATCGCCACCGACCACTGCGTGCGCGCCACGGCCCTGGACGCCGTCAAGCACGGTCTGGCCGTCCGTGTCCTGCTCGATCTCACGGCCGGGGTCGCCCCGCAGACCACGCGGACCGCCCTCGCCGAACTGGCCGAGGCCGGCGCCGTCCTCGAAGGGACCCCGCTCGTCCAGAGCTGACAGAGATGATGGAGGCGAGCACCTCCCGAGGGGGTC
>NZ_BAAAHQ010000062.1:0-9729 GCF_039525605.1 Nonomuraea longicatena | reverse complement strand
AAACGCCACCCTGGGCGTCCCTAAAATCACCAATCGCCCGAATTAGTTCTCTGAGATCACCTCAATGAGAACGGCTTTGAAATATCCGTAACGGCAGCCGAGGCACTTCCACGGCGGTTGAATTGATTTCATTCACCCGGCAATACCTGCGAGTCGAATTGTCGAACTGGCGGCATGATGCCGGTGTTCGCGGCGACCATGGGGCTCCTGCACGTCTCCGGCCTGTTCACGGTCCGTAGGAACAACACATCCTCGGACGCCCGCGGGTCGGCGGAGCCGCTGCCGTGAGCGTCCCCACACCGGCCTTCGTCCTCACGGTGCCGGCCGTCCTCTGCGTCATCGGGATCGCGGCGGCCGGTCAGTTCCTTGCGGCGCCTGGTCCGATCCGTACCCTGGACGGCCCGCCGCACGTGAGCCCGGGGCGGCTCTCGCATCCCGCCGCCCCCCGCTCATGGCTCCCGCACCAGGGTCTTCCCTCCAGGCAGGGCACGATGGACCTGGCCGGTTGCATGGAATGGCTGATCGAACACGTAGCGTCGTACTAAAGTTACGGTCGGTTGCCGGTAAGGCTTTGAGAGAGCCACCCCGAAGAAGTTCGTCATCGCCGCGCATTCACCGCCGCAGACGTCGTCGGCATCGCGGGCGGCGCCTTCGAGGGCTCCGGCTTCACCGGGAGCAGCATCGTCGTCGACCGGTCGGTTCGCGCCGCCCGGAGTGAGTCACGGCTTTGCCCTACCAGCCCATGTGGCGGCTCACGCGCCGTCATCACGAACCTTCTGAGACGGCAGGTCATGAGCATTCAAGCTGATGCCCCGGGGCGGCGAACGCTGCTCACCGGAGCCGCGTCCCTGGCAGCGGTCTGCCTCGTCGGCTGCTCATCGGCCGAGGAGATCGACGAGAAGATCGACGGCGCGCACAAGGCGGCGCCGGCACCCTCCACGGGAGGGTCTCCCAGCACGCCGAAGGCGGCTTACGAACGGCTGATGGAGGGCAACGAGCGCTGGGTGACCAACGCACTGCGGCATCCGGATCGCGATCCCACCCGCCGGCAACTGCTGGCCACCAACCAGCAGCCCTACGGAGCGGTGCTGTCATGCATCGATTCCAGGGTGCCACCCGAGCTCGTCTTCGACACCGGCCTGGGCGATCTGTTCGTCATGCGTAGCGGCGGGACGGCTGTGGGGCCCGTGATCACCGGCTCCATCGAGTACGGGCCGATGATCAGCGGAACGCCGCTGATCATCGTTCTCGGTCACCAGCGGTGCGGCGCGGTCTCGGCTGTGTACAAGGCCCTGCGGGCAGACAAGCCGCTGCCGGGCAACCTCCAGGCGATCACGGAGGCTCTGCGCCCGGCGTACGAGCAGACCGAACGGGGCAATCACGCCGACCCCACCGAGGCGATGGCCAAAGCCCAGGTGAAGCTGACCGCGAACGCCCTGCGCGGCAATCGGGACCTCGCACCGCTGGTGACCAAGGGGGACCTCGCCGTGGTCAGTGCGTACTACTCCCTGGACACCGGCGAGGTCGAGATCCTGAACGGCGCACCCGCCTGAACTGAAGGCAACCGCTTCCCGGCAGGACCAGGTAGGGGAGCGCCTCCCGCCAGGGCCCGACCCGAGTTCTGACCGACCCGGCGCCGCCGCCTCCATCGGCACGGTCGGCGACGCTCGACGACACCCTGGCGATCAACCGCTGAGGTCTCCGTCGAAGCCGAGCGATTCAACGGCCCGTGCCCGGCTCATCGCAGTGGGGGACGGTCCAGACCTGCGGTCTCCCACGGCCGTGCGCCGGAGATCGTCGCTCACCGGCTCACTGTGGCGGCCACGCTCGACCACACCTCGGGCGCGAGGCCGGACATCCCGCCCGCCTACGTGTCGTGGGCGGGCAGGCCGCGGATCAGCACCTCCACCATCATGGCGAAGAGTCGCTCGTGGTCGTCCTGGTCGGAACACGCCTTCTCCGCAGCGAGCCATCCCCAGACAGTGAGCAGGAAGACCTGGTAGGTGTCGGCCGCAGCGGCCGGTCTCATCCCGCCGGCCTGCAGGACTCGCTCGGCGGTACGCCGGAGGTCGGCGTAGGTGGCGGTGGTTCTGGGGAACTGGGCCACGCCCTCGTGGTCGAGGAAGGGCAGGAAGCTGCGCCGGATGGCCCAGGCGAGCTGATCGAGCCAGGTCCGCCACTCGTCCGGATGATCTTCCATGGCGTGGATGACGCGTTCGAGCAGGGCGTCGCTGACCAGGTCGAGGAGTTCGTCGCGGTTGCGCACCCACCGGTACAGCGCCGAGTGCGCGACGCCGAGCCGCTGGGCCAGGCCGCGCACGGACAGGGCGGAGACGCCCTGCTCAAGAGCTGTCGCGATGAGCAGTTCCCGTGAGAGCACGGGAGGTCTGCCCAGACGGGGCGTCCTGCGCTGTTCCTCCATACCTCGACTCTACTAAATGACCGCCGGTCTTGAATTATGCTACGGTGCATTTGTGACCACCGGTCTCTAAAAGGAGGAGTGGCAGCGATGGACGCGCACTGGACGCACCGCACCCTGGAATCCGCCGGCGACCTGGACGCGGCGCCACCGGCCATGGCGGCGCAGGAGGCGCAGACCTGGAGCAACTTCGTGGTCTTCACGCCTGACGTCCTGCCCGAGGGCACCACGCTGAGGAAGTCCTCGGTACGCAGGGAAGCGCCGCCCGGCCGGGTGGGCGAGGCGACGGCGGGCAGATCACCGTGGAGCGTCAACAACCCGGCCGCCTACCGTTTCGAGCTCGCAGGCGAGGGACGCGTTCTGCGGGTCAAGGAGTTCCTGTACGACTGGGCATTTCCCGCACTCGACCACCCGGCATTGTGGGAAAGCCCGACCCGTGCCGTCGCCATCGACGACGAGCACGTGCTCTGGCATGGCGTCGATTACCTGGGCCACGCCGGCGCCTCCGCCAGGATCGCCCGCACCATGATCGAGCTCTCGGTGCTGGAAGGGACGTTCGCCGAGCAGGAGATCGAAGATCTCTACCGGTCGATGTCGCCGGTGGACGGCGCCGCCATGCAGCGGATCTCGGACACGCCGTTCGCCGGACTCGGCTACTGGGCCAGGCGGCCGCAGGCACCACCCATCGCCGTCCCGCTCGGATTGTGGAAGATTCGTCAGCCCGACACCATCCGGCCCGCGTGGGCGACCGGGGAACGGGCGCAAGCCGTCAGCCAGGCCCACGGCCTCCCCACGGTTCTGGGGCGATTGCCGCTGGACTCCATCGCGACCGACCGTGGCACGTCGGCGGTGGCCGTCGAGGCGCTCTATGCCGGCTTGCCGGCCCGCAATCGGGAGTTGCGGCTACACCTCTACCGGGGCACAGATCCCATCGCGCCCGAACGCGAGAGTCATCCCGGCCACCACGAGGTGCTCTCCCGTCACGGACGGGAGGTCCATCTCGCCTGGATCGACCCCCGCTTCGGCCCTTTCGACACCGTCGTGTCAGGTGGCCCCGGCCTTCCGGCGTTCCGGATCCTGTCTTCCACCGGTGTCGGCCGTGATCGGGACTGGTTCCTCGCCGCCCTCGACCAGGCGCTCACCACCCTTTGACCCGTCGCGACCGCCCCACAGGCCGGGGCTGAAGCGTTCTCAAGCCGCTCACGCCGGAGCAATGCGCCTCCCGTAGACGTGGTCGACCTTGAGCGTGATCAAGACGCGGCGTTGCGCGACCATGGCCGCTCGGTACTCTTCCCAATCCGGATGATCGCCTGCGGCGGCGCGGTAGTAGTCGACCAAGGCCTGGACTTCGGGCCCGTTCGGGTCGGTTCCCGGGCCGGTCAGGGTGGCGGTGCCCTCGGCGGTAGCCCATGACCGGCCGTCGGAGCTGGTGACCTCCAGCGCGGCGCGCGGGTTCCGGCGCAGGTTCACGATCTTGGCCGTCCCGGCGCTCGTCGACACATGGATGACACCCGCGTCCCGGTCGTAGAAGGGCATCACAGGGGACAGCTGCGGGAGCCCGTCCTGCTTAATCGTCGCGAGAACTCCGAGACGGCTTTCCGCAAGCAGGGCGTGTGGGTTGAAAGACGAAACAGTCATACGAAGATTATGGCACTCCATACACGTGTGACAGTTCTCGGAATGGTCTCGGTCGGCTGATCAGGGGGTTTTCGAACTCGGCCGGGGTCAGGGTGATGCGCAAAGTCGTTTCATGGGCCGGCTGCGGCTGATCCGGTGTCGGTTGAGCCCGAGGGGATCTGTCGGCCGTTGTCACCTCATTCCACTGCCGGTGGTGGGTCGCTGTCCGATATTGGGGGCAATGTCGCCACCGGACCAGTGCGGGGCGTGTTCGGGCGCGATGTCGTACCGAGGGCGGGGAAGGGCGAATCGGCGGAGGAGTCCCACCGTTCACGGCAGCTCACAGGAACCAGTCCCGAGCTGCGCGCCGTGAAAGCGTCGGTGGAGGATTGCGCATCACCGGTCTCATCGACGATGAGCGCGGCGCTCGGGTCGCCGAGTCGGGGATACGGTGACCCCCGCGGCCACCACGGCCCCGGCGTTGTTCCGGCTTTGTGTCAATGGCCATTTAGGCCGTTCTCATGCCCACAGGCATCCCGCGATCCTTGCCCGTATCAAGATCTCGACCTAGCATTGCCGTATCCATAAAGCGTCGGACCTCCGCCTCGTGTGTGTGTGGGACCCGCATAACTCCTATGGTGTCGACGATAATTCGTAGTTCTATATCGAAACGACGACGGACAACTCCAAGAATTGAGGCGTCAGGGATTAGGGATAGCGTCTGGAGTACGCTACCGACGGCTCGGTCGGCTACGGTCGCATCAGCGATGTGCGAGCTGTCCACGGGGGTAACAAAGGCTCTGCGGTAGGTGTCCTTTCGGTGTCGTCGCACTCGACAGGGCGTAACAAATTCTGGGGGAGATTCAAAGTGACCTACTTCAAGATGCTCGGACCACTAGAGGTCGTACACGGCGATGAGTTGGTCGACCTCGGCGGCGCGCGGCAGCGGGCCACACTCGGACTCCTGCTGCTCAACCGCAACCGTGTCGTGGCGAGCAGTCAGCTGGTGGACTCGCTCTGGCCCAAGGACAGAGTGCCGTTGTCGGCCAGGAAGATCGTGCAGAACTCGGTCTGGCGGCTGCGCAGGGCGCTGTCGGCCAATGGCGGCTCCGCCGCGCTGCTCAGCCAGCCACCCGGCTACATGCTGCGCGTCGAACCCGAGCAGACCGATGTGCAGAACTTCCACCAGCGTGTCGAGGCGGGACGCGCCAAGTGCGCCGAGGGTGACCTGGAGGCGGCGTCCCTGCTGCTGCGGCAGGCCCTGGAGCTGTGGCGCGGGCCCGCGCTGGCCGACCTGGTCGAGTCCGGCATCGACTGGCCTGAGCTGACCCCGGTGCAGGACGCCAGGCTGGACGCGCTTGAGGACTACTTCGAGGTGGAGCTCGACCGAGGACACCACCACCAGACCCTGGCCGAACTCCAGCGCGCGGTCGCCACCGAGCCGCTGCGCGAGCGCCTGTGCGGACAACTGATGCTGGCGCTGTACCGCAGCGGCAGGCAGGCCGACGCCCTCAACGCCTACCACACCCTGCGCACCAGCCTGGTGGAGAACGTCGGCCTGGAACCGAATCCGGCGCTGCGCTCGCTGCAGCAGGCGATCCTCACCCAAGACCCGGCGCTGATCCCGGTCGGGATGCAGAAGCAGATCAAGCTGCAGATGACCGGCTCTTCCTGCGAGATGGCCGAAGAACAGCCGAGGCCCGCCGACGTCCGGCCCTCCCCGCCGGTGCCGCAGCGCAGATCTTCCTCGCCCTTCGAGCCGGAACCGGATTGGCACAGGGTTACCGGGGCCGTCTCGATGCCCGCCGTGCCCTCGCTGCGCACCATGGTGGTCGGGCGCCAGGACGTCAGCGTGCTCATCGTGCGCTGCCAGGGCACAGGCAACACGGCGCTGGAGAAGGCCGCGGCCACGATCCGCGACGAGGTCGAGCGGGTGGGCGGCACCGTCGTGGCCTCCATCGGGTCGATCTGGCTGGCGTTGTTCGGCGTCCCCGAGACCGGCGAGGACGACGCCGAACGCGCCGTCCTCGCCGCGTTGGCCATCCGCGACCGGTTCCACTTCCCGGACGCCTCCGGCGCCGAGACCTCTGTCGCCGTCCACGTCGCGGTGGCCACCGGCGAGGCGCTGGTGCGCCACCACAACGGCGACGACAGTGCGCCGTCGGTGAGCGGCGTTCTGCTCGACGAATGCCACGAGTTGCTCTTGCAGACCCCGGCCGGCGAGATCCGGGTGTGCGAGAACACCAGGCGGGCCACCGAGTGCACCACCACCTACTTCGAGGTCGAGTCGTCCTTCGGCTGGCAGGTCGGCGGGCTTCGGCAGGAGTACCTGGCGCAGTACGACATGCCGGTGATCGACCGCGAGCACGACCTTGAGGTGCTGTGCGGCCTCCTGCGCCGCACCAGGCACGTCGACGTGCCTCACCTGGTGACCGTTCTCGGCGACCCCGGCGTCGGCAAGACTCGATTCGTCCTGGAGTTCGAGCGCAGGATCGCCGCGACCGCCGAGCCGGTGCGGGTCCTGGTCGCCCGCGCCCGGCCGTTCGTGGAGGACGTCGCCACCGACGTGGTCACCGACCTGCTGTGCTCGTACTGCGGCATCGACCCGGACGGCCCTGTCGAGTGTGTACAGGCCGAGATCACCGGGACGGTGGAGCGACTCGTCCAGTCGGAGGACGAGCGGCGCCGACTGGTGCACCGGCTGACCGGCTTGGTCGACCGGAGACGGCGACGCTCGGACCTACCGGTCACCGACGTGCTGCACGCGTGGCGGCACCTGCTCGGCCAGATCGCCCGGTGCGGCCCCGTCGTCATGATCGTCGAGGACCTGCACGTCGCAGACGATCATTTGATCGACTTCCTTGAGGACCTGCCGAGGTCGCTTCCCGGCCTGCCGGTGCTGGTGGTGGTCACTGCGCGGCCCGACCTGGCCAGGCGCCGCCCGGTGTGGGGTTCGCGACTGCAGCACGCGCTGACGATGAACCTGGAACCCATCTCCGACATCGCGATAGACCGGCTGCTGGAGTTCCTGCAATCCACCAGGAACGGCGGGGCCAAGGGTTCGGCAGGGAGCCTGCTCGCCGGCGTCGGCGACGACTCGGACGCGCGCCGCACGCACATGAGGCGGGTCCTGGCGTCCGGCTCATCCTTGCTGCGCAAGGATCGGTACCGAGGCGGCGGCGCCGGTGGTCAGGTTGCCGCCGCCCGCGTGGTGTACTGCCAGGTCACCGAGTTGCCCGCACAGGCAGACGGCGCGGGCAGATGATCTGGTTGGGGTTCTCCCACTCCACACCGCGCTCGGGATCAACGCTGATCTTCGAGTAGCGGTCCAGCAACAGGTTCAGCGCGATCTTGCCCTCCAGCCGCGCCAGCGGCGCGCCGAGGCAGAAGTGGATGCCCTGGCCGAACACCAGGTGCCCGCCGGTGTTGCGGTGGATGTCGAACCGGTCCGGGTCGGGGAACTTGGCACCGTCCCGGTTGGCCGCGCCGATCCACGGCGTCACGAGCTGGTTCGCGGCGACCGGGTGTCCGCCGATCTCGGTGTCGGTGGTGGTGACCCGCACCAGGCGCGGGAACGGCGGGTACATGCGCAGCACCTCCTCCAGCGCGCCGGGCACCAGGTCGCGGTCCGCGCGGATCTCGGCCAGCGCTTCCGGGTGCTGCCCCAGGAGGATGACCGCGGTGCAGATCAACGACATCGTGGTGGCGTGCCCGGCGAACATGGTCAGGCCGGTGACCCCGATCATCTCGCCGTCGGTCAGCGGCTCGCCGTCGATGGTGGCGTTGGCCAGCCTGCTCATCACGTCGTCGCGTGGGTTCTGCCTGCGGTCGCGCATGTGCCGCAGGAAGTATTCGCCCATCTCGTGGAGGGCGGGTCCCACCTCGCCTTCGAGCAGTTCGGGGGGCACGGTGGCGGCGTCGAGCGCGCCGATCGCATCACCCCACACGCGGAACAGCGGCTCGTCCTCGATGGGCAGGCCGAGCACGTCGGCGATCACGGTGATCGGCAGCGGGAACGCGAGCGCGTCGACGAGGTCGAACGAATCCCGGTCGGCGACCTTGTCCAGCAGGGTGTCGGTGATCAGCTCGATGCGTTCGGCCAGGTTCGCGACCGAGCGGGGGGTGAACACCTGGCTGATGACGGTGCGCAGCTTGCGGTGCCGGGGCGGGTCTGTGGTGACCAGGTTGCCCTCGTCGAAGCGGTCGAGTTCAGGGTGCGGGAGATTGAACAGCCTTGCCGTCTCCGAAGAGAAGGTCTTGGTGTCGGCGAGAATCCTGGTGATGTCCTCGTAACCGAAGACCTGTAATCCGTGGTCGCCTTCGCTGCTGATCGGCTGCGAATTGAGCATCTCGCGGAACCACGAGAACAACGACTCGACCGGTTCCATGGTGGTGCTGCCAATGGACGCGCTCATGGGCAGGAGCCTAGCTTCGACGTACCTTGCCTGTGCATACCTTTTTCCTTCATTGAGTTTGCCGAGTCGGAATTGCGAACAGCGGTGACCGGAATTCCGGCCACCGCTGTTCTTCGCAGACCACAGGTAGACCGTCCCGAGATTTTCCGGCAGCGAATGGTCTCAAGACGCGCGCTGTTATCGTCCGCCGAGGCCGCGGTACAGTCTGCGGTTCACCTTCGGCACGAAAATTCGTTCCTCGGCGCTGGCCGCCGCGGCCGCCGGACCGGACAGGGTCGGCGAGCCCGCGACCCGCAGGCCGTCCTCGATCGCGCCGTCGATGTAGCCGTTCCACCCGTTGGCGATGTCGCTGCCCGCGAACTTGATCCGGCCGTGCGGCTGCTGGAGCTTCGCGTGCAGCCTGACGAGCTGGTACGGCTGACGGTAGCCGCCGGTGCCAAGGGCGAACTCGTCCTTGAAGAAGTTGGTCACGATGTAATCGCGCACCTTGGCGCCCGGGAGGACCCTCCGGAGGGCTCGCTCCACCTCGTCCCCGTCGCTCTCGTCGAAGGTGGTGTCGACGGTGAAGGCGACCACCGGATCGCCGTCGTTGAACCGGCCTATGTAGCAGAACGGGTCACCCCTGCCCTCGGGTGACTCGGCCACGAACCTGTCCGTGGGACTGGACAGGTCGATCCACAGCTTCCTCTCCTCCATCACGCCCATCCCGGCGTTCGTCGCCTCCCGATGCGCGGCGGGCAGCGGCGGGCTGAACGAGATCGTGCGCCAGACGTTCACCGGCACGGCCATGATCACCTCTGGCGCGGTGAACGACTCGCCCGCGCGCGTCGTCACGGTCGCCTTGCCGGCGTTCTGGACCACCGACTTGACCGGCGAGTTGAGCTTGAGGACCGGCCTGGACTCGGCGAGCATGGCGTTCAAGATCGACACTGTGCCCTGTGCCGGGCGGTAGGTGTTGACGCCGTGGAAGGCCTCGAACGTGCCACCGGCCAGTGCCCACCACTGCTGGATGTGGGTCAGTGCGCCGCGCTCGCTGGTCCCGCCGTACAGCGAGGTCCAGCTGGTCAGCAGGATCTCGTCCGCCGGCGGGAGGGCCATCTGGTCGAGCCGGTCCCGCAGCGAGAACCTGTCGAACTGGGCGACCAGGTCACGGCGCCTGAGCGGTTGGTAGGGCGACGGATAGATCCTGGTCGAGTCCTCGAAGAACCTGGTGAACAGCTGCCCCTGCCGGATGTAGGCCACGGACGGGTCGAGCTCCTCGAACCCGGTGAGGGTCGG
>NZ_BAAAHQ010000061.1:0-1676 GCF_039525605.1 Nonomuraea longicatena | reverse complement strand
CACCGCCGCCCCGGTGATCGCGAGACCACCCGCGACACCCGCCTTGAGCACACCGCGCCGCGTCAGACTCCGACCCTCGGGCCGACCGGATTCCATCTCGTGGGTCACTTTCCCTCGTTTCTTTCCTGAGAACTGGTAGCGGATGATCCGTCGCCGGACTGCGGACTCACGATTGCCGCGCGCGCGATAATGGGGTCCGATCGATCGGACGCGGTGCGTGATGTGGCCACGACCAGGCGAGGCTGTTGTGTTGTCAGCCCAAGATGAACATTTTGGATAGCGTCCTGAACTCCGTGGTCGCCTGCTCGCCTGGCCGGCTGTGGATCGAGGGTTTCGCGGAACCACGAGAACAGCGACTAGACCGTTTCCATGGCTGTGCAGCCGATGGGCGCGCTCATGGCCAGGAGCCTAGCTGCGGCATGCCCGGCCCGTGCAGGTGTTTTCCCGCGTTGAGATTGTCGAGTCGGAATTGCGAACAGCGGTGACCGGAATTCCGGCCACCGCTGTTCGACGCAGACCACGCGTAGATCGTCCTGAGACTTTCCCGTCGGCGAATGGTCTCAAGACGCGCGCTGTTACCGTCCGCCGAGGCCGCGGTACAGTCCGGGGTTCACCTTCGGCACGAAAATTCGTTCCTCGGCGCTGGCCGCCGCGGCCGCCGGACCGGACAGGGTCGGCGAGCCCGCGACGCGCAGGCCGTCCTCGATCGCGCCGTCGATGTAGCCGTTCCACCCGTTGGCGATGTCGGCGCCCGCGAACTTGATCCGGCCGTGCGGCTGCTGGAGCTTCGCGTGCAGCCTGATGAGCTGGTACGGCTGACGGTACGCGCCGGCGCCCAGGGAGAACGGGTCCACGTGCCAGTTGGTCACGAGGTAGTCGCGCATCGTGGCTCCCGGGATCACCCGCTGCACGGCCCGCTCCACCGCGTCCCGGTCGTCGACGTCGAAGGTGCGGTCGACGGTGAAGGCGACCACCGGCTGGCCGTCGTTGAACCGGCCCATGAAGCAGAGCGGGTCACCCCTGCCCTCGGGTGACTCGGCCACGAACCTGTCCGTGGGGTTGGACAGGTCGATCCACAGCTTCTTCTCGTGCAGCACGCCGATCCCGGCGTTCGTCGCCTCCCGATGCGCGGCGGGCAGCGGCGGGCTGAACGAGATCGTGCGCCAGACGTTCACCGGCACGGCCATGATCACTTCCGGTGCGGTGAAGGACTCGCCCGCGCGCGTCGTCACGGTCGCCTTGCCGGCGTTCTGGACCACCGACTTGACCGGCGAGTTGAGCTTGAGGACCGGCTTGGACTCGGCGAGCATGGCGTTCAAGATCGACACTGTGCCCTGTGCCGGGCGGTAGGTGTTGACGCCGTGGAAGCCCTCGAACGTGCCACCGGCCAGCGCCCACCACTGCTGGATGAGGGTCAGCGCCCCCCGCTCGCTGGTCCCGCCGTACAGTGAGGTCCAGCTGGTCAGCAGGATCTCGTCCGCCGGCGGGAGGGCCATCTGGTTGAGCCGGTCCCGCAGCGAGAACCTGTCGAACTGGGCGACCAGGTCGGGTCGGCGCAACGGCTGGAAGGGTTCCGGGAAGATCTCGGTCGCCCGGTCGAAGAACCTGGTGAAGAGTTCTTTCTGCCGGATGTAGGCCACGGACGGGTCGAGCTCCTCGAACCCGGTGAGGGTCGG
>NZ_BAAAHQ010000060.1:0-42039 GCF_039525605.1 Nonomuraea longicatena | reverse complement strand
TGAGGCCGCGAAGGCGCAGCGCGAGCAGGCCGCCGCGCCCGCCCCCGCTCCGGCTCCGGCCGCTCCCGCCGCACCCGCCAGTGCGCCCGCCGCGTCCCCGGCCGCCGCCGCAGCCCCGGCGGCCGCTCAGACGCCGGTCACGGCCGCACCCGAGGCGGTCGAGGTCGACACCACCCTGCGTGGCCGTACGGAGAAGATGACGCGCCTGCGCCAGACGATCTCCAAGCGCATGGTGGAGTCGCTGCAGACCGCCGCCCAGCTCACCTCCGTGGTCGAGGTGGACGTCACGAAGATCGCCCGCCTGCGGGCCAAGGCCAAGGACGACTTCCTGCGCCGCGAGGGCGTGAAGCTCACCTTCACGCCGTTCTTCGCGATGGCCACGGTCGAGGCGCTCAAGCAGCACCCCAAGCTCAACGCCACGATCAACAACGAGACCAACGAGGTGACGTACTTCGACGTCGAGAACCTCGGCCTCGCGGTCGACACCGAGCGCGGCCTGCTGGCGGCGGTCGTCAAGAACGCCGGCGACCTCAACCTCGCCGGTATCGCCCGCAAGATCACCGACCTCGCCGAGCGCACCCGCAACAACCAGGTGACGCCCGACGAGATCACCGGCGGCACGTTCACGCTCACCAACACCGGTAGCCGGGGCGCGCTGTTCGACACGCCGATCCTCAACCAGCCGCAGGTCGGCATGCTCGGGACCGGCGCGGTCGTCAAGCGTCCGGTCGTGGTCGACACGGCCGAGGGCGAGGTCATCGCGGTCCGCTCGATGGTGTACCTGGCGCTGACGTACGACCACAGGCTGGTCGACGGTGCGGACGCGGCGCGCTTCCTCACCACGATCAAGCGCCGCCTGGAGGAGGGCCGCTTCGAGGCGCAGCTGGGCCTCGCGTAAGGATCTCTCCTCTGTGGTGCTCGGGGGCCGGTGTTCCGACACCGGCCCCTTTGCCATGGAAATCCACGCTCCCGGCCCAGTTCCTCACTTCGCCTGACTCAAAAGCCCTCCCCTTCACGGCCCAGCCCCCCTCACCCCGCCCGCCGCACCCTCTTGACGGCCTCCAGGGTCACGCTCCTCCCCGCAGCCGCCTCCCGCCGTCACGCCGTCCGGTCACCCCCGGCCCGGCCCGCGTCGGCCGCCGTGAGAGGCGCCGACATTCACCGCACCCCACCCCACCGTCGCGGCGCCGGAAACCCCTCAGGGCCGAACACAACTCAGGGCCGGACACAACGTGCCCCCGGCCGGCCCCAGCCACTCATGGATCCCTCAGCCCTACGAGGCGCCACGTTCACCGCACCCTGCCATCGCGAACCCCTCAGGCGCGGACACACCGCGCCCACGACTCCCTCCGGAACCCACGCGCCCACGACTCCCCCGGATGGACACGGCGTGCCACGGCTCCGGCGGACGGGGGATGGCGGCGAAGGCGTGGGTGGTGGAGGGGCTGGAGAGCTACGGCAACGCGCCGGTGCTGCGCGATCATCCGCTGTTCGCGCGCACGGCCGTGTGGACGTTCCCCACGCGGCGACTCTCACTGTACGAGCGTGCGAGATGACAGTGGGTAACAGTGGTTTGCCGCAATACTGGGGCTGAGCTGACACCGGGCAGAACACAATCCTTGGTGCAGGCAGGCGGCACCCCAGGGAGGGTACGGGCGTGGACATCGTGGTGAGCGGGGCATCGGGGATGCTCGGGTCGGCGCTCGTATGGAGGCTGCGGGAGCGCGGCGACCGGGTGCTGACCCTGGTACGGCGCAGCGCCAGAGGCGGCGACGAGTCCCGGTGGGATCCGGACAGGGGCACGATCGACGCCGCCGCGATCGAGGGCGCCGACGCCGTCGTCCACCTGTCCGGGGCCGGGATCGCCGCGCGGCGCTGGAACGACGCCTACAAACGGCTGCTCGTGAGCAGCCGCCTGTCCAGCACCCGGACGCTGGTCACCGCCCTCGGCGGCCTGACGAGCCGGCCGAAGGTACTGGTGTCGGCCTCCGGCATCGACTTCTACGGCGACACCGGCGACCGTCTGGTGGACGAGAGCGCGGGCAGGGGTCCCGGGTTCATGCCCGACCTGTGCAAGCGGTGGGAGGGGGAGGCCCGGGAGGCCGAGTCCGCCGGGATCAGGACGGCGCAGTTGCGCACCGGAATGGTGCTCGGCCCGGACGGCGGCGCGCTGGCCCGGATGCTGCCGATCTTCCGGCTCGGGCTGGGGGCGCCGCTGGGCGACCCCCAGGGCTACTGGTCGTGGATCGCGCAGGACGACTGGGTCGGCGCCGTCCTCCACATCCTCGACGGCCACGCGGGCGGGGCACCGGGTCTCACGGGGCCGGTGAACCTGGTCAGCCCTGGTCCGGTGACCAAGGCCGAGTTCACCCGCGCGCTGGGCCGGGCGCTGGGCCGGCCGACGCTGCCGGTCTCGGTGCCGGGGTTCGCGCTCGGGGTGGGGCTGGGTGAGATGGCGGGGGCGGTGCTGTTGCCGAGCCATCGGGCGGTGCCGAAGAAGCTGGCGGACAACGGGTACAGGTTCGCCCATACGGGTCTCGATCAAGCTTTGGCCACCGTACTCTAGGCTGTTCCGACTCGACGTGGGGGGACCACCAACATGACCATGTCAGGCCAGTCTCACATCCTCGCCATCGGCGGCGGCTCGTTCCGCATGACCGAGCGCCACGGCTTCCTGGAGGCCAGCCCG
The DNA here is from genome assembly GCF_039525605.1 of Nonomuraea longicatena. Lineage (NCBI taxonomy): Bacteria > Bacillati > Actinomycetota > Actinomycetes > Streptosporangiales > Streptosporangiaceae > Nonomuraea > Nonomuraea longicatena. The sequence goes on along the minus strand of NZ_BAAAHQ010000060.1, from coordinate 39,350 downwards.
CTGCTGCGCTACGGCCTCGACCTGACCGGCCAGGACCGCCCCAAGCTCGGACTGCTCGCGACGGCGATGGGCGACGACGCCGACTGGCTGCTGAAGATGTACGGCGCGTTCGCCGGGTGGGACGTCGAGGTGAGCCATCTGACGGTCTTCCCGATGCCGAACGTCGAAGACCCCCGGGCGTGGCTGCTCGAACAGGACATGGTCTACGTCTGCGGCGGCAGCGTGGCCAACCTGGCGGCGCTGTGGCGGCTGCACGGCCTGGACGAGGCGTTCGAGGAGGCGTGGCGGGCCGGGGTGGTGCTGTCGGGCCAGAGCGCGGGCGCGCTGTGCTGGCACGTGGGCGGCAACACCGACTCCTTCGGCCCCAAGTTGCGGGTCTGGGCCGACGGGCTGGCGCTGCTGCCGTACTCCTGCGGGGTGCACTACAACTCCGACCCGCAGCGGCGGCGGCTGCTGCACGCCTCGGTCGCCAGCGGCGAGCTGCCGGACGGGTACGCTGCCGACGAGGGTGTGGCGCTGCACTACGTGGGCACCGAGTTCATCCAGGCCGTCACGGTCGATCCGGCTGGTTACGCCTACCGGGTGGAGCACGACGGCGCGGACGGGGCGAAGGAGTTCCGGATCGAGCCTCGGCTGCTGACGTCCTGAATTACCCTTGATGGGTGAGGGAACGACACAATGCACATATGCGCCACTCCTTGGCCATTGTGCGGCTCGGGGTAGACGTCCCCTACGAACAGGCCTGGACCCTCCAACGATGGTTGCACGGCAGACGTCTGGCCGGAGAGGCCGATGACACGTTCCTGATCCTGGAGCACGCCCCCGTCTACACGGCGGGGCGGCGGACGGCCCAGCAGGAACGTCCCTCCGACGGCACTCCGGTGGTCGACGTCGACCGAGGCGGCCGGATCACCTGGCACGGACCGGGGCAGCTCGTCGGCTACCCGATCGTGGCGGTGTCCGACACCGTCGAGTACGTGCGGCGCCTGGAGGACGCGATGATCCAGGTCTGCGCGGACTTCGGGGTGAGCGCCCGGCGGATCCCCGAACTGGGCGGGGTGTGGGCGGTCGGCGACCGGGTGCTCGGCCTGCCGGACCGCATGCTCGGCGCGGTCGGCATCCGGGTCTCGCGCGGGGTGGCCATGCACGGGTTCGCGCTCAACTGCGCCAACGACCCGCGCTGGTTCGAGCGCATCGTGCCGTGCGGCATCCCCGGGGTGGGTGTCTCGTCGCTGTCGGCGGAGACCGGGCGCCGGATCGTGGTCGAGGACGTCATGCCGGTCATGGAGAAGCGGCTGGCCGAGGCGCTGGGGCTGGAGTCGTACGAGCTGCACGAGGAAGATCTGATGCGGCGCCGACCGGGTTCTTCCTAGCCGAATACGACAGGTCCGGTCATGGGATGTATCCAGGGGACGTAAGCTGGGGCGGTGACCGTTGCTCCTGATGGCCGGAAGCTCCTCCGCTTGGAGGTGCGAAACGCCGAAACCCCGATCGAGCGCAAGCCCCCGTGGATCAAGACCAAGCTGAAGACGGGCCCTGAGTACACCGAGCTGAAGTCGCTGGTGCGCCGGGAGGGTCTGCACACGGTCTGCGAAGAGGCGGGCTGTCCCAATATCTACGAGTGCTGGGAGGATCGCGAGGCGACCTTCCTCATCGGCGGCGACCAGTGCACCCGCCGCTGCGACTTCTGCCTGATCGACACCGGCAAGCCCCAGGAGTACGACAGGGACGAGCCGCGCCGGGTGGCCGAGTCCGTGCAGCAGATGGGCCTGCGCTACGCCACCGTGACCGGCGTGGCGCGCGACGACCTGCCCGACGGCGGCGCCTGGCTCTACGCCGAGACCGCGCGCCAGATCCACGCGCTGCTGCCCGGCTGCGGCGTCGAGTTGCTGGTGCCCGACTTCAACGCCGAACGCGCGGCCGTGGACGAGGTCATCTCCAGCCGGCCCGAGGTGTTCGCGCACAACATCGAGACCGTGCCGCGCATCTTCAAGCGCATCCGGCCGGGCTTCCGCTATGAGCGGTCGCTGTCGGTGATCACGATGGCCCGCGAGGCGGGGCTGGTGACCAAGTCCAACCTGATCCTCGGCATGGGCGAGGAGCGCCACGAGATCATCGAGGCGATGCGCGACCTCCACTCGGCGGGCACCGACCTGCTGACCATCACCCAGTACCTCCGCCCGACGCCGCGCCACCACCCGGTCGACCGGTGGGTCAAGCCGCAGGAGTTCGTGGAGTTGCAGGCCGAGGCCGAGGCGATCGGCTTCGCCGGGGTCATGTCCGGCCCGCTGGTCCGCTCGTCCTACCGGGCGGGCAAGCTCTACAAGCAGGCCGTCGAGGCCCGTCAGACCACCTGATCCGGCTGCTCGCCCAGGGCCGCTTCCCGTCACGGCGGGTTCACGCGGGCGCCGCGACACCTCGATCCGAGGAGTTGCGACGACCCCCTTGGAACCGCCCGCCGGGGGCGGCCCTTTGCCGTACGCGTGGGCCACGGGCCTGTCGATCGCCCGGTTTTCTGGTCAGACTGGGCGGGTGGACTTCGACGACCTGCTCGCCAGGCTCGACCTAGGCACCAAGATCCGCCTCCTGACCGGCGCCGACCTGTGGTCGCTGCCCGCCCTGCCGGAGATCGGCCTCGCCAGGCTCGTGATGAGCGACGGGCCGATCGGGGTGCGCGGCGAGCAGTGGAATCCGCAGGACCCGTCCGTCGCGCTGCCGAGCCCCACCGCGCTGGCCGCCACCTGGGACCTCGACCTGGTACGGCGGGCCGGGCGGCTGCTGGCCCAGGAGGCGCGGCGCAAGGGAGTGCACGTGCTGCTCGCCCCGACGCTCAACCTGCACAGGACTCCGCTCGGCGGGCGGCACTTCGAGTGCTTCTCCGAGGACCCGCTGCTGACCGGCGAGGTGGCGGCGGCCTACGTCGAGGGCGTGCAGGCGGGCGGGGTGGCGGCCACGCCCAAGCACTTCGTCGCGAACGACTCGGAGACCGACCGGTTCACCGTGGACGTCCGGGTGGCCGAGCGGGTGCTGCGGGAGATGTACCTGGCGCCGTTCGAGCGGGTCGTGCGGGCGGGGGCGTGGGGGGTGATGAGCGCCTACAACTCCGTCAACGGGACGACCATGACCGAGCACGCGGAGCTGGTCGGCGGGGTGCTGAAGCGGGAGTGGGGGTTCGACGGGTTCGTGGTGTCCGACTGGACGGCCGTGCGCTCGACCGAGGCGGCGGCGCTGGGCGGCACCGACGTGGCCATGCCGGGTCCCGGCGGGCCGTGGGGCGCGAAACTGGAGGCGGCGGTGCGGGAGGGGCGGGTGCCGGAGGCGGTCGTGGACGACCGGGTCCGGCGTGTCCTCCGCCTCGCCCACCGGACCGGCGCCCTCACCACCGCCCGAGGGGACGCCGGGTTCGGCGGTGGGCACCGTACGGATGAGGATGTGGACGGGGTGGCGCTGGCGCGGGAGCTGGCCGCGCGGTCGTTCACGCTGCTGGAGAACGACGGCGTGCTGCCGCTCACGGGCGTGCGGACGGTGGCCCTCATCGGGGCCGCCGCCGCGCAGGCGCGCGTCATGGGCGGCGGCAGCGCCCAGGTCTTCCCCGAGCGCGTCGTATCCCCGCTGGACGGACTGCGCGCACGTGACGGCGTCGAGGTCCGGTACGCCCTGGGCGCCGACCCGCGCGTCCGCCTGGACCCGCTGACCGGGCCCGCCACGCTCGTGTTCCTGGACGCCGACGACCGCCCTCTGAAGCGGGAGACGCTGCCCGGCACGCAGGCCCGATGGCTCGGCGGCCTGCCTGAGCGCCTGGCTGCGGCGGAACTCCGCACCGTGTACACACCGGACGTCTCGGGCGAGCACGTCTTCTCCGTGGCGGGCGCGGGCGCCTACACGATGACGGTCGCGGGCCGGGTCGTCCTCGACGAGGTCATCACCGTCGCGGACCCGGCCATCGCCTTCCTGTCGCCGCCGGAGCGGCGGGTGAGCGTACCGCTTGAGGCGGGGGTGCCGGTGGAGGTCGCGGTGCGGCACCCGGCGGCGTCCGGCATGGTGTCGTTCACGCTCGGGCACACCGCTCCGAGCCTCCCGGCGGAGGAGCTGATCGCCGAGGCCGCCCGTACGGCGGCGGCCTGCGACGTGGCCGTGGTGGTCGTGGCCACCACGCCCGAGGTGGAGTGCGAGGGCTTCGACCGCGACTCGCTCAGACTGCCGGGCCGCCAGGACGACCTCGTCGAGGCCGTGGCGGCGGCCAACCCGCGCACGGTCGTCGTCGTCAACACCGGCTCCCCTGTGGAGATGCCGTGGGCGGAGCGGGTGGCGGCGGTGCTGCTCACCTGGTTCCCCGGGCAGGAGGCGGGCGACGCGCTGGCCGATGTGCTGTTCGGCGCCGCCGAACCGGGCGGGCGGCTGCCCACGACCTGGCCGGTACGGCTGGCGGACTGCCCGGTCGTGGACACCGCGCCGGTGGAGGGGGCGCTGCCGTACGAGGAGGGGGTGTTCATCGGGTACCGGGGCTGGGAGCGGTCGGCGCTCGCGCCCGCGTACTGGTTCGGGCACGGTCTCGGCTACACCTCGTGGCGCTACGACGCGATCGAGGCGGGCCCGTCCGCTGTGACGGTGATGGTGACGAACACCGGCACGCGGCACGGCCGGGAGGTCGTGCAGGTCTATCTGGCGCCGCAGGTGCCGGACGGGCGTCCGGCGCGGTGGCTGGCGGGTTTCGACGTGGTCGAGGCGGGGCCCGGCGAGAGCGCGGTGACCACGGTGTTCCTGCCCGAGCGGGCCTTCCAGACGTGGACGGAGGCCGGCTGGCGGACCGTCACGGGCACGTACGCCGTCGAGGTCGGCCGCAGTTGCGCCGACCGGCGACTGTCGGCCTCCGTGGTCCGCTGAGCCTCATCCGTCACAGAACGGATGGTCACGTTTTCCTTTCGGACCCCAGAGGTTTGTATCCTTCAGAACATGGCAACCGCAGAAGAGAAGCCGGGGCGTCTGAAGCAGCTCCGCATGATCGCGCAGATCATCAAGCAGGTCAATCCCAAGGGCCTGCCGATCGTGTTCCTCTCGGCGGTCGCCACGCTGGTCGTTGCCGTCGTCATCGGCCTGGTGATCGACCAGCTGATCTACTCGATCATCCTGGGCATCATGCTGGCGCTGACGGTCGGCCTGGTCGTGTTCGGCCAGCTCGCGCAGCGCGCCCAGTACTCCATCCTGCACGGCCAGACCGGCGCCGCCGCCGCCGTCCTGCAGGGCATGCGGGGCAACTGGCAGGTCACCCCGGCCATCGCGGTCAACCGCGACCAGGACCTGATCCACATGGTGGTCGGCTTCCCCGGCGTGGTGCTGGTCTCCGAGGGGCCGGGCAACCGGGTGGCCAAGATGCTGGCCGCCGAGAAGAAGCGCGTCTCCCGCGTGGCGCTGGGCGTGGAGATCTACGACATCCAGTGCGGCGACGGCGAGGGCCAGGTGCCGCTCGGCAAGCTGCAGCGGCACATCATGAAGCTGCCGCGCAACCTGAAGAAGCCGTCCGTCAACGAGATCAAGGACCGCGTGCGCTCGCTGCCCAAGAACATGCCGCTGCCCAAGGGCCCGATGCCCAAGGGTGCCCGCATGCCGCGCGGCCCCAAGATGCGCTAGTGCCGTCCGACTCCTCCCGGGCCAACCGGTACTGGTGGGACGGCAACGCGGACGAGTACCAAAGTGAGCACGGCGGCCATCTGGGCGACGTGCGGTTCGTCTGGTGCCCGGAGGGTCTCGACGAGGCCGACGCGCGCCTGCTCGGCGAGGTGCGCGGGCGTGCGGTGCTGGAGGTCGGCTGCGGTGCCGCCCAGTGCGGGCGCTGGCTGGTCGCGCAGGGGGCGCGGGTGGCGGCCTTCGACATCTCCCATCGCCAGTTGCGCCACGCCCGGCGCATCGACCTCGACACGGGCCTGACGGTGCCGGTGGCGCAGGCGGACGCCGAGGCGCTGCCGTACCGCGACGACGTCTTCGACCTGGCCTGCTCGGCGTTCGGCGCGCTGCCGTTCGTGGCCGATCCGCTCGCGGTCCTGCGGGAGGTGCGCCGGGTGGTGCGGCCGGGCGGGCGGTTCGTCTTCTCGGTGAGCCATCCGATCCGGTGGGCCTTTCCCGACGATCCCGGGCCTCGCGGGCTCACCGCCGACCGGTCGTACTTCGACCGCACGCCGTACACGGAGGAGGGTCCGGACGGCACGCTCGCCTACGTCGAGCACCACCGCACGCTGGGTGACTGGGTGGGGCTCGTGAGCGGGGCCGGTCTCCGGCTCCAGACGCTGCTGGAGCCGGAGTGGCCTGCGGGCCACGACCGCGTGTGGGGCGGGTGGAGTCCGCTGCGCGGCCGTCACCTGCCGGGGACGGCGATCTTCTCCTGCCTCGTCTGACACTGGCCGGTCGAGGGCCCCTCGACCGTGTTGGGCAGACCGTTGGTGGTGGGCGGCGGGGTGTTGGACGTGCACGTGAGCGGCCCCTTCACCGCCGAGGCGGCGATGAGCGGGCCGTCGTTGCGGGTGAGCGCGACCGGGCCGCCGACCTCGATGTCCTCCAGGGTCAGCTCGCCGACCTCCGTGGCGGTCAGCGGGCCTCGTACCTCCGCGCCGAGGAGGGCGACCGTACGGGCGCCGGTGGCGGTGAGCGGGCCGCCGAGGCGTGCGCCGCCGAGCGCCACCAGCGACGCCCCGGCTCGGACGGTGACCGGGCCGCTCACCTCGGCGCCCGGGGCCAGGCAGGTGACGCCGTCCGCGACGGTGAGCGGGCCCCGGTGCGTTCCGGTGATCGTGCGGGCGCAGGCGGGGTCGGGTGCGGCGAGGAGTTCGAGTTCGGCGAGCGTGCCGGGGGCGGTGAGCCGGTAGTGGGCGTACCTGCCCGGCTGGGCGATCTTGAAGGGGCGCGTCTGCCGCGCCCAGGCGAACCGCTCGCCTCGGCGTTCGTCGACGACGGTCCAGGTGGTGCCGTCGAGTGAGCCCTCCAGTTTCCACGCGGCCGGCGCGCCGGAGGCGGCCGAGGTGAGCGTGTAGTAGGCGGCCCGCTCCGGGGCCGCCGCCCGCAGGGTGACGGGGGCGGTGAGGGTGTGCTGGGTGGCCGAGGTGTCGTCGGACAACGCGGCCGGGCCGCCGCCGACGGCGAGGTCGCGCATCGGGCGCGGCTGCTCGCCGTCGGGGGTGATCGAGGTGAGCGGCTCGCCCCACGCCGACGGCTCGGGCCCCATCTCGAAGTCCAGTACGGCGCCGCCCGCGATCACCTCGTGCGGCAGCGAGGTGGCCGCCCACGGCCGGCCGTTCACCTTCAGCCCCTGGACGTAGACGTTGTCCGCGCTGTTGCGCGGGGCGTTGACGACCAGGTCGCGTCCGGACGGCAGGTGCACGACGGCCTTGGTGAACAGCGGCGAGCCGACCGTGTAGTGGGGGCTGCCGACCTGGAGGGGGTAGAGGCCGAGGGCGCTGAACAGGTACCAGGCCGACATCTCGCCGTTGTCCTCGTCGCCCGGGTAGCCCTGGCCGAGTTCGCTGCCGAGGTAGAGGCGGGAGAGGATCTCGCGCACCTTGGCCTGGGTCTTCCACGGTTGTCCCGCGTAGTTGTACATGTACGGGATGTGGTGGGAGGGCTGGTTGCTGTGGCCGTACTGGCCCATGCGCACGTCCCTGGCCTCGCGCATCTCGTGGATGACGCCGCCGTACGAGCCGGTGCGCGTGGCGGTCTCCGGGGTGGCGAAGAAGGCGTCGAGCTTGGCGGCCAGGGCCGCGCGGCCGCCGTGGAGGGCGGCGAGGCCGACGCCGTCCTGAGGGGCGTGGAAGGCCATGTTCCAGCCGTTGGTCTCGGTGTAGTCGTGGCCCCACACGGCCGGGTCGTAGGCGGCCGGGCCGTGGCGGAAGGTCCCGGTGGAGGTACGCCCCTGGAAGAAGCCGACGGCGGGGTCGAACATGGTGACGTAGTTGAGGGCGCGACTCCTGAAATATTCGGCCTCTTCCAGATATTTCGTCTTTTCGGGGCCGGTGGTGGTCTCGGCCAGCGCCTTGGCCATCTCGGCGATGCCGAAGTCGTTGATATAGCCGTCCACCGCCCAGGACATGCCCTCGCCGACCTCGTTCAGCGCCGTGTACCCCCGGAAGACCGAGGTGGCCATGCCCTTGCGGCCGACGGAGGCGTTCGGCGGCACCGTGGTCGCGTTGCGCAGCGCCGCCTCGTAGGCGGCCTTGGCGTCGAAGCCGCGCACGCCCTTGGTGTAGGCGTCGGCGAAGGCCACGTCCGAACTGGTGCCCACCATCAGGTCGGCGTACCCGGGCGAGGACCAGCGAGCGATCCAGCCGCCGTCGCGGTACTGCTGCACGAACCCGTCCACCAACTCCCCCGCCTGCGGCGACAGCAGCGCGTAGGCGGGCCAGGTGGTGCGGTAGGTGTCCCAGAAGCCGTTGTTGACGTAGATCTTGCCGTCCACGACCTTCGCCCCGGTCCGGGTGGGTGTGTTCGGCCCGGCCGGCGGCGAGACCGGGCTCGCGTACCTGGGCCCCGACGGGGTGTTCTCGAAGCCCGAGTTCGGATACAGGAACAGCCGGTAGAGGTTGGAGTACAGCGTGACCAGCCGGTCCTCTGAGGCGCCCTCGACCTCGATCACGCCCAGCCGCTGCTCCCAGGCCCGCTTGGCGCGCGCCCTGACCTGCTCGAAGCCGTCGGCCTCCGTCAGCAGGTTGAGCCGGGCCTGCTCGACACCGATGAGAGAGGTCGCGATGCGCATCTCCACCCGTTTGGCGGCGAAGGCCGCGTAGCCGGTGACGTTGTCGCGCCCGGCCCCGGTCAGCTTGCCGCCCGCCGTGACCGGCTGGTCGAACACCGCGTACACGAACATGCGGGTCGAGCCCGCCGACAGGCCGCTGCGGGCGTCGGTGTAGCCGGTGACGACGCCGTCCGGCGAGATCGTCAGGCCGCCCTCGTTCGACTGATTGTCGAAGATCAGGCTGCCCCCGTCGCCGGGGAAGGTGAAGCGGAAGACCGCCGCATGGTCGGCGGGGGCGATCTCGGTGCGGATGCCGTTGCGCAGGTCCACGCCGTAGTAGTAGGGCCTGGCGGTCTCCGCGTCATGACTGAATCCCGTGGCCCGCGCCACCCGGTCGGGGTCGGGCCTGGCCAGCAGAGACGGCATGACCTGGAAGGACTGCCGGTCGCCCATCCACGGGCTGGGCTGGTGCGAGGCGGCGAACGCCTGGATCGTGGGCACGTTGTCGGCGTTGCCGTTGCGGTGGTACTCATACAGCCACGAGTTCGAGCCAGAGCCGGTCACCGGCGTCCAGAAGTTGAACCCGTGCGGCACCGCCGTGGCGGGGAAGGTGTTGCCGCGCGAGAAGCCGCCGCTCGAATGGGTGCCCCGGGTGGTGACGGCGTAGTCGGCGAGGCTGTCCCTGCGGCCGTCCGGCGCGGGCGCGAGCGTGATGTCGTCCACCCAGCCCTTGAACGGCAGCGGCCCGGCCGGGCCGTCGTAGGCGAGCAGGACGCGCCGGACCCGCTTGCCCGCCGCCACGGCGCCGAGCGGGATCCGCTTCAGGTTCCACTGGTCGGCGTACAGGGTCTTGGAGGCGCCCTGCTCGCGAGCGCGCGCGGCGATCCCGTGATGGTCGCGCGCCGTCAGCTCGCTGAGGCGGGTGCCGTCGTCGAAGGTCAGGTCGAGGGCGGCGTACGTGCTCGGGTAGCTCATCGAGGCGCCCGTGAACTCGGGGAAGACCTTGTAGACGAGTTCGGTGTCGGAGGCGACGGGGACGTCGGTCTCGAACACCTTGTTGGTCGCGTGGCCGCCCTGCTCGCGGGTGGTGCCGCCGGAGTAGCGCAGCGCGTGCAGGCCCGTGTATCCGGCGCGCGGCTTGGCCGTGAACCCGGCGCTGGGCCCCGGGCCGGTCAGCGTGCGCATCGGGGCGGGCGGGCGCGGCGCGGTGTCGCCGTCCGACAACTGCAGTTCGGCCAGTTGCAGGATGTTCCCGGCGTGGTTGCGGGTGATGTTCAGGCGGTAGTGGAGGTACGGCGCGGGCGCGGTGACCTGGAACTCACGCTGCCGCAGGCGGCCCGGGAAGCTCTCGCCCGACCGGGTGTCGACGGCGGTCCAGGTGCGGCCGTCGGCCGAGCCTTCGAGCGCCCAGTCGGCAGGATCCCGTTCGGGGGCGTCGTTGGCGCTGGCCAGGGCGTATCTGACGACCTTGACGGGCTGCGCCAGCCGGACCGTCACCCAGCCGGTGGAGGTGAAGACGAGCCACTTGGTGTTGACGTCGCCGTCGAGGAGGTTCTCCTTGATCTCTCCGGCCGAGGCGTACTCGCCGCTGGCGCCGACCTCGACGATCTCGTCGGTGATGTTTCCCGGGATGCCGCCGGTGGCGTTGCCGGTGATCCCCTCGGGGGTGAGGCCGTCCTCGCCGGTGTTGGCCCAGGTGGGCTGGGGGTCTCCGGGTTCCAGCGAGGAGAAGAACAGGGCTCCGGGAGGGGCGGTGGCGCCGCGGGCCGGTGCGGGGCTTCCGGCGCGTCCGGGGTGTTCTGTGCGTCCAGGCTCTTCGGGACTTCCGGGGTCTTCCGGACGTCCCTGGTCGAGGGGGGCGGGGTGCGTGGGGGCCGAGGACGGGGCGTCCGACGGCAGTGGTGACGGCGGTGGGTCGGCCGCCGCCACCCCGGGTAAGGCCATGACCGCGAGTACGGCGGTCGTCACGACCACGAGTCGTGTGCGTCGCATGCGAGCCTCCTGACAACGTTGTCACCAGGAGAATCCGCCCCGACAACGTTGTCAACGCACATCTTTGTGTCGTCACGGCGAGAACGCCGTGAGCCCGAGGAGCGGCGCTCGACGGGCGGGCATCGAGGACGGCGGGGCGCGGTGGATGGGCTTCGCCGTGAAAGGGGGAGATTGTCCGCCTGCGTGAGCAGGCGGGTCACACGCGGACGACCACCGTGTTCGACGTGCGGTCGTGGATACCGCGCTGGTCGCGGTCGAAGACCAGCGCCGGGACGACCAGGAGCAGCAGGATCGTCCGCACGGCCACCGGCAGCAGGCGCGGGTTGCCGCCGTCCATCGCCGCCACCCTGATGTTCATCAGGCGGTGGCCGAACGTCTGCCCCAGGAAGCCGACCAGCACGAGGTACTGCGCCGCGAACACCAGCGCGGGCACCCACGGCGACTGGGCCGGTGCGATCCCCAGGATCGCCTGGGTGATGCCCCACGTGCAGATGAGCCAGTCGATGACCAGCGCGCCGATGCGGCGGCCCCAGCCCGCAGTCGACCCGCTGCCCTCCTCCGGCAGGCCCAGGCGCTCACCCGGGTGGCCGAGGTCGATCCCGGCGGAGCGCACGCCGCCGAGCCAGGTCTGGGTCCAACGGGGCTCCTTGCTCATGGACACCACGGTATCCGGCGCACCGACCGGTCGCGCTCACGGCCCGCGCCCGTGCTTAACACCGGTGAAACAAGCGAGACACGGTGTGGAAATCGCCTGCTCCTACGGTCGGGCTGATACCCGTCCCCAGGGAGGTTCGAGAGTGTTCAGCTCCGCCGACGACGTCCTGAAGTTCATCAGCGACGAAGGGGTGCAGTTCGTCGATGTCAGGTTCACCGACCTGCCGGGGACGACGCACCATTTCACCTTCCCGGTCGAGAACTTCGGCGCGAACGTCTTCACCGACGGCCTGATGTTCGACGGTTCGTCCATCCGAGGGTTCCAGGCCATCCACGAGTCGGACATGCTGCTGCTGCCCGACCCGACGAGCGCGGTCCTCGACCCGTTCCGCCAGCACAAGACGCTCAACATCAACTTCTTCGTGCACGACCCGCTCACCGGCGAGGCCTACAGCCGCGACCCGCGCAACGTGGCCCGCAAGGCGGAGGAATACCTCAAGGGCACCGGCATCGCCGACACGGTCTTCTTCGGCCCCGAGGCGGAGTTCTACATCTTCGACGACGTCCGCTTCGAGACCAGGGAGAACGCGGGCTACTACTACATCGACTCGATCGAGGGCGCCTGGAACACCGGCAAGGCCACCGAGGGCGGCAACCTGGGTTACAAGCCGCGCTACAAGGGCGGCTACTTCCCGGTCCCGCCGATGGACCACTTCACCGACCTGCGCTCGGAGATGGTCCGCAACCTCATCGAGTGCGGCATCGACGTCGAGATGCAGCACCACGAGGTGGGCACCGCCGGCCAGGCCGAGATCGACTTCAAGTTCGGCACGCTGCTGAAGACCGCCGACAACCTGATGCTCTACAAGTACATCATCAAGAGCACGGCACTGGAGTACGGCCACACCGTCACGTTCATGCCCAAGCCGATCTTCGGTGACAACGGCTCCGGCATGCACTGCCACCAGTCGCTGTGGAAGGACGGCGCGCCGCTGTTCTACGACGAGGTCGGCTACGCGGGGCTGTCCGACACCGCCCGCCACTACATCGGCGGCCTGCTCAAGCACGCGCCGTCGCTGCTGGCCTTCACCAACCCGACGGTCAACTCCTACCACCGGCTGGTGCCCGGCTACGAGGCACCGGTCAACCTGGTCTACTCGCAGCGCAACCGCTCGGCCTGCGTGCGCATCCCGATCACCGGGTCCAACCCGAAGGCCAAGCGCATCGAGTTCCGGGTGCCCGACCCGTCGTGCAACCCGTACTTCGCCTTCGCGGCGATGCTGATGGCGGGCATCGACGGCATCCGCAACAAGATCGAGCCGCCGGAGCCGGTCGACAAGGACCTGTACGAGCTGCCTCCGGAGGAGGCCCGCAACATCCCGCAGGTGCCCGGCTCGCTCACCGACGTCCTCGCCGCCCTTGAGGCCGACCACGACTACCTGCTCGAAGGCGGCGTCTTCACGCCCGACCTGATCGAGACGTGGATCTCCTACAAGCGCGAGTTCGAGGTCGACCCGATCCGGCTGCGCCCGCACCCGCACGAGTTCGAGTTGTACTACGACGTGTGACGGCAAGGTTTTCCGTCCTCGGCGACCTTCCCGGGCATGGGCGTTGAGCTGGGAAACCCATCTCTTCTCGTCCTCTGACCGAGCGAAACGGCCCGGCATCGAATATCGATGCCGGGCCGTTTCCGCACTTTTGAGAGGACTCAGTCGGACCCCTCGTGCACGTACCGCGTGTCCTCCCACGCAGACCTGAGCCGCCCCAATAATGACTACGCTTCGCAGTCATTCCATGGCAGCATGTAGCCAAGCGATTCACGGGCACAGGGAGGCAACGTGCGAACGCTCAGGCATCGGCTGCAGGCTACGGCAGCCGTCATCGGCACGGTGGCGACCATCACGTTCGGCACGCCTGTCCAAGCGCAGGCTGCCACAGGATGGCTTCACATCAGTCGCCACGATTCCATACTCAATCCACCGAAAGGCTGCCACCGATATTGGGTAGATGATGTGACCGTGGTCAACAACACCAACGCCACCATTAGCTTCTATGGGGACGTCGAGTGTTTCACCAACGCGATCAAGATAATTCATGCAGGACAACAGGGCCCTATTAGAGGAGTAAGTCAGTCATACCTCGTCTGGGGTTAGCCGCACCCGTCTGGCGCCATCACCCTGCGACGAGTTCCGAGCAGATCCCCGCCTCCGACGATCCGGATGACCGAACGGAGCCCCCCCAAGGATCAAGGAACCGTCTCCTCCATATCTCAGTTCCACGACGTGTGACAGTGCCGCTCTGGGGGTGCTGCCGATCATCTCGGTGGCGCCCCCAGCATGCCGGTGCCGCCCGGACGAGAGCGGCCTCGCCCGGCTTGAACCGATCACCGCCCGCGATCATCGAACAGTCATGGTCAAGCTCACCTGGTTCCCCCTGCCGTTCGGGCTCGCCGTGGTCGCGGTCAACTTCTTCGCCGTGCGTGATGTGAACGGACGGCTGCCCGGCGCCCCGGTCGAGGCGAACGAGCACGTGGTGCCCCAGGCGATCGAGGCGTACATCCCCTTCGCCCAGGGGCGCATCGCCTGGCTCGGGGCCGTCTTCGTCGCCGCCAGTCTGCTGTTCGGCCTCGTCGAGCTCGGATTACGCCAAAGGCCCGCGGCCCGCGTGCTCGGAACGGGCCTGCTGAGCGCCGCGTACGTGGCCGCGATGCCCGCCGTCTACATCCTGAACCCGGTCACCGGCTACGACCGGGACTTCCCCGACCCGCCGGGATACGCCACGATGCCCTTCGACATGAGCTCGATGTCACCGCCGTGGTATCTCCCACTGCTCGGCCTGATCCTCGCCACCGCCGCGACCGCCCAGCTCTTCGCGATGCGCGGCATCGTGCGCCGGGCCACCGCCCTGCCACCCTCTCCCCGGAGCGCGTGGCTCCTCCTGCTCCCGGCGGCGTCCCTCGCGGCCTTCGCCTCGGCCAACCTCGTGTCCGACCGGATCGCCCGCGCCACCGCCCATCCGGCGTCCTTCTGGGAGGCCGACCTCGCGCTGAAGACCATGGTGTGGGTGTGCATGTTCGCCGCCGTGCCCGCCGCCGCGCTGGCCCTGTACGGGATCCTCCAGCTCAGGCACGGCCTCGGGCCGCACTTCCTGTTGTTCGTCGGCGGCTTCACGATCGTCTACGTGCTGACGCTGCCGCTCGTGGCCATGGGCAGCCTGGCGATGTACTCGAACGAGCAGCACGGCTTCACCGAACAACTCCCCGACTGGCGGGAACCGGTGACCATGGGCATCCTCGGCCTCTCCGGCCTCGTGCAGCTGGCCACCCTCCCCCTGCTGGTCCGGCGCGGGAGAACCCAGCAGCCCTGAGGCTATGGCCGGACGGAACCGATCACGGTTCCGGGCCCTTCCGCGTTCACGCCTTCTCGGCGGGGCGATCCTCCGGGCGCGTGATGTAGGTGCCCTTCGCTGGGAGGGTGACCACAAGACCACGGTCACGAAGTTCTTTGACGGCACGCCTGATGGTGCCGATCGCCACGCCGTACTCTTCGGCGAGGTCACGCTCTCCGAGCAGTCGGGCATCGGGCGACAACTCGCCCGCGTCGATGCGTGCGGCGACGTGATCCGCGACCTGAACGTAGACGTAGCCGGGCCCCGCCGCGTCCGGGTCGAAGGCGGGCACCGCGCCCCTCCGCTTGAGCATGTTCCTTCGCCCCCGCTACTCGGTCACGTCCGTTGCGATGCGCGCCTTCACATACACGCCCATGCCCTGGACGGTCTCCACGAGCCCTTCGTCCTTGAGGACTTGCACGGCCTTACGGAGGGTGTCGCGTGCGACGCCGAACTCGGCCTCCATCTCGACCAGACTCGGGATGCGCCGCCCCGGCGGAATCTCTCCTGCGGCGATCCGGTCGCGAATCACCGTGGCGATCTGCTGGTAGGGCGGGATCGGGCCTTCTCTGTCGATCACGACATCAGGCTATGCGGCCAGCACAAACGAGCCATAGCTACCCACGAGGCTAGACGGGGGTAGTACACCTCTCGTATCCTGGGCGCGGACAAGGCGAGCCCGTCCGGTGCGGGAACACCGGACGGGCTCTCGGCACCCGACCCAGCAGGAGGCCCGGCACCATGACGCTCAAGCTACAGCCACCCACGCCCCCGCCGGTGACGGTCTCCAACGAGTTCCATGGGCTTCACGTGAGCGCTCGGCGAGCCGACGCGGTGCGGCTCGATTGGAGCACGCCGGTGCCACGGTTCGGCCGCGTCCGGGTCGTGGGGCACACGTGCGAGTGCAAGGCACGCGTCTACGAGCTGTGCACCTCGGGGGGCCTCGCGTGGGTTCGGCGGATCGACCGGCACTCACCCGGCGAGACCGTGCGCGTGACGCACCCGTGTCGCGTCGGCGAGGCCGGAGAGCTGTGGGCCCTGATTCTGGCGGGCGAGGCCCGATAGACCTGCCCTGCCACCCTTCGGCGCCGGTCCTTTCGCGTGCGGTATCGACTGATGAGATCGCTCTTGACGGCGCCCCACCGGCGGTTATCTTTCGCTTAGGAAAGCTTCCTAAAAGAAAGAGAGGATCCACTGGTGCGTTCCAGGAAGAGGGCGCTCGCCCTGGCGAGCTCCGCGTTGATCGCCACCGCCGCGTTCGTGGCCACGTCCCCGGCCGCGCACGCCGTGCCGACCGAGTGCTACGCCACCCAGAACGGCAACATCGCCGAGAGCTACTGCGCGAACGGCACCGGCGAGCACCAGGTCGCCGTGACCGTCCTGCACGTCAACCCGATGGTCGGCTACGTCGCGAACTGGGGGCCGTGGGTGCCCGCGGGCTCCGTCTCGCGCGCCACCATCCCGCCCGGCACCGTCGTCTCCCTGCGCTTCCACGTCCGCTGATGTACTAGCGCACCCGACCGCGACACCACGGCCCGAGAAGACCGGCTCGGTCCGTGTGGGATGCCGGATCACGCATCTGACGTTGCAGGCTCGGCCGGACGGGTGTATCAAGGCGCCGGGGTGATCGATTTGCTGTCCGTTTACGTGGACCTGGCGCTGGGTCTGATCCTGTCGTTCCTGCTGCTGTCGCTGCTGGTCAGCGGCATCAACGAAGGCGTCGTACGGCTCCTGGCGATCAGGAGCAAGTTCCTGTGGGCCTACCTGCGCGACACCATGGACGGCACCGGCGGCGAGAGGGCGTGGCTGCCCGCCAAGGTGCGCGACGTGTTCGCCACGCTGCCCTTCGCCCGCGACCCGCGCCCCGCCCACAGCGACCAGCCCGCGCCCGTCGAGTCGGCCCCTCCCCCGCAGGAGGCGGTGAGCGGCGGCGACGCCATGACGACGCTGCTGTACGAGCGGGTGCGCGAGATCGACCATCCGAGGACCGGCCGCACGAGCATCTCCAACATCCCGCCCGGCAGGTTCGCGGTGGCCGTCATGGAACTGGCCTCCTCCGGCGAGGGCGGCGTCGAGACCTGGCTGGCCCGGCTCAAGGAGATGCGCAGCCCCCTCTACGGCCACCTGAACGCCATCTGGGAGACCGCTCAGCGCGACACCGAGCGCTTCCGCCACGGCGTAGAGACGTGGTTCGACAGCGAGATGCAGCGGCTTTCGCTGCTGTACAGGCGCTACGTCAAGTGGGTGGTGGCGGCGCTGGGCCTGGCGGTGACGCTGCTGTTCAGCATGGACGGGCTGGAGTACGCCAAGTCGCTGCTGCGCGACAACGCACTGCGCACCGGCGTCGCGGCGGCTGCGGCGGGCGACGCCGCGACGGTGGGCGAACTGAAGGCCAAGTGCACGCAGGACGTCAAGCTGGCCGACTGCCTGACCGAGACACTGAGCTCGCCTGCGCTGGTGCGGGTGTTCGACCATGCGATCGTGGGCGTGAGCATCCCTGCCGAGGGCGACCCGAGTGTCGAGTGGAACGGCGGCGTGTGGTGGGACCGGATCACCACGCTCAGCCACTGGCCGGGTTTCCTGCTGACGTACGTCGCCCTACTGTTCGGGGCGCCGTTCTGGTGGGATCTGTTCCGCCGCCTCACCGGGCTCAGATCGCGCCACTGAGGCGCCGTCCCGGTCGGCCGTGTCACCGACAGTCCCGCCGACAGCTTCCTCGTGATCGTTTTCTTCATCCGGGCAGAGTACCCCCATTTCGGTCCTCACCGAAACCTCGGAGCGGTGCGGGTGGATCGCCGGAAATCGGGATGACAGCGCGAGCCGCCGTCGTCGAGCATGGGGGCGTGAAGCTCAATGACTACGCCCGGGTGATGGGCCGCGAGGCGACGGGGCTGCGGCTGGTGCGCGGTGAGGGCGCCGACGTGGTGCTCGACGCGACCGACGGGCTGGCATGGCGGTTCTCCCGGCACGGCGAGGAGGTCTCCGGGCTGGCCGCGCTCACCCGGCTGGCCCGCGCGCACGGCCTGCCCGCGCCCGAGGTCGTCGAGGAGCGTGCCGGATGCCTGGTCACCCGGCTGGTCGAAGGCGCGCCGTTGGAGCCCGGTGTCGAGGTGACTGCCGACGCGCTGGCCGGGCTGCTCGACCGGCTGGCCACCGTACCCGTCGATCGCGACGACGACGCGTGGCGGTCGGAGTGGGCGGCACTCGCCGTCGACGTCGAGGAGAAGGTCGCCCCGCTGCTCGCGCCCGCGCAGCGGGAGCGGGCGATGCTGGAGGTCCGCCGGGCCGCCGAGGCCGCGAGCAAGCCGCCCACCGGGTTCACGCACGGCGATCTCGGCGGCGCCAACGTGCTGGTCGCGGACGGCGCCGTCAGCGGGGTGCTCGACTGGGGCACGGCGGGCCCCGGCGACCCGGCCGTGGACTTCGCCGCGCTCTCGGTGTCGGTGAGCGCACCGGTCCGAGCGGAGCTGTCCGCGCGTTTCCCGCACCTGGCCGCCAGAGCCGACGCGTACGCGGCCACGTTCGCCCTCCAAGAGGCCCTGTACGGCCTGCGGCACGACGACCGCGACGCCGTCGAGGCGGGCCTGGCCCCCTACCGCCAGAACGCCGGGTAGCCCGAACCCGCCTCCCAACCCGGCCCGAGCCCTGCCCCACCCCGGAGGCACGGCACGGGAGGTGTGCCCGGCCCACCGCAGCCCGGACTCTCAGGACTCGTAGAAGACGCGCTCCACGACCTGCCTGGCACGCCGGGTCACCCGCCGGTAGTCGTCCAGGAAGTCCTCTGAGCCGTCGGGCGCGTACCCGAGCGTCTGCGCGATCAGGCGCCGTTCCCGCGCGTCCGACGGCACGCTGTCGCCGGGCCGCCCCTTGACGAGCATGATCGCGTCACGGATCCGCGAGGCGCACCGCCACGCCTCGGCCAGCACCTCGGCGTCGCCCGCGTCGAGCAGCCCGGCCTCCACGGCGGCGCGCAGCGTGCGCAGCGTCTGGGTGGTGCGCAGCGCGGGCACCGCGTACGCGTGGCGCAGTTGCAGCAACTGGGCCACCCACTCGACGTCGGACAACCCGCCGGGCCCGAGCTTGGTGTGCAGGCCGGGGTCGGCGCCGCGCGGCAGCCGCTCGGCCTCCATGCGCGCCTTGAGCCTGCGGATCTCGCGGACGGCGGACTCGTCGAGCCCGCCGTCCGGGTAGCGGATCTCGTCGGCGATCGCGGTGAAGGCCGCGCCCAGTTCCGCGTCGCCGGCGGAGAAGCGGGCGCGCAGCAGTGCCTGCGACTCCCACGGCGAGGACCAGCGCGCGTAGTAGGCGGCGTAGGAGGCGAGGGTGCGCACCAGCGGTCCCTGCCTGCCCTCGGGCCGCAGGTCGGGGTCGATGAGCAGCGGCGGGTCCGGTGCGGGCAGCGACAGCAGGCGGCGGAGCTGGCCCGCGACCGCGAAGGCGGCGTCGGCGGCCTGGCGCTCGGTCGCGGCCTCCAGCGGGGCGTGCACGAACATCACGTCGGCGTCGCTGGCGTAGGAGCACTCCATGCCGCCGAGCCGTCCCATGGCGATGACCGCGAACCGGGTCGGCAGCGGCGCGCGCCGTTCGAGCTCGACGCGGGAGACGGCGGCGTCCAGGGCGGCGCGCAGGGTGACGTCGTTGAGGTCGGACAGCGCCTCGCCGACGCGCTCGATGTCGGCCAGGCCGACGAGGTCGGCGACGGCGGTGCGGAACAGTTCGCGGCGCCGCAGCGCGCGGACGGCGGCGACGGCGTTCTCGGCCTCGTCGCCATGGCGGGAGACGGCGGCGACGGCCTCGCCGAGCAGCGTGTCGGCCCGGCGCGGCACGAGGTCCGCGTCGGAGCCGAGCAGCGCCACGGCGTCGGGGGCGTGGGTGAGCAGCCCGGTGGCGTACCTGCTGGTGCCGAGCACGCGGGCCATCCGCGAGGCGACGGCGGTCTCGTCGCGCAGCAGCCGGAGGTACCAGGGGGTGGCACCGAGCTTGTCGCTGACCTGGCGGAAGCCGAGCAGCCCGGCGTCGGGGTCGGGGGCGTCGGCGAACCAGCCGAGCATGACCGGCAGCAGCGTGCGCTGGATGGCGGCCCGGCGGGTGACCCCGGTGCTGAGCGCGGCGATGTGGCGCAGCGCCCCGGCCGGATCGACGTACCCGAGCGCCTCCAGGCGGGCCAGCGCCGCCGCCGTGGACAGCCGCGACTCGGACTCGGGCAGCCGGGCGACCGCCTGCAGCAGCGGCCGGTAGAACAGCTTCTCGTGCAGGCGCCTGGCCTCGCGCGCGTGGCCGCGCCAGCGGGCGGTGAACTCGCCGACGGGGTCGGCGGTGGCGCCGAGCGCCCTGCCGAGCCTGCGCAGGTCGTCCGCCCCGGTGGGCAGCAGGTGGGTACGGCGCAGCCTGTGCAGCTGCAGCAGGTGCTCGACCCGGCGCAGGAACGTGTACGCCTCCGCGAGCCCTTTGGCGTCCTCGCGCCCCACGTAACCGCCCCGCGACAGGGCGGCGAGGGCGGGCAGCGTGGCGCGGCGGCGCAGCAATGGGTCGAGGCGGCCGTGGACGAGCTGCAGCAGCTGGACGGCGAACTCGATGTCGCGCAGCCCGCCGGGGCCCAGTTTGAGCTCCCGTTCGCCCTCGGCGAGGACGTGCCGTTCGACGCGGCGGCGCATCGCCTGGACGTCCTCGACGAAGCCGGGCCGGGTGGCGGCCGACCACACCAGCTCCGAGACCGCCGCGACGTAGGCGGCGCCGAGTTCGGCGTCTCCGGCGACGGGCCTGGCCTTGAGCAGGGCCTGGAACTCCCACGTCTTGGCCCAGCGGCGGTAGTAGGCCAGGTGGCTGGCCAGCGTACGCACCAGCGGCCCGGCCCGGCCCTCCGGGCGCAGGCCCGCGTCCACCTCCCAGAGCGCGCCTTCGGGGGTGGCGGCGGAGCAGGCCCGCATGGTGGCCTGGGCGAGGCGGGTGGCGAGCGCCAGGGCCTCGGTCTCGTCGGCTCCGTCGCGGGGTTCGGCGACGAAGATCACGTCCACGTCGCTGATGTAGTTGAGTTCGCGGGCGCCGCACTTGCCCATGCCGATGACGGCCAGCCGAACGGTGTCGCCGGGGGTCTCGTCGCGCGCGACGGCGAGAGCCGCCTCCAGCGCCGCGCCCGCGAGGTCGGACAGTTCGGTCATCACCTCGGCCGGGGCGCTCTCGCCGGTGAGGTCGCGGGCGGCGATGTGCAGCAGCCTGCCCCGGTAGGCCACGCGCAGCGCGACGAGCGGGTCCTTCGCGGCGGCTCGCGGTTCGGGCGCGTCCGGGTCGGCGCCGACCGAGGCGAGCAGGGCCGCGCGAGCCTCCCCCAGGTCGGCTGCGGCCAGCCAGGCGAGCTGGCCGGGATGGCGGACCAGGTGCTCGCCGAGGGCGGCGCTGACGCCGAGGACCGCATACAGCCGTTCGCGGACGACGGGGTCGGCACGCAGGGTGGCGGCGAGGCCGGGCAGGCGTTCGGCGAGGCGGGTGAGCGAGGTGAGTGCCAGGTCGGGATCGGCCACGCCGACCAGCGCCTCCACGAGGTCGTCCGGGAGGTTCTCGGACAGGCGGGCGGCGCGGGCGCCGTCGGCGAAGCCGAGCTTGGCCAGGCGGGCGGCGGTGGACTCGATCCTGGGCACGTACCCCATCTTGACAGGTGTCCTCCGAGCGCCCCTAAGGTGCAACGCACTGCACAGTGAACACGGGGGGCGGAGATATGGGCGCGGAGACGGGCGGGGTTCCGGCGACGGTGACGTGGGGCTTGCTGGCGGCGTGGATGGTGCACGACGCCGAGGAGGTGGCCACCATGGCGCCGTGGCTGCGCAAGGCCAGACAAGAACGGTTCCCCTGGCTGCCGGAGGTGTCGCAGAAGCAGGTGAACGTGGCGATCGGGCTGATGGGCGGGCTGATCGCGGCAGCCTGCGCGGACGGCGCACGCACCGGCGGGCGCAGCCCGCTCTTCCAGTCGGTGCTGGCCGGGTTCGGGGTCCACGGGCTGGTGCACCTGGGGCAGGCGGCGGCGGTGCGCGGTTACACGCCGGGGGCGGTCACCGCGCCGCTCGTGGTGCTGCCCTTCTCGGTGTGGGCCTGGCGGCGGCTCAAGGCCGAGGGCGTGCCGGTGCGCGGCGGGTCCGCGTCGTGGTGGGGACTGGCGGCCTTCCCGCTGGCGGCGGCCGGCGTCCACGCCGCCGCCCACGTCCTCACCCGAGGCCCCCGGCGTGCCACCGGCTCCGGAACGCCAGGACGGAACCGGGCTTAGGCGGAACCGGGCTCAGGCGTAGGCGGGCTCAGCGCATCACGGGCCTTGGCGGAGGCGGGCTCAGTGCGGCGCGGCCGAGGCCCGGACCACTGCGGCGAACGCCCGCGCCACCGGGCGCCAGGTGGCGACCAGGTCGGCTTCGGCGCCGGTGACCTCGGCGGCGATCTCGGGGGCGAGGTCGGTCATGGCGGCCCACCGGCCGAAGATCTCCGGGGTGGCCTCCGGGTGGAACTGCACGCCCCAGGCCCGCTCCCCCAGCCGATACGCCTGGTTCGGGTACCGCTCTCCGGTCAGCAGCGGGACGGCGCCCTCGGGCAGGGCGGTCATCGCGTCGCGGTGGTACTGCACGGCCGTCGCCGTACCCACCGTGGCGAACAGGCGGTCCTCGGCGGCGGCGGGCAGGGCCATGACGGCGCAGGCGCCGACTTCGAGCCCGCGCCCGCCCCGCTCCACGCGCCCGCCGCAGGCGAGCGTCATGAGCTGGGCGCCGAGGCAGATGCCGAGCGTGGGCACGCCGGCCGCGACCGAGCGGGCGATGAGCGCCCGCGTGGGCGGCAGCCACGGATGCCGGTCGTCCTCCCAGGCCGCCATCTCGCCGCCGAGCACGATCAGGCCGTCGGCGGCGTGCTCGGGGACGGGCTCGCCAAGGTACGGCCGGACGGTCTCGCACGCCAGGCCCAGCCACTCCGCCAGGAAGCCGAGCGGCGCGTCGCCGTCGTGCTCGATGACCGTAATACGCATATCAGCAAATTTATCGACAAACTTTCCTGGCTTGGCACGCATCGAACAACCCGTGAACAGGCTGATCGACGGCGATCCCCAGCGGATCGGCCGATACTGGCTGGCCGGACGGCTCGGTTCCGGCGGGCAGGGCGTCGTCTACGAGGGTTACTCGGAGGAGGGCCGCCGCGTGGCGGTCAAGGTCCTGCACGGCGACAAGGCCGCCCAGCTCGCCCGGGAGGTGGAGGCCGCCCGCCGGGTGGCCGCGTTCTGCACCGCCGCGCTGCTGGAGGCCGACCTCGACGGCCCCCGGCCCTACCTCGTCAGTGAGTACGTCGAGGGCCCCAGCCTGCGCCAGGCCGTCGCGAGCGGGCGGCGCTTCCGCGACGGCGACCTCCACCGGCTGGCCGCCGCGATCGCCACGGCGTTGACCGCGATCCACGACGCCGGTGTGGTGCACCGCGACCTGAAGCCGGACAACGTGCTCCTCGGCCCGGACGGCCCGCGCGTGATCGACTTCGGCATCGCGCGCACCGCCGAGATGTCGCTGACCACGACCGGCCTGGTGACCGGCACACCGACGTACATGGCGCCCGAGGTGTTCACCGGGCAGCGCGCGGGCGCCCCCGCCGACGTGTTCGCGTGGGGCGGCGTGCTGCTGTACGCGGCCACCGGCGCCGACCCGTTCGAGGCCGAGAGCCTCGGCGGCGTCATGCACCGGGTGCTGTCGATGGCGCCCGACCTGGCCGTGCTGCCCGCCTCGGTGCGCCCGCTGGTCGCCGCCGCCCTCGGCAAGGAGCCCGGCGACCGGCCCACCGCGCGGGAACTGCTGATGGCCCTGGTCAGCGGCGACCGGCTGGACACCGTACGGCTGCTGGCCGAGGGGGGCAGGGAGGCGGCGGGGATCGCGGGCGATCTCGCGGACCCGGCGCTCGGCACGCTCGCCGAGGACGCCTACCGGCTGCTCGGCCCGGCCGAACGCGACCTGGTGCCCGAGGTGTTCCTGCGGCTGGTCACCACCGACGCCAGGGGCGAGCTGACCGTACGGCCCACCGCGCTGTCCGAGCTGAACGGCGACCCGCAGGCGGTGGAGCGCGTCCTGGAGGTCTTCTCCTACCTGCTGGCCCGCTCCGGGCAGACGGTCGAGCTGGCCCGGCCCGCGCTGCCGCACGCCTGGCCGAGGTACCGGCGGTGGATCGCGGCCAACCGGGAGGGCCTGGCCGTACACGGTGAGATCAGGACGGCGGCGCAGCACTGGCAGGCGGCGGGACGCAGGGACGGCGACCTGCTCCACGGCAGCAGGCTGGAGAACGCGCTGCGCTGGGCGGCGACGGCCCGGCGCGACATCACACTCTCACCCGCCGAGCGGGACTTCCTGGACGGCGGCGCCGCCCTGGCGCGTAAGCGGGCAGGACGCTCGCGGCTGGCCGCGCTCAGCCTGGGCGGGCTGCTGGTGATCGCGCTGGCGGCGGGCGGACTGGCCCTCCACCAGGGCGGGCTCGCCGACGAGCGGGCCGCGCGGATCGGGCGGCAGCTCCGGGCCGCGGAGGGCGACCGGCTGGCGAACGCGGTGGCGACGGTCCGGCGCACCGATCCGCGCCTGTCGATGCTGCTGAGCGCCGCCGCCTGGCGGCTGAGCCCGACGCCGTACTCCAGGGCGGCGCTGACGGCGTCGCTGGCCCAGCGGGAGACGAGGATGTTCCGCGACCCGGCCGAAGGGGCGGACACGCTGCGCACGATGGCCGAGAACGGCAGGACGCTGGCGAGCGTCGGCGAGGACGAGGTGCGGCTCTGGGACCTGCGCACCGAGCGGCGCTCCGGCGGCTTCCGCGGGCTCGGCCTGGGCGGCGAGCAGCCGCTGTCGATCGCGCTGTCGGCGTCCGGGCGCACGCTCGTCGCCACGACCACCACCCGGGCCGTCGCCTTCGACACCGGGTCGGGCAAGCGGCTGCGCGAGGTGCGCTTCACCAGGCCGGTCGATCCGGAGGACGAGCGGGTGGAAGGGAAGTTCGCGGGAGAGCGAACGGTCGTGTTCTCGACTCCGGCCGGCCCGACGCGCTGGAACCTGGCCACGGGCGCGTACGGGCTCGACCGGACCGCCGGCGGGGCGACGTTCAGCGCCGACGGCCGCTGGCGCGCGGTCGAGGGCAAGGGCGAGGTCCTGTGGGTGACGGACCGGCGTACCGGCGCCCGCGCGCACCTGGGGCGGCTCGACGGGGCGGGCACGCAGGGGAACTGGAGTGGCGGCAGCCCGGTCTTCGGGACGCCGGTCATGGCCACCGTCGACTACGAGGGCATCCAGCTGTGGCGGACGTCCGACTCCCAGCTGATGTCCGTCCTACCCGTCCAGGGCGATCTGGAAGGCCCTCCGGAGGGCGCCTTCGACGGCTCGGTCCTCCGCTACCGGCTGACCGACCAGGTGTTCTCAGCGGACGTCTCCGGCCTGGGCGCGCAGGCGGGACCCGACGTCAACTGGGCCGAGCTGAGCCAGGACGGCCGCAGCCTGGCCACCGACACACCGGCCGGCGGCGCCTCGGTCGGACCGGCACGCGGAGAGGGCGCGACGACGAAGGTGCCCGAGGCGCAGGGGGCGGCGTTCGGAGGCGGCGGCCTGTCCGCCTTCTTCTCCCAGGAGACGGTCACCGTCGTCGACTCGGGGACCAAGCACGTGTTCGACATCGACCGGGGTGACATCGGCGACGGCGTCTTCAGTCCGGACGGCAGCCTGCTCGCGATCACGGCGGTACGCGGTGCGACCGGTTTCGTCCAGGTGTGGGACTGGCGGGCGAAGCGGCCCCTGTGGGACGCCGACCACCAGGGCGACGACCACCGGCTGGCCTTCTCCCCCGACGGCGGACGGCTGGCCGTGGGAGCCCGCCAGGTCACGCTCGTGGACGCGCGCACCGGCAAGCCGGTGGCCGAGCCGTTCGGCGGCGGCGGGCTCGACCACCGGATCACCGGCCTGCACTTCTCGCCTTCCGGCGACACGCTGACCGTGATGGACTCCCGGCTGCGGCTGGGCCTGTGGGACACGGCCACCCTCCGCAGCAGGAGAACCGCCGTCACGGGGATCGACGAGCCCCACGCCCATTCCCCCTCGGAGAACGTGGCCGCCGGTACCACCCAGGACGGCAGGGCAGCGCTGTTCGACGTCTCGGCGGGAGTGATGCTGGGCCCGCTCCCCGACCCGCACGGCGGCGAGGACCCCTACACCCGCGCCCGGTCGATGGCCTTCACCGCCGACGGCTCCGAGGTGCTGGTCGTGAACGAGCGAGGCGTCGTGACCGCCCACCCCGTGGCGCCCGCCAAGGTGCTGGCCGCCGTGTGCGCTCGGGCCGGGCGCACACTCAGCGAGGCCGAATGGCGGGCGCACGTCTCGGCGGCGCTGCCGTACGAGAGGGTCTGCCCGTGACCGTCAGGCCCGGGGGGTGATCCAGGTGGCGCGGGCGGCGGCGACCAGGGTGCCGTCGCCGTCGTAGATCGCGCTCTCGCCGAACAGCTTGCGGCCCTCGCGGCCGGTGGCCCGGCCCACGACGGAGTAGGCGCCGCCGGGGTAGACGGAGCGGTGGATCTGCACGGTCAGGCGGCCCAGCAGCGCGGACTCGCCGGGCGCGAAGTGCGCCCAGCCGGTCACGCAGTCGAGTGCCGCCGTGACGATCGAGGCGGGCACGCCGTCCTCCTCGGCGACCGTGAACGGCACCCGCCATCCGGCGGCCACCAGGTCGGTGCCCTCGACCGGGCCGGGGAAGACGCGCAGGCCGTCGCCGGGCTCGCGCAGGCCGCAGACGAAGCAGTCGGGGAAGGCATGGCCCCGCCAGCCGGCGAAGCCGGCTTCGGCACGGGCGGCGTCCGCGAAACGAACGAACGCGGGCGCGGGCAGCTCCTCGGCGACCGGGATGGCCTCGGCGAGCAGCGTGTCGCCGTGGCGGAGCGAGGCGGTGTTGGCCACGTGCTCCAGGCACAGCTCGGTCTCGACGGGGGTC
Source organism: Nonomuraea longicatena (assembly GCF_039525605.1). Lineage (NCBI taxonomy): Bacteria > Bacillati > Actinomycetota > Actinomycetes > Streptosporangiales > Streptosporangiaceae > Nonomuraea > Nonomuraea longicatena. Next base: position 12,643 of record NZ_BAAAHQ010000060.1, on the reverse strand, counting down.
GGGGCGTGGAGGGTGACCTCGACGGCGCTGCCGTTACCGCCCAGTGTCTCGGCGACCGTACCGGCCAGCCATCCCCCGTTGGCGATCCCCTTGGGCCCCTGGAAACGCTCGGGAACGGTCAGCACAGTCTGCAGGGCAGCCGTCGTCATACGTCGGTCCTCCTTGTCCTCGTTTGAAACATCCGCACCTGAAATTTCATTTCAAACGGCCCAATTTTAGAGGACGAAGCGTTTGCCACGGCCCACGACTGGGAAACCCGGGATGCGGTCTTCCGGCGTGGTCCGTAATATACGGAACCCTGTTGAGACCGATGTGACCCGGGAGTCACCTGTGACCATGCTCACTCGCCGCGCCCTCCTCGTCGGCGGAGCGGCGACCGTACCAACGGTACTGCTGTCCCCGCGTGCTCTGGCCGCGCCGCCTGTGACCGGGCAGGTGCCCGCGCAGCTCGCCGGGCTGGACACGAGGCTGAAGAACTTCATCGCGGCGCGCAGCGTCTCCAGCGCCCAGTTCGCCGTCGGCAGGCACGGCAAGCTGCTGCTGGCCAGGGGCTACGGCACCTACAACGCCGGAGCGGCCAAGGTGCAGCCGACCACGCTGTTCCGGCTGGCGAGCCTCAGCAAGCACATCACCGGCGCCGCGATCATGCGGCTGGTGCAGGACCGCAAGCTGAGCCTGGGCGCCAAGGTCGCCCCGCTGCTGGGCCTTTCCACCTCGGCCGAGCCCCGGCTGGCCGACATCACCGTGCTGCGCCTGATGCACCAGCTCAGCGGCTGGGACAAGGCGGCCTCCGGCAAGGACTACCTGTTCTCCGACCACGCGATCTCGGCCGCGCTGGACGTGCCGCTGCCGATCACGCACGCCCACATCCTGAAGTACGCGACCTCGCGGCCCCTGGACTTCGCGCCGGGCAGCAGGATGTCCTACAACAACCTGAACTTCACGCTGCTGGGCCGGGTGATCGAGAAGGTGTCCGGGCTCCCGTACGCGACGTACGTGCAGCGCCACATCCTCGGCCCCGCCGGGGTGACGCGGCCGCGCATCAGCCCGAGCGTGCCGCCCTCGACGGGCGTGCGCTACGAGTCGAAGTTCACGACGAAGACCGTGCTCGACGACTCCGGCACGGTCGTCCCCCACCCGTACGGCGGCGCCAACTACCCCAACCTCGACTCCACGGGCGGGTGGATGGCCTCGGCCGTCGATCTGGTGCGCCTGTCCCGCGTCTTCGACGGCTCCACGAGCGTGCTGACCAAGACGACGCTCGCGCGGCTGTGGGCCGAACCGGAGATCGGCCGCAACGAGCACGGCAGCTGGTACTCCGGGGGCTGGTGGGTGCGCCGGGCGGGCAGCGGCTTCAACACCTGGCACAACGGCTCGCTGCCCGGCACGTACACGATCCTGACCCGCACGAACTTCGGCGTCTGCTTCGCCGCCACGTTCAACCGGCGTGAGGAGACCGGCTCCCCCGACTTCGACGCTCTCCAGGATGAGCTGTACGACGCCGTGGCGGCGATCAGGACGTGGCCGACGACCGACCTGACCTCCCGGTACTTCTGAGACTCACAGCACCGGCAGGTAGCGGCCCAGTTCGTACTCGGTGACCTGGCGGCGGTACTCCCGCCACTCGCTGCGCTTGTTGCGGAGGAAGAAGTCGAAGACGTGCTCGCCCAGCGTCTCGGCGACCAGTTCGCTCTGCTCCATGACCCCGATGGCCTCGTCGAGGGACTGGGGCAGCGGGCGGATGCCGAGCGCGCGGCGTTCGGCGCTGGTGAGGGTCCAGACGTTGTCCTCGGCGGCCGGGGGCAACTCGTACGAGTGCTCGATGCCCTTCAGCCCGGCGGCCAGGATGAGCGCGAAGGCCAGGTAGGGGTTGCAGGCCGAGTCGAGTGAGCGGAACTCGATGCGCGACGAGCCGCCCTTGTGCGGCTTGTACATCGGCACCCGTACCAGCGCCGAGCGGTTGTTGTGCCCCCAGCACACGTAGGAGGGGGCCTCGCCGCCCTGGCCCGCGATGGCCTCGGCGCCGCCCCACAGCCGCTTGTAGGAGTTGACCCACTGGTTGGTGATGGCGGTGATCTCGGCGGCGTGCCGCAGCAGGCCCGCGATGAACGAGCGGCCCATCTTCGAGAGCTGGTACTCCGAGCCCGCCTCGTAGAAGGCGTTGCGGTCGCCCTCGAACAGCGACATGTGGGTGTGCATGCCGGAGCCGGGGTGCTCGGTGAACGGCTTGGGCATGAAGGAGGCCCAGATGCCCTGCTCCAGCGCGACCTCCTTCATGACCAGCCGGAAGGTCATGATGTTGTCGGCGGTGGTGAGCGCGTCGGCGTAGCGCAGGTCGATCTCCTGCTGGCCGGGCGCGCCCTCGTGGTGGCTGAACTCGACCGAGATGCCCATCGACTCCAGCATCATGATCGCCTGGCGGCGGAAGTCGTGGCCGGAGGAGTGGGGCGTGTGGTCGAAGTAGCCGCCCGCGTCGATGGGCTCGGGCCGCTCGCCCGTGGCGGGCCGGTTCTTCAGCAGGAAGAACTCGATCTCGGGGTGGGTGTAGAAGGTGAAGCCCATGTCGGCGCACTTGGCGAGGGTGCGCTTGAGCACCCAGCGGGGGTCTGCGTGCGAGGGTGAGCCGTCGGGCATGAGGATGTCGCAGAAGATGCGGGCCGCACCCGGGTTCTCGCTGCGCCACGGCAGGATCTGGAACGTCGAGGGATCGGGCTTGGCCAGCATGTCGGACTCGTAGACGCGCGCGAACCCCTCGATCGCCGAGCCGTCGAACCCGATGCCCTCGGCGAAGGCGCCTTCGAGCTCGGCCGGTGCGATGGCGACCGACTTCAGGAAACCGAGGACGTCGGTGAACCAGAGCCGGATGAACCGGATGTCGCGTTCCTCGAGAGTACGGAGCACGAACTCCTGCTGGCGGTCCAAGGCGGCCCCTCGATGAGACAGTACTGTGCGCTTACAGGATGCCGTGTCCGTGTTTCGCACACGTTACGGGGGCCCGCCGGTGCGTGGCTCACTGACAAACCACGCGCGCCCACCTAATGTGATCACGCAGATCAGTCTCGGGGGAGGCATTCGTGGCTATCGACCTGCGCAATCACAAGCTCGACCGCGCTTTCGACCACATCGATGTGGGGGGCAGGGGCGAGATCGAGCGGGGGGACCTGCTGGGCCTGGGGGCCCGCATCCTGGTGGGGTTCGGGGAGTCGCCGACCTCGATGACGGGCACCAGGCTCGTCGACGGTTTCGACGGGATCTGGGCGGCGCTGGTCGGCGAACTGGACCGCGACGCGGACACGCGGATCTCCCGTGAGGAGTTCCGCCGGGGCATGACCTCGGCCTTCGTCGAAGGCGGGCAGTTCGAGCCGGTCTTCTTCCCCGCCACGCGGGCCGTCGCGGAACTGTGCGACGCCGACGGCGACGGGCGGATCGGGCCGAGCGAGTTCCGGACCATGCTGAGCGCGTTCGGCACCGCCTACGACGACGTGGACGAGGCCTTCGACCGGCTCGACCGCGAGGGCTGCGGCTCGCTGTCGGTGAGCGACCTGGTCGACGCCGCCCGGCAGTACTACACGGGCGACGACCCGCACAGCGCGGGCAACTGGCTGTTCGGCCCGCTGTGAGGCGCTCCCGATGATGATCGCTTCTGTGAGGGACGCCCTGCGTTCCGTGCTCACGAGGAAGCCGATGCTGCCCGCGCCCCGGCGCGGCGGCTCACCGGCCGAGGCGCTGCTGCCGCTGACCGCGCGGGTGCCCGCGATGGCCAGGCCCGCCCGTATGCACCCGTCGGTGTTCGCGATCGAGGCGGCGGTGATCGACTGGGCGCGGCGCACGGGCCTGCGCGCCGACCCGGCGGTGGGCTTCCACCGGATGGCGGGGCGGGCGTTCGCGGAGTTCGACGCGGCCGCCGCTGCGCTGTTCGCGCAGTGGCTGACCTGGCTGTTCCACTTCGACGACGAACTCGACGAGGGACCGTGCCCGCTGGAGGTCTTCCAGGGACTGCTCACCGGGGCCGCCCACCATCCGCTGGAGGCGGCCTTCGCCGACCTGTGGCGGGTGACGAGCGTCCGGATGAGCGACCGGTGGCGGGCCAGGTTCGCGATGGGGCTGCAGCGGCAGCACGACGCGTGCCGTACCGAGGCGAGGAACCGGGCGACGGGCCGGGTGCCCACCATCGAGGAGTACCCGGCGCTGCGGCGCGGCACGGTCGGCCCCTACCTGTACGACCTCGTGGAGCCGTGCCTGCGGGTGGAGGTGCCGGGCTGGCTGCAGGCGTGCGACCCGTGGCGCGATCTGGTCGAGGCGTGCAGTGACACGATCGCCTGGTGCAACGACGTCGCGTCGCTGGGCAAGGAGCGCGGCGACGCGCACAACCTGGTGGTGATCGCCATGCACGAGCTGGACCTGGACGAGCGGGGCGCGGTCGCGTGGGTGCTCGACCGGGTGGAGGAGCGCTGTCACGACATGCGCGGGGCGGCGCGGCTGCTGCCGCTGGACGAGCTGGAGCCCAAGGAGGCGCGCGACGCCAGCAAGGTGGCCTGCGCCTACCTGGCGGCGCCGCGCGCGCACCTGGACTGGCTGCTGGAGTCGGCGAGATACACGTAACGTGACACGGTCGTCGCAGTATGTATCTTGCGTGGGGCGGCACAGGAAGACGAGCCCGGCGCGGACGGTCTGGGCGTTGTGTACGGCGGGGGCCGTGTTGTGGGCGGCGCTGCTGGTGGAGGGGGCGTGCTCGCCCCCTCCGCCGGCGGCGGGAACCCGGCCGGCGACGGGCCCGGTGTCTCACTGACCGAAACCCGCTGGCGACCCCGTGGGGGCGGGCCTCAGACTCTGACGATGGCCTCCCCTCAGACGTCCTTCGTCCGCGCGCGGGTCGGCGGGCTGCCCCGGCCGTTCTGGGCGCTGTGGAGCGGCACACTGGTCAACCGGATCGGCACGATGGTGATCCCGTTCACCGGCGTGTACCTGACGCAGGCGCGCGGGCTGTCGGTGGCGGCCGCCGGTGTGGTGATGGCGGTGTACGGCGCCGGGTCGCTGTTCTCGCAGCCGCTGGCGGGGATGCTGGCCGACCGCGTCGGGCGCCGGATCACGCTCACCGGGGGGATGGCGGCCACGTCGGCCGCGATGATCTGGCTCGGCCACAGCACCAGCCTGCCGATGATCATGACGGCGATGTTCGCGCTCGGGCTGGTGATCGACGCCTACCGGCCCGCCTCCAGCGCGCTGGTGGCCGACCTGGTCTCGCCGGCCGAGCGGCCGCGCGCGTTCGCGCTGCTGTTCTGGGCGGTCAACCTGGGGTTCTCCGTGGCCGTCACGGCCGGGGGCCGGTTGGCCGAACTGGGGTTCCACTGGCTGTTCTGGATCAACGCGGCCACCAGCCTGGGGTTCGCCGTCCTGGTGTGGCGGGCGGTGCCCGAGACCCGTCCGGAGCGCGGCGAGAGCGCGGGCGGCGGGTTCGGCGCGGTGTTCCGCGACCGGGTGATGGTGGCCTTCACGCTCGTGGTGCTCGGCAACGCGATCATGTACTCGCAGACCGTGACCATGCTGCCCGTGGCCATGACGCGGATCGTGGGGGTCGGAGACTTCGGGCTGGCGATGGCGGTCAACGGGGTGCTCATCGTGGTGATGCAGCCGCTGGTGGCCGGATGGCTGGGGCGGCTCGACGGGCCGGTGACGATGGCGGCGGGGCTGGCGGTCATGGCGGTCGGCTTCGCCATGACGGCGTTCGTCACCGACCTGGGCTCGCTGATGGCGAGCGTCGCCGTGTGGACGCTCGGGGAGATCGCGACGGCGGGGACGGCAGCGGCCATTGTGGCCGCGCTCGCGCCGCCGGCACTCCGGGGACGGTACTCGGGGGTGTTCGGGCTGGCGTGGTCGGCCTCGACGGTGCTGGCGCCGCTGCTCGGCGGCGCCCTGGGGGTGACGGGGGGCGCGCTGTGGTTCGTGCTGGGGGCCGTCGGCCTGGCCTCCGCCGCGGCGCTCCTCGTGCTCGGCCCGTCCATCCGCCGCCGCTCGCGCGCCGCCCTCACCTGACCCACTTCGCGGCGCTCAGATGAGTCATCACGGCTGAAGCCCCCCTCACGCCACCCGCCGCCCCCTGCCGGCGGCCTCCAGGGTGACGCTCCTCTTTCGAGACACCTCCCGCCGCTACGCCGCCCTGTTGGCCCGCCCTGTTCACCGCCTGCCCGGCGCACGACGGCACCCCGATCGCCCGCTCTGGCTCCCTACCCCGCTCAGGCGGCGGCTGCGGTGGGAGGGGCGCCGAGGGATTCGTGCCAGCGGGCCGTGTCGGTGATCTGGACGAAGTTCGTGATCAGACCGTCCTTGAGGGTGAGGTCGTGGGCGAAGACGGCGTCGAGCGGGCGGCCGGTGGCGCGGGCGGTGCCCAGGTAGTGGCCGAGGACGACGCATCGGTCCGGCGCCGCCCAGATGTACTGGTCGGGGACGGGTGCGGTCTCGTACGCGCCGAAGATCACGGCCCAGCACTCCATCAGGGCGTTCTCGCGGCCATGGTGCCGCTTGCCGACGCCCAGGGGCATGCCGGGGCTGACGTCGAGGACGAAGTCCGGGTGCAGGGTGGCGAGCAGGGCGGCGGGATCGGCGGCGGCGAAGGCGGCGTAGAGATCTTCAACAGTTTTAGAGGTCACTCTCCAAAACTACCGCAAGGGCCGCCGTCTCCACCATGCGGGTCACCTCCCCGGGACTCCCCTCACCCGCCCGGAGGTGACGCCGCACCGCCGCGAGCGGGACGTCCACCAGCGCGAACACCACCCGCCGCAGGTCGCCGTGCCCGCAACCGGCGGCGATGCGACCCATCGCCGCCATCGAGGCGGCGTTCAACCGCGACAGTTCCTCGCCGAGTTCCGTCGGCCAGGCCAGGCGCAGTTCGTCGACGTGGTGCCTGAGCAGCAGTCTGGCCTCGTCGGGGTGCTCGGCCGACCATCGCACGGTGTGCGCCGCCGTCCGGCGTACCGCCTCGACCGGGTCAGGGGTGCGGGCCGCCTCCAGGAAGCCCTCCTGGAACCGGCGGACCGTCCGGATCCACAGATGGGCCAGCAGCAGGTCGCGCGAGCCGTACCGGTGGTAGATGGAGCCGCTGGGCGCGCCGAGGCGGGCGGCCACGGCGGTGACGGTCACCGCGCCCTGCCCGCCCTCCGCCGCCACGGCCGCGGCGGCGTCGAGGATCCGGTCGGCGTCGAACTTCGCTGGTCTGCCCACGCTCATACGGTAACGACCCAGCCCCCGAAGAGAGCACGGAGACAGGAGCGCGGGCGGCAGACTTGCGAAACGATTCCGTTGCGTATCGGATTGTGTCACGATACGCTCCCGTTGCGAAACATGATCGTATCGGAATTCCGCCTAAGGAAGCCTGCGCATGGAACAGACCACCGGACACCCCCGTAGATGGGCGATCCTCGGCGTGCTGGTCTTCAGCCTGCTCGCCGTCGTCCTCGACAACACGATCCTGAACGTGGCGATGAAGACCATCGCCGACCCCGTCGAAGGACTCGGCGCCACCCAGGGCGAACTGGAGTGGGCCATCAACTCCTACACGCTGGTCTTCGCCGGGCTGCTGTTCACGTTCGGCATCCTCGGCGACCGCAACGGCCGTAAGCGCATGCTCATGATCGGCATGGTGATGTTCGGCCTGTCCTCCCTGGCCAGCGCGTACGCCCAGGATCCCACGCAGCTGATCCTCGCCCGCGCCGCGATGGGCATCGGCGGCGCCGCCATCATGCCCGCCACCCTCGCGATCATCTCCAACGTCTTCCCGCCCCGCGAGCGCGGCCGGGCCATCGCCCTGTGGACCAGCGGCGTCGGCCTCGCCGTCGCGATCGGGCCGGTCACCGGCGGCCTGCTCATCGAGCACTTCTGGTGGGGCTCGGTCTTCCTCGTGAACGTGCCCATCGTGATCGTCAGCGTGATCCTCATCGCCTCGGTCGTCCCCGAGTCGCGCGACCCCAGGCCGACCAGGCTCGACCCGGTCGGCGTGATCCTGTCCATCATCGGGCTGGTCGCCCTGACGTACGGGATCGTGCGCGGCGGCGAACTCGCCACCCTCGCCCACCCCGAGGTGATCTTCCCCGGCGTCCTCGGGCTGCTCGTCCTGGGCGCGTTCGTCTGGTGGGAGCGGCGGATCGAGCACCCCGCCTTCGACGTGCGCAACTTCAAGAACGCCCGCTTCAGCTCCGCCGTCGGCATGATCGGGATCGTCTTCTTCTCGATGATGGGCGGGATGTTCTTCCTCACGTTCTACCTGCAGATCGTGAGGGGGTACACGCCGCTGCAGGCCGGAGCGCTGATGATCCCGTTCGCGGCGGCGCAGGTGATCTTCTCCACGCTCAGCCAGAAGGTGAACGACAGGTTCGGCGCCAAACTGTCCGCCACCGTCGCCATGGTGGTGATCACCCTGTCCCTGGCCGCGTACGCGCTGTTCGACCAGAACACCCCGATCGTGATCGTGGAGATCGTCTTCTTCGTCCAGGGTGCCGCGATGGCCAACCTCATGCCGCCCGCCACCACCGCCATCATGGAGTCGCTGCCGCCGCAGAAGGCGGGCGTCGGATCGGCGATGAGCAACACGGTCCGGCAGCTCTCGGGGGCGCTCGGCGTCGCCGTACTCGGCTCGGTGCTGTCGGCCGTGTACCGCAGCGAGGTCGCGCCCGCGCTGGCCGCGCTGCCGGAGGAGGCCCGGCACGGGGCCGGCGAGTCCATCATGGGGACCGTCGCCGCCGCCCAGGGCGACCCGGCGGTGCTCGGCCCGGCCTTCCGCGCCTTCATCGACGGCATGCACACGACGACGCTCGTCGCGGCCGCCATCGCGCTCGCGGGGGTGTTCGTGGTGGCGAAGTGGATGCCGGGCAGGACGCCCGCCGTCCCCGACACCAGGGGCAAGGAAGCAGCGGTAGTGTGAGGTTGCGATGAGTACGCGGGAATCGGCGACGGCCCGGCAGGCGGGCCGTCCGCGCAGCGAACGGGCCGAGCGGGCGATCCTTGAGGCCACCCTCGATCTCATCGGCGAGGGCATGGGCATCGCCGAGTTGTCGATCGAGGCGATCGCCTCCCGTGCGGGCGTCGGCAAGACCACCATCTACCGGCGGTGGTCCAACAAGGAGGACCTCGTCGTCGACGCCCTGGCCGTCCTGCGCACCCCGATGCCGCCGATCAAGGGCGAGTCGGTGCGCGACGACCTCATCGTGATGCTCACCGCGATGCACGCGGACGCCGTCGACGGCCGCAACCGCAGCGTGATGCACATGGCGATGGGCGAGTCCGACCGGTATCCCGCGTTGCTGGCGAAGTTCCGGTGCCTCGTGCTCGAACCCCGGCGAGAGGCACTGCGCGCCATTCTGGAACGCGGCATGGCCACCGGCGAACTACGCGCCGACCTGGACACGGAGATCGCGCTGGCGACGCTGAACGGGGCCGTGATCTGGCACTGCAAGTGGGGCGGCGGCGAGTCCGGCACGGTGCTGGCACCCCGCATCGTCGACCAGCTCATGTCGGGCCTCACCGGGTAGATCTCCCTCTCCGTCGTAGAAGATCTCTTCTCTCCGTTACGGCGCACAAGGACCTTTCTCTCTGTTACGGCGCCGCCCGGTTACGCCAACCCGCCGCCCCGCGCCGGCGGCCTCCAGAAAACGCTCCTCCTGTCCGGGGTTCCCGCCATGACGCCGCCCTCCTGACCGCCTGCCCACCCCACGCCGATCGCCGTACCGGGGCGCCGGTCTCCACCTCACACCGACCCGCCGTCGCGGCGCCAGGGGAGCCGAGCGTGCGGACACGTACGCGGCGCCAGAAGACCCTGGCGGGCACAAAACGTACGCAGCACGGCGCGGCCGTGGTCAGGTCCCTGCACCGCTACCCGGGGTTTTCCGGGCGCCGCGACGGCGGGACGGGGTGCGGTGAACGGCGGCGCCTCTTACGGCGAAGTACCTGTGCCGGGTGGGCGCGCGACAAGGCGGCGTTACGGCGGGGAGACGCGGAAGGGAGGAGCGTCTTCTGGAGGCCGCCGGCGCGGGGCGGCGGGTTGCCGTGACCGGGCTGCGCCGTAACAAGGAGACGGGTTCTGACCGACGACGGGGAAAAGCCTTTGTCCCCGGCACAGAGCGGAAGTAGCGTGAGGAGCTTGGAGATGCAAGTGAGGACGCTGGCCGCCCTGGCGGCAGGGGTGCTGCTGGCCGGCTGCGGGAACGCCGTGACCGCCGCGCCCATGCCCCCCGCGAGCCGCGCGGTCCCCGGCGAGGTCGAGGTGCGCATCACGATCGCCCGTGGCCACGTCACCCCGCCGCCCGGCCGGGTGCGCGTCGGCCGGGGCCGTCCCGTCGCCATCACCGTCACCAGCGACGTCTCCGACGAGTTGCGCGTCCACGGCCACGATCTCAACGCCCCGCTCCCGGCGGGCAGGCCGGTCACGGTGCGGTTCACGCCCGTGCTGTCCGGCCTGCTCCCGGTGGAGACCCGCGAGCACAGGCTGACCCTCACCCGGCTCGCGGTCGGTTAGACGAGAGTGCTCCAGTACGACCAGAACCGCACGAGCACCAGCGCCAGGATCGCGAGGAACCACACCGTGAGGATGATCCCGTGATACGGCGCGAGCCTGCGCCCCCGCAGCGTGACGTACGTGAACAGAGGGATGGTCACCGCCCACACCACCATGCAGTAGGGGCACAGCGCGCCGATCACGTACAGGCTCTGGTAGATCAGCCAGTGCACGAACACGACCCCGGCCGTGACCCCGGCCTGCAGCCCGATCCAGAACCACCGGGGCAACGGGATACCGGCCACCGCCACCACGCCCACTGTCGTCACGACGGCGAACCCGGCGATGCCGATCAGCGGGTTGGGGAAGCCGAACAGCTCGGCCTGCGGCGTCGACATGATCGAGCCGCACGACAGCACCGGGTTGATGCTGCAGCTGGGCACGTACTCGGGGTTCTTCAGCAGCGCGATCTTCTCGACCGCGAGCACGAAGGCCGCGACGAGCCCGACGAGTCCGCCGCCCAGCAGCAGCCCCGGCAGCAGCCGGGGGAAGGTCTCAGCCTGCGAGGGCCGCATCGATCGCCGCCTTGATGTCGTCGGTGGACTTCGGTTCGAGCTTCTTGCCGTTCAGGAAGAACGTCGGGGTGCCCTGGACGCCGAGGGCCTGCCCGTCGGCGACGTCCTTGTTGATGCGCTCAAGAGTCTCCGGAGCGTCGTAGGCGGCGTCCCACTTGGCCATGTCGAGGCCCAGGTCCTGGGCGAAGGACCGGAACAGCTTGTCCGCGGGGGTGCGCTGCTCGCCCCACTGGCGCTGGGTCTGGTACATCCGCTGGTACATCTGGTCGAAGCGCCCCTGCTGGGCGGCCGCCTCGACGGCGCGGGCGGAGCGCTCGGCGTTGAAGTGGCTCTGGATGGGGAAGTAGCGGGCCACGAACGTCACCCGTCCGGTGTACTCCTTGCGCAGTTCCTCGACGACGGGGAAGGCGGCGGCGCACGCCTCGCACTCGAAGTCGAGGAACTCGACCAGTGTCACCTTGCCGTCCGCCGCGGTCTGCAGCCGGTGGCTGTCCGGCCTGAGGACCTGCGCGGCGGCGGCGCCCGCCCCGGCGGCGGGTTCGCGGGCGTTCCCCGTCAGCAGTACGGCCGCGACGACGACGGCGAAGACGGCGACGGCCGACAGCGCGACGGCGAGGTTGCGCTTGCGGGCGCGCCCTCTGGCGTCCTCCTCCTGCATGGCCTCGACCTTGGCGCGCCGGGCGCTGGCCCGATCCTGCTGGTCCGACACGTGCACTCCCTTGGTTCTACGTTTGGTAGAAGATGAGTTCTCCCAAGAGTAGAAGACCGTGGCGGTGCTCAGGACCCTAACCCGGCCAGAGCAGCCCGCAGAAGACCGGCGCGGACAGCAGCGACAGCGCGCAGCCGCCCAGCACCGCCGCCGCGCCGTACGCGGCCGTCGGCGCCCAAGGGTGCCCCGGCGTGTGCTCCAGCAGCCGCCGCACCCGCCAGGCCACCCCCGTGTCGGCCAGCCCCGGCGTCGCCGGGCCCGAAGACGGCCCCGGGGACGGCGCGACCATCTCGACGATCGCCCGCGCCAGCACCCGGTCACCGTGCACCCGCCGGGCGCGGTCGTCGGCGAGCATCTCCAGCAGCACGGGTACGGCCTCGCGCGCCGCCCGCGCCGCGGGCAGCCACGGGAAGGCGTGCGCCAGCGCGACGAACGGCAGCAGCACCAGGTCGTGGCGGCCCCGCGCGTGCGCCCGCTCATGGGCGAGCACGGCGTCCAGTTCCGCAGCGCCGAGCCGGGCCCGCGCGCCCCTGCTCAGCACGATCCGCGCCCGCAACCCGGGGACGCAGTAGGCGACCGGCTCCTCACCCGGCAGCAGATAGGCGTCGTGCTCGGGGTCGCGTTCGGCCAGCACGTCCACCAGCAGCCGGTGGCGGCGCTGCTCGGCCAGCGTCCGCGCCAGCGCCCGCGCCGCGTGCCAGGCCAGCCACGCCAGCAGCCCCGCCGACCACGCCAGCGCCGCCCGGTGCGCCGGGCCGAGACCGCGCAGCCACAACCCGTCGCCGACCTGGTGCCAGAACAGGTGCAGCCCATGTGGGAAGGCCGCCGCGAGCGGCGCGACGGCCGCCGCCAGCCCGGCCGTGACCGCGCCGAGCG